>JAFYER010000005.1 GCA_017544165.1 Bacilli bacterium
AAACACTGCTAAGCGCAGCGTTCATCTTCAAAATCAATAACTTTGTCTTCGGAAGGTAGTTTTTCAAAAACTATCTTTTGTTTTTTAGAGGATGATTTACCAGAACCATCAGTAATTGTGTATTTAATCCAGTATTGGTCATGAAGTAAGTTTAAGTCAGCCATATACCTAATGTAGACTTTCCGGTCATACATTATAATTTTATGAATACATAACAAGCATGTGCCACAGAGGCGATACATCGATAGTCATGACAACTGTGGAGTATATAGCGCCTAATTGTAGTTTGTATTGGATACTATCTTTTATTAAAATACTTTATAATTTTTAAAAAGTTTAAATCATTTTTGCGATTGATTTTTTTATGCAATCTATTTAAAAATAATTAATTATTTGCTAAAATGTAGTTATGAAGATTAGTTTAGGTAATTATGATGTAATAGTAAAGATTGTTTATAAAAATAATCGTAATATAGTATTTCGTTTTGATGAAAACGGAAATTTAATTGTGTCTTGTCCTCATAATACCTTAAATGATGAAATAGCAAGTCTTATTACTAAAAATGAATCATCTTTGATAAGGATGTATGAAAGATGCTTAGAACAAATGAAATATGCACAGGAGTTTTGGTATTTAGGAAATAGATATGATGTTATTTTCGAAGATGGTATCGAAAATGCTTTTATCGAAGAAAACTATATTCATGCTAAAGATGAAAGTATGCTAGAGGATTTCCTAAAAGAAGAAATGCAAAAAGTTTTTGATGAAGAAATAAGTATATGTCGTAAATGTTTTAATAATTTGCCTGATTTCAAATTGAAAATAAGAAAGATGAAGACAAGATGGGGTGTTTGTAATCGCCATAATAATACAATAACTTTAAATACCGAACTAATTAAGAAAAAAGTTGATTTAATTGATTATGTCATTATTCATGAGATGGCTCATTTTTATGAAGGAAATCATTCAAAAAAGTTTTGGGCTATCGTCGAAAAAGCTTGTCCTAATTATAAATTAAGGAGGAAAGAACTAAGAAAATGAAAATAAGCAGTATCAATAATGAAAAGGTAATCTATTGGGCTAAACTTAAAATGAAAAAATATCGCGATATTGAGCATTTGTTTATTGTTGAAAGTCATCATTTAGTCGAAGAAGCAATTAAAAAAGGCATTGTTCAAGAAATTATAACCACGGAAGATTACATTTCTGATTTTCCAACATATAATGTGACTCCAGAGATTATGAAAAGAATATCTTCACTTATTAGTCCTCCATCTTTAATGGCAGTATGTAAATATATGGCTCCATGTGATATAACGGGAAATGTTTTGCTTCTTGACCGAGTACAAGATCCAGGCAATTTAGGAACGATTATTCGAAGTGCTGTTGCTTTTAATTTTCAAACGATTATTGCAAGTAGTGATACTGTCGATTTTTATAACGATAAAGTTATTCGCAGTAGTGAAGGAATGCTTTTTAATATCAATTTTATTAGAGCCAATTTGCTTGAAATGATTCCTATTCTTAAAGAAAAAAAATATTATGTACTTGGAACCGATGTCATAAAAGGCGTTGATATAAGAAAAGTTAAAAAAGAAAATATTGCTATAGTTATTGGGAATGAAGGTCAAGGAATGAGTTTTGAGGTTAGAAATAAGTGTGATGGTTTTATCAATATACCGATGAATAATAATTGCGAAAGTTTAAATGCTGCAGTGGCCAGTTCAATTATTATGTATGAGGTTTTTCATGAATGATCTTATTAAAATTGGTATTATATCTGGACCTGTGGGCTTAAAAGGTGAATTAAAAATCATTTCTCAAGAAAGATTTCAAGATAGATTATTTAAAGTAGGTAATAGGATTTATATTAATAATAACGAATATATAATAAAAACTTCAAGATTATTTAAAAATAACTATATTATATCTCTCGAGGGTTATGAAAGTATTAATCTAATAGATGATTTTTTAAATCAAGAAATTTTTATTAAAAAAAGTGATTCCTTTCTAAAGAAAAATGAATACTTGTATTCTGAATTATTTGGTTTTAAAATAGTTGATAACCAAGAAGAAATTGGTATTGTTAAGGAAATACTTTTAAATAAAAATAATGCATTTATTAAATGTAATAAATTAATTATTCCTCTTATAGATAAGTATTTAGAGTTGGTAGACCTAGATAATAAAATAATATATGTAAAAAACAGTAAGGAGTTAATGCTATGAGAATTGATATTCTTTCCCTTTTTCCAAATATATTTGATGGCTTTTTAACTGAATCAATTATTAAAAGAGCAATTACAAACCAAAAGGTTGAAATAAATGTTATTGATTTTCGCAAGTATACAACTCTTAATAATAATCAAGTGGATGATACAGCTTTTGGCGGGGGAGCAGGCATGGTTATCATGTGTGATCCAATTGTTAGAGCAATAAATGATATAAAAACTAGTGATAGTCACATAATTCTTTTAGACCCTAAAGGGACTCTTTATAATGAGCAAAAAGCCCTTAAATTAAAAGAATATAAGCATTTAATAATCATATGTGGCCATTACGAGGGAATAGACGAAAGAATAAAAAACTATGTTGATGAAGTCATATGTATTGGAGATTATGTTTTAACTGGCGGGGAGATAGCGGCTATGGCTATTACCGATAGTGTAGTAAGACTTATTCCTGGGGTTATAACAGGTGAGTCTTTGGAAAGTGAATCATTTAATAATGGCCTTTTAGATTATCCGGTTTATACAAAACCAAGAATATATGATGGTTACGAAGTTCCTGAAGTTCTACTTTCTGGTGATCATAAAAAGATAGCTGAGTATCGCCAAAAGGAAGCAGAAAGATTGACTAAAGAAAATAGACCGGATTTATGGGAGAAGTATCATGACTAAGCATTTACTATCATCAGTTAATCAAACTAAAAAAGTAATTAAAGTTCAAAAAAGCATTACATATTCCTTTAGTCCTAATAGTAATACAAACAGTGTTAATGTTAAAAAAATTACAATTTATGATAAAGATTTTTTAAGTAATTATGTCTCTTATAAATTAGAAAAAAGATTTCAAGAATTATTAATACTAATTAAAAAAATTCTCGAAGATGATACTTCCGAAGAATCTTCCGGTAGATGTATTGACTTAATTAACCAATATGAAGATATTTTAGAAAATAAGTATAAACATTATCTTAAAATAAAAAAATATCAAATGTTTATTGATAAAATAATGTTGCTGAGAAAATATGTAGATGTAAATACAATTGTAAATGAAGAAGAATTAAATTATAATATTAGCGGAGGACGTAGATGACAAAATATCAAAAAAATGAAGATGCAAAAAAATATGAAGATAAATATGGGGTAGATCAAGATGACACAATGCTCTTAACTGATGATGAATTTCTTCTTGCTTATGGTTATGGAAGAGGAGACTTAGTAATCGAGGATGACGATGTAGATCGTGATACTTATTTTGAACTACTAGCAGAAAAAGGAAGTCTTGAAAAAAGACTTGGTGAGATTGAAGATGATCTTGACGAAACAGAAACTTTGATTAATGAAACTCGTGATTACATGAAAAAATCGGAATTAAATCAAGATAAAAGAGAGCTTTTAATTGAACAACATCAACTAGCTACACGTTTACAAGCAGTTGTTCGACAAATAGACGAATTAATAGCTAAAAAAGAATCTGGTCAATCTAGGTAAACAAATATTTTAAAATATTTGTTTTTTTATGCAATCTAACTTGAATATCTTGCTATTTTATTATAAAATTATCTTAGGGTAAAAGAGTATGAATGTTAAACAAAAGCCTAATAATATTGTAAAATTAACTATTTTTATAGCATTATTTATAATGCTTGTTTTGGCTGGCACTTATGCAGTTATGATAAATATGTCTTATAATACTGAGAATGTTATAGCTTCGATTGGATCTAGACCCGTTTTTACTTCAAGCGCTACGAATGATATAGTAATGAATGAGATTCCATATATTGCTGAAGTATCTCAAACAGAATATGAGATAGCTAACGGAACGGATAATATTTCAATATCTTTATCAACCGGTTATACAACAAATACAATATGTACATATGATATCGTTTGGGAATGGGGTATAGATTCAGATCATTATTTAAAGACTGCTGGTGCAAATAAAGAATTTACTGTTTCCGGAGTTTCTACGGATGGACAAGTTTTTAACGAAGTTCAATTAAATGATTATAATGCAAATGATTTAAAGACAATACTAACGACTAGAGCTATATCAGCATCTGGTAGTTCAATGACTTCTACAACATGGACATTCACAACACATTTTTATAAGACGCCTGCAATTCAAAGCGGCCATGCTGGCAATGCTTATGCTGGAAAGATATATATTGATAATGTCAATTGCACTAAAAAACCTAAACTTGCAGAATATATTTCGTATATGCTACCTAAAAGCGGTACCGATGCTGTATCAAATAGTCCATGGATATTAACAGAAGATCATCCAAATGAATGGCGATATGCAGGTAAAAATCCAGATAACTATATTTCCTTTAATGGTGAACTTTGGCGAATTATTGGAGTTATGCCAAATATGACATATTGCACAGGTGAATATGGAACTGAAACAGAATGCAATACAACCAAAACAGGGAGTTTAGTTAAGATAATAAGAAATCAAACAATCAGCAGTAATACAATGCGTTGGGATTATAAGCAATCGGGCGTTGGATCGTCAACATCAAGTTATGGTTCAAACGATTGGAGTGATAGTCAGTTAATGCTGATGCTAAATGGAACCAATTATTTAAAAACAGGCTATGATGTAAATGGTAATAAATTACATACAAGTTATACAATAACAAATAATATAGTTGCAGGAAATGGATATAACTATTATAATGCAACATATAGTTATCTAGATGGAAATGGAACAACTGTAAATATCCCAAGTACGGCATCAACAAGTGCATATACAGCCACAACTGGAACTTTATATAAAAAAATAGAAAGCAGTGCACTATCCAAAATCGCCACAGTGAAATGGGATTTATATGGAACAAATTCATATTCAACAGCAGCACAAGGAAGCCCATCAGCATTTTATAATAAAGAAAGAAATATAAATGGACTAGGAGCAGTATATACAGGAACAACACCAGAAAATAGAGCAGTATATTGGTATGGAAAAATAGGACTAATGTATCCAAGTGATTATGGATACGCAACAAATGGTGGAAGTACATATAATAGAGATGCTTGTTTAGGATATCAAATGTCAGGATGGAGTAGTGGAGATTATAAAACAGATTGTGCATTAAATAGTTATCTATTATTTCAAAATATAACATCAACTACACCGGGAACAAGTGGAACGGTGCAATGGACTTTAAGCCCGGGTTCAGGTTACGCCGGCTATGTGTTCACCGTCAATAGCTCTGGTTTCGTGAGCTACAACATCGCTGGCAGCACCTATGGCGTCCGGCCCGTCTTGTATCTTAAAGCTGATACAGAGTTTAGCGGTGGAAGCGGTACATATAGCGATCCATATATAATAAGTTAGAGGCAGTCCGAAGGACAACGTCCCTGCCGGCTCTCAATCCGGCAGGACATAAATGGGGTAATCTTTACAAAAAGCCCGAATTCAGGTAACGCCAACAATGTGTTCAACGTCAATAGCACTGGTAACGTGAACAACAACAACGCTAACAACACCAATGGCGTCCGGCCCAATTTTGTGAGCACCATGCATTTTATGTCTTTATGGTCAAGGCTATAGGAAACAAGTGCAAGGTTCATAGATTATCCTTAGGCTAATGCCTTAAATAATGACTAGATGGAAGAGGTCTACGGACTTCTTCCTATCCCTAGTCTCAATGGAATTATTAAAATGATAGAACGATATTTAATATTAAAAAGTGTTTATCCGAATTATTTGATTTTTTTTAAGAAAAAGGATGACATCAAATACATTGGAGAAACAAAGCTTATTATTGACACGTTTGGTTTAAATGTTAAGAAAAAAGTTAATTATTTAATTATTGAAAATTTAGATATTATTGAAATAAAAAATCATAATAATAATCTATATGATATTTATTATTGCAAGGCATTTTTGATAAATATTATTAAGTCTTATATGAAAAGAAGAAAGGATGATTTTCTTGAACGCTAAAACATTTTTAATGATATATAAAAATAGTGGTAAATTTTATAATGTCTTTGGTATTGACGCATATGTTTTGAATTATTTTTTCGACTATAAGATTTTAAATAATAATAAAGCTGGGTTTCCTGATAATGCAATTGATAGGGTAATTGAAAAATTGCAAAAAGAAAAGATATCATATCAAATTATTTATAAGGACAAAGATCCCATTATTAAAGATTTTAAGAAACTAAATAAGTATAGTAAATTGATTGATGATATAAAAAATGAAGTTGAATTAAAACAAAGATTTGATTTATTAACTGAGAAAATAAAAAAATTAGATGAAAAAAAGTTTCTTGAAGTAATAGAGTGCATAGAAAAATGTATAGAGTAAATAATAATGATTTTAAAATATTAAGTAAATACAAATCTTTTTTAGAGGAATTAGATGATGCTTTGGAAAATGTTCCTAGAAAAGATATGTATTTTAAAGATAAAATTAGAGATGTTAGTTATGATTTATTATACTTAATTATAAGATGTAGTTATGAGTCAAATAGCGAAGAATTAATTAAAATGGAATCTGATATTAAAACTCATATATCGTTACTTGATTTTTTTATTGAAAGGTTATTTACAAAGAAATATTTAAGTGAAAAGAAGGCTTATAAAATAGGCGGTTTTTTAGTTGAAATTAATAAAATGGTAAATGGTTTTATAAACAATAAGGTAAAAGATGTTAGTTAATATAAAAGATTTGGCAATTGTATATGACGAAGAAATAAGAAAAAATGTCAAAAATAAGCGCAAAATATTTGCATTTGAGAAAAATAAATTTCAATATTTAGTAAGTATTAAAAGAGTGTTAGAAAATGGTGAATATGACGGTGGAAAATATAATATTTTTATTGTTTATAAACCCAAAATACGTGTGGTAATGAGCCAAAGTATATATGATAAGATTATTAACCATTATGTTACAAGGTTTATTTTAATGCCAAAATTAAATAAGTATTTAAATCATAATAATTGTGCTACTCGTAAAAATATGGGGACTAGTTATGCTATTCGACTTTTAAAAAAATATATAGAATATTATAAGAAACATTTTTCGACATTCTATTATTTAAAGATGGATATAAAAAAATATTTTTATAGCATTGACCATCAGACGCTACTTGCATTTTTACAAAAAGATTTAAGTAATGAAGAACTTTTATTAATGAAGACTATTTTAAATAGCACTAATAAATCATATATTAATAAAACAATTAATAGTTACTCTGATAAAGTTAAAATGCAGTTGCCGTTATATGAATATGGAAAAGGACTTCCAATTGGAAATATGAGTAGTCAGTTTTTAGCTGTTTTTTATATGCATAAATTACACCATTATATGGAAGCAAATTTACATATAAAGTTTGTATGCTATATGGATGATTTTATTATTTTAAATGAGAATAAAGATAAGCTAAAAGAATATCAAGAATTTATTAGTAAAGTCCTTTTAGATGAATATAAACTTTTTATAAATACTAAAAAAACATATATTGCAAACATTAAAGAAGGATTGCCTTTTTTAGGACATATTTTTAAAATTAAAAATAATAAAACAGTAATGCGTTTGTCACAAAATAGCAAAAAAAATATAAAAAAAGGAATTAAAAGTAGTAAGTATTATTATGCAAAAGGAATTATAAAGTTTAGTCAATTATTTTCTAGCATCGAAACATATATGCATAGTTATATATTTGTGCATGACAACACAGTTAAAAACATAGTTAATAAGTATTGGTATTAAAATATCATGGCAATTAAATATTGTTTTTATATATGTCAGCAAATTATATTTGGTTTGCTGTTTTTTTGTGTTATAATTTTATGTGGGTGAGTTTTATGGTTCATAGTCGAAGCGAACTTAGAGAAAAAGCAATGGTTATTTTATATCAAATAAATATCTGTAAGGAACAAAAAATGGATTTTGATATTGAAAAAATTATTCATGATAATTTGGATATCGACAATGAATTCGTTAAAGATCTTGTATTTGGTGTTATTACATATAAAGAGGAATTGGATAAAATCGCAAACAAATATATGAAAAATTGGACAATTGAAAGGCTTGATAAAACAGGATGTGCTATTTTAGAAATAGCTTTATATGAACTAAAATATACTGATACTCCAGAAGTAGTCGTTATTAATGAAGCAATTGAGCTTTCTAAAAAATATAGTGATGATAATGTTCGCAAGATCATTAATGCTGTTTTAGATAAAGTGATAAAAGAACAATGATAGCAAATAATAAGGCATATGTATTTATTAATGGTAAAAAATTTTTTATAAAGAAAGATAGATATCATAATAAATATGAAATAATAGTAGAGAAACTTGCCAATATTGCTGGTGTTAATTGTGCTAAATACCATTATTCTATCAAATCAAATAGTTATTTAAGTGAAGATTTAAATTTTTTAGGAGATTTTAAAACGGCATCTGAATTGGGTTTATCGATATTTGAAAACCATTTATATAAAATATGGGATTTTTTTGAAGAAAAGTATCCAAAAGAATCCTCTAAACTTATGATGGAATTTATTAAGGTGTATTTATTTAACTTTTTTATCGTTAACCCAGACCTTCATAGTGGAAACTGGGGAATTGTAACCAATAATGATGGTACTCATAGTGTGTATATTTTTGACAATGAATATAGTTTTGATGATGAAAACTGTACGTGTTTAACTGCTGAGTTGGATGATGATTTTGGGTATATTAACTGTGATATTCTTAAAAATAATATAAAAGAACTTGAGTATTTCCTAAGCGTTTCAAGTAGGGAAAGTATAGAACTTTTTATTAATATGTTTTTAAAGCTTACTCCGGATGTTTTTAAAATGGTTATCCTTGAAACAGGCGAAGATTATGGCCTTAGTAAAAATAAAATTAATTCATTAAATCGGTATTATACGACTAACTATAATTTAATTGGTGGGGTTTTAAAAAAATTTGACTTAGTTGACGACTTTTCTTTAAAATGATATAGATTAATAAGGGTATTATATGGAAAGAGATTATATTACAATTTCAGAAATTAATAGTTATATAAAATCAGTAATTGACAAAGATTTTTTCTTAAATAAAGTTTTTATTAAGGGTGAAATATCTAATTTTAAAAATCATACAAGAGGACATCTTTATTTTACTTTAAAGGATGATAATTCTCGCCTTAGTGCTGTAATGTTTGAATCAAGCGCTCGAAATTTATCATTTGTTCCGGAAGATGGAATGAGCGTTTTAATCGAAGGAAGAATTTCATGTTATCCTGCGACAGGAAGCTATCAAATATACGTCGAAAAAATGGAAATGGATGGCATCGGTAGACTTTTTATTGAATATGAAAAATTAAAGAAAAAACTTGAAAAGGAAGGATTATTTGATTTAGATCATAAAGTTCTAATTCCCAAATATCCAAATAGGATAGGGGTTATTACAGCATCGACTGGGGCCGCTATTAAAGATATTATGTCGACAATAAAGCGAAGATATCCAATTTGCGAAGTTATATTATTTCCATCACTTGTTCAAGGTGATGGCGCCAAAGAAAACATCGTAAGACAAATCAAAAAAGCTGATGAATTTGGTCTTGATACAATTATTGTTGGCCGGGGTGGTGGCTCTATCGAAGATTTATGGGCCTTTAATGAAGAAATTGTGGCAAGAGCTATATATGAATGTAAAACCCCAATAATAAGTGCGGTAGGTCATGAAATTGATTTTACAATAGCTGATTTTGTCGCAGATCTTCGGGCACCAACTCCAACTGGAGCCGCCGAGATGGCAGTGCCAACAATCATCGATGTTCAAACTCTTATAGACAATTTCGTAATAAGACTTAATAAAAATATTAAAAATATGGTCAATCAAAAATTTATTATGCTCGAAAGATTTAAAAGATCATATATTTTAAAAAATCCGATGAGTATTTATGAAATAAAAGAACAAAAACTAGATAATTTAGTTGAGTCCTTATCATTTAATTTTAAAAATTTAATTAATAATAAAATTAATAAATATAATTTAGTTACATCTAGTTTTGTAATGAGAAATCCCGAGAAACTTTTAGATAAAAGTGTTCAAAAACTAGATATGTTAATTAAATCGATTAAACTATTAAATCCTTTGGGAATTCTAGAAAAAGGATATTCGGTAGTAACCAAAGATGAAAAAGCTGTTACGGATAGTAGTAAGCTTAAGAAAGATGATATTTTAAATATTAAATTATATAAAGGTGATATTAAAGCAAAAGTAATGGAGGTAAAAAATGGCAAGTAAAGAAAAAACTTTTGAGGAAAGTTTGAAAGAATTAGAAACAATCGTTAAAGAACTTGAAAGTGGGGAAGAGGGTTTAGACGAAGCAATTAAAAAGTATACAGAGGCTATGAATTTAGCTAAATTTTGCTCTGAAAAGCTAAAAGATGCTACTGACAAAGTCAATAAGATTTTGATGGAAAATGGTGAACTTAAAGATTTTAAAACTGAAGAATAATTTCCATTTATTTCTAATTTAAAATATTTTTAATAGTTAATAATATTAAAGTGATAAGTATGAAAAAAGTATTAATATTATTGACTATTTTATTTTGGCCCTTAAATATTTTTGCATATTCAAATTACATTATTCCAGGTGGCGATACAATTGGGGTTAAAGTTGATACAGATGGTATTATGATTGTTGGTTTTTATAAAATTGATGGTAAGTATAACAAAGGAAAACCAGAACTTATTAATAATGATTATATTATTAAAATCAATGACATAGATGTATCAAATGTTGATGATATGACCAAAGTAATTGAGGAATCATCTGACAAAAGAAGCATTAAAGTTACCTTTAAAAGAAAAGGGAAAGTAATGACTACTAAACTACCTCTTGTTTTAAGTGATGGTAAATATAAAACGGGGTTATATGTTAAAAGCTCCATCAAGGGAATTGGTACACTTACTTATATTGATCCCGAAACAAATATATTTGGGGCTTTAGGTCATGAAATATCCGAAAGTGAAACAAATAGTATTGTCGAAATTAAAAGCGGTAGTATTTTTGAAAGTTATATTACAAATATTGAAAAAAGTTATCCCGGTGTCGCAGGAAGTAAAATATCTACTTTTAACGAAAAAAATACTTTTGGTTATATTGATAAAAATACTAGATATGGTATATTTGGCTATTATAATGAAATATTACCAGACTATGTTCCAATTAAAGTATCAAGTGATGTAAAACTTGGAAAAGCATATATTAAAACCGTATTAGAAAATAAAGATATAAAAAATTATTTAATTGAAATTACTAATATAAATGAAACAAGTCAAATCAAAAATATTACTTTTAAAATAATTGATGAAGAGTTAACTCAAAAAACAGGGGGTGTTATTCAAGGTATGAGTGGTTCACCAATTATTCAAAATGATAATATAATAGGAGTATTAACTCATGTCATTGTCGATAATCCGATGACTGGTTATGGTCTTTTTATTACTAAAATGCTCGAAGAAGGAGAAAAATAATCCTTCTTTTTGTTTGACTTATAAATGGTTTTATACTACAATAAAGGTGTATTTTCTATGGGAAATTGACGACTTCCGTTAACATAGAAACGCAAATAATGCGATATATTAAAGAGGCCTAGAAGTAAGGTGGTACCGCGGGTAAATCTCGCCCTTACAGCATCTAGGTCTTTTTTTATAAAAAGGAGGCTTATATGTTAAGTAAAAAATATCAGAGGGTTATTAATATTGTTCAGGAATATGCAAGACTTTATAATTATGATTTTGCTTTATCAGAACCAATCGAAGATGAATTTGAAAAGTGTTTTGTAATAAAAAAAGATAAAATCATCTTTATTACAAAAGGATGTACTAATGATAACTTACTAGCGGAGCATATTTCCTTGATGACAAATATTTTTAAAGAACTTGGATTAGATCCATTGGTTAGTATGAAAGAAAATACTTCGTTACAAGAGTATTTGGATTACATAGAAGTCGATTATGAAACTGATAATAATGCTGGGGAAATAATTTGTTCTTATTTAAATAAAGATGTTGTATTAGGCTATACCGACACTAATAAAGATACTATAAGTGTTATTGATACAAGCGTATTAATAGATGAAATGGCTGATTTAAATGAGGAAAGTATTGATGTATTTATAAACGCAAATAGTAAAGAAGAAAAGCTAAAAGCAAATATTTTAATAAATGATTTAAGATTATCGGGCGTTGTATGTGATACAAATTATGCAGAAAATGATATAGATTCTAGAAATGTAATTCTTTTAGAGGATGAAGAGCTTAAAAAAGGATTAATAACTGTTAAAGATAATTTAACAGGTGAAGAAGTTGAAGTACCAGAAGATGAAATAATAGAATATATGTTAGGAGTGATATAAATGGATTTAAAAGATATATTAAAAGATGTCAAAAAATATTTAGATAAGGATATTGAAATATGTGGTTGGGTTAGAAACCATAGACCTCAGAAAGAATTTGGTTTTATAGCTTTAAATGATGGAACTACCCAAGAGGGCATTCAAGTAGTTTACGACACAAAACTTGATAATTTTAGTGAAATATCTAAACTTTTAGTAGGATGTGCATTAAAAATCGAAGGTAAACTTGTCAAAAGTGAAGGTAAGGATGATTATGAAATTAAAGCTGATAAGATAACCTTACTTGGTTCTTGCCCTGAAGATTATCCAATTCAACCCAAGAGACATACAAGAGAGTTTTTAAGAGAAAATCTTTATTTAAGACCAAGAACTAATCTTTTTACAGCCGTATTTAGAATACGTAGTTTAGCAGCTTTTGCTGTTCATAAATTCTTTAATGAAAATAATTTTGTCTATGTTCATACACCAATTATAACGGCCAATGATTGCGAAGGAGCCGGAGAAATGTTCCAAGTTACAACACTTGATTTAAATAGAGTTAATGGCAAACCTGACTATACAAAAGACTTTTTTGGCAAGGTAGCTTCTCTTACAGTTTCTGGTCAATTACATGTTGAACCTTTTGCCATGAATTATAAAAAGGTTTATACTTTTGGGCCAACATTTAGAGCGGAAAATTCAAATACAAAAACGCATGCATCAGAATTTTGGATGATTGAACCAGAAATGGCTTTTACCGACCTTGAGGGTGACATGCTTGTTATGGAAAACATGCTTAAATATGTTATTTCCTATGTCCTTGAAAATGGCAAAGATGAAATGAGATTCTTAGATAGTTTTGTGGAAAAAGGACTAATTGAAAAATTAACTAAGTTAGTAAATTCTAAATTTACCAGAATTACGCATGAAGAATGCATTAAGATATTAAAAGAAAGCAAACAAAAATGGGAGTTTGAACCAGAATATGCTGAAGATATTGCCAAAGAACACGAAAAATATATAACTGAGTATTTTGATGGACCAGTCTTTATTTATAATTGGCCTAAAGATATTAAAGCCTTTTACATGAAACAAAATGATGATGGCAAAACAGTTGCGGCTGTCGACCTTGAAGTTCCTGGAGCTGGTGAACTAATGGGTGGTAGTCAAAGAGAGGAAGACTATGACAAGTTAGTTAGTAGAATGCAAGAACTAGGCATGGATCAAAAAGAACTAGAATGGTATATTAACTTACGTAAATTTGGTGGTTGTGTTCATTCAGGTTTCGGTATGGGATTTGAAAGACTACTTATTTATATTACGGGCGTAGATAATATTAGAGACGTTATTCCATATCCAAGAACCCCAAAAAATTGTGATTATTAAAAAGGAGTATTATTATGAGAACTTTAATAAAAGATTTAAAAGATGGTGAATTATCCACGATTTCAGGGATGGTTTATAAAGTAAGAGATACTAAATATATGGTCTTTATTATGCTTAAAGATCGTTCTTCATTTATTCAAGTATCTGTTGATAAGCAAAATGAAGCTCTTACTAAGAAAGTTTTAGAAATAACTAATGGTTCAGTTGTATCTTTTAAAGGTAAAATGGTTTTATCAGAATATGTTAAAAATGGCGGAAAAGAGTTTTTACCAGAATCTATTGAAATCCTTTCTTTAGCGGATGCTTATCCAATGGATGAAAATGCCCTTCCAGATACCCGTCTTGATTATCGCTGGCTAGATCTTCGAAATGAAAAGAAAGAATGGATTATTCCTATTCAATCAGCATTTGTTAAGTATTTAAGGCAGTATTTATATGAAAATGATTTTACGGAAATCCATACACCTAAATTAATAGGAACAGCTTCTGAAAGTGGTAGTAGTGTTTTTGAAGTAAAATATTTTGATAATAAAGCATTTTTAGCGCAAAGCCCCCAATTTTATAAACAAATGGCTATTGCCAGTGGCATTGAAAGAGTATTTGAGATAGCTCCAGCCTTTAGAGCCGAAAATTCTAATACAAATCGACATTGTACAGAATTTACCTCAATTGATTTGGAGTTTGCTTATATAAATTCATACGAAGATGTCATGCATTTGGAAGAAGATATGCTTACCTATGCACTAAAAAAATTAAACGAAGAATATGGCGATATTATCAAGGAAAAGTTTGGCATTGAGTTAGTTGTACCTAAAAAAGCCTTTCCTGTAATTAAACTTGATGATTTATATCAAGAATTAAAGAAAAGATATAATTATGATATACCAGCTCATGACGTTGGCGATTTAAATGCGGAAACTGAAAAACTTGCCTATAAATTTGCCATGGAAGAATATAATAGTGAATTTTTATTTATCGTTGGTTATAACAAAGCCAAAAGGCCTTTTTATCATATGCGTGATGAAAATGATAACCCACTTGGTTATGATCTTTTATACCGGGGAATGGAAATTACATCAGGGGCACAAAGAGAACATCGCTATGACAAATTACAACATAATGCTCAAGAAAAAGGATTAACTGACGATGTAAAATTTTATATGGAATTTTTCAAATATGGTTGTCCTCCGCATGGTGGATTTGCAATTGGCCTAGAGCGAATGACGATGTTAATGCTAGGACTAGATCATATTAGAGAAGCTGAATTTATTTTCCGTGGACCTAATCGTCTATATCCATAAGGAGGAAGTATGTTTACAAAAGAGTTAATGAATAAATATGCAAATGATTTACTATTTGACTTATCAGAAGAAGAAGTAAATTTACTTCTCGAAGAATTTGATGTTATAAGAGAAAATATGGAAATTATTAGTAATATCGAGGGAATTAGTGAAGTAGAACCCTTAAGTTTTCCATATGATATTACGGTTTCCTCTTTAAGAGATGATGAAGACTTGCAAAATATTTCTACTGAGGATGCTTTAAAAAATTGTCATGATAAGATTGAAGATGTGGCAATTGTTCCAAAGGTGGTGGGCTAATGACGTATTTAGATAAAGATTTAACTACCATTCATGAAGCCTTAGTTAATAAAGAAGTTAACCCTAAAGAACTTGCTGATGAAGCAAGAAGTAAAATTGCTAAAACTAATGGAAAACTAAATGCATTTAATTTAGTAATTGATAATGAAGAATATAAAGAAAGTGACAGCATATTATGTGGTATTCCTTATGCTTTAAAAGATAATTTATCAACTAAAGGAATAAAAACAACAGCTTGCTCTGATACCCTAAAAGATTATGTACCGGTTTTTAATGCTACTGCTTACGAAAAATTATGTGATAGTGGTGCACTTTTAATTGGCAAAACCAATCTTGATGAGCTTGCGATGGGTGGAACAGGAACTACTGGCAATACTGGTATTGTCCATAATCCATGGAATATTTCCCATATGGCTGGCGGATCCTCTGCTGGCAGTGCTTCTAGCGTTGCTGCAGGAATTGTTCCTTATGCAATTGGTTCTGATACAGGTGATTCAATTCGTAAACCTGCTGCTTTTTGTGGAGTCGTAGGCTTTAAACCTTCGTATGGACTTATTAGTCGATATGGACTATTTGCTTTTGCATCATCTCTTGATCATGTTGGTGTTTTTACAAGGAACGTTAAAGATGCGGCAATCATCGTAGATCATATCAAAGGCTACGATAAAAAAGATATGACCTCAATAAGAGATATGGATGATGTATCTTTAGTAAATGGCTTAGATGGTAATATCAAAGGTAAAAAATTATTTTATATTGATGAGATATGTAATAAAGATAATTATGATAATCCTAAAACTAAAGAAATGTTAGATAATTTTGATTCTTTATTAGAAAAAGCTAAAGATTTAGGCTTTGAAGTTTATAAAGAAAGTGTTGATATTAAACTTTTAAATGCCATAAAGCCGATATATGATTGTATATCTTGTGCGGAAGCTACTTCGAATAATTCCAATTTAACAGGTATTCCTTTTGGCCCAAGAGGAAATGGGGAAAATGTCATGGATATGATGAAAGATGCAAGAACTAAAGGCTTTTCACCACTTATCAAAAGAAGATTTGTCATTGGTTCATTTATCTTACAAAAAGAAAATCAAGAAAAATACTTTTTAAATGCTAAAAGAGTAAGAAGACTTCTAGTAGAAATATTTAATAAGTTATTTGAAAAATATGATGGACTTATTTTACCTTGCTCTTCGGCAGGTGCACCAAGTCTTGAACAAGCATCAGATAAGATTACCAGAAATGATATCATTTTAGAAAATCATTTAGCAATTGGTAATTTTGGCGGCTACCCTTCGATAACAATCCCATGTGGTTTTATTGATAAGATGCCAATTGGGGTTAATATTACTGGTAAATTTAAAGGTGATGCAAATGTATTAAATATGGCTTATGCTTTAGAAAACACATTAGAATTTAAAAATCAAACAGCAAAGGGGGAGTTTTAAATGGCTTATCATGTTATCGTGGGTCTTGAGATGCACTGTGAGATGAAAAGCAAAACCAAAGTTTTTTCACCGGCCACTAATGCATATACTCCTTCAGCTAATACAAATGTAAATGAAATCGATTTAGGTTTTCCAGGCATACTTCCAACTTTAAATATGGAATGCGTCAAAAAGGCTATTATGGCTGCTAGAATTCTAAATTGTGAAATACCTAAGAAAATGATGTTTGATCGGAAAAATTATTATTACCCAGATTTACCAAAGGGCTATCAAATTACCCAAAATACAATGCCAGTTGGTGTTCATGGTAATATTGATGTTGAGTGTAATGGAAGTATCATAAACGTCAGTATTCAAGATATCCATCTAGAGGAAGATTCGGCAGCACTTGACCATTTAGATACCATGTCCTTGATTGATTATAATCGGGCAGGAGTACCTCTTTTAGAGTGCGTTACTGATCCATGTATTACCTCCGCCGATGCCGCTGTAGCTTTTTTAGATACGATGTGTAAGATTTATCAATATACTGATATTTCTGATGCTGATACTAAAAAAGGACAAATAAGATGCGACGTCAATGTTAACCTTCAAGATGATAATGGAAATTATATTACACCAAAAGTTGAAATTAAAAATATTAATTCCTTTGCTAATGTCAAAAATGCCATAATTTATGAATATGAAAGGCAATCTAAAGCTTATGAAGAAGGAAAAATGGATGAACTTATTCAAGAGACCAGAAGATTTGATGAAGAAACTGGTACAACAGTGCATATGCGTAGCAAAGTTGATGCCATTGATTATAAGTACTTTGTAGAACCTAATATTCCTCCGTTTATCATCGATGATGAATTTGTTAAAGAAATAGCTTCCCAAATACCAATGCTTGCATTAGAAAGAAAACAAATGTATACAGATAAATTTGGACTTGATGAGCTAAGTGCTATAGTTATTGTTAAAGAAAAATCACTTGCTGATTATTTCGAAAATTGCGTAAAGATAGGAATTGATGCAAAAATTGCCGCTAACTGGTTAAATGGAAGTATAATATCATTTCTTAATAAAGAAGAAATTTCAATCAGTGATTTTTATTTAAAACCAGAATTTTTAAAACAAATTGTCGATAGCTTAAACGAAGGAACAATATCTTCGAAACAAGCTAAAGAAATATTTAATAAATCGCTCGAAGAAAGAAAAGAACCTAAAGAGTTTATTTCTTCGGATAATAAACAAATTAGTGATGAAAAATATATCGAGGAAGTAATTGATAATATACTTGCTAATAATGAAGATAATATTGCTGCATATCAAAATGGTAAAACCAATGTATTTGATTTCTTTGTCGGTCAAGTTATGAAAGAAACAAAAGGCAAAGCAAATCCCAATATTACTAAAGAATTATTACATAAAAAGATCGATAAAAGCTAGGGTTTATAACTCTAGTTTTTTATTGTTTATCTTTTAAATTATGATATAATTAAAGATGAGGTATTATATGACAAAGAGTAAAAAAAGTGGTTCATTTTCTTTTATTAAAATTATAGTTGTTTTGTGGGTTATTTCTTTCTTATTTTCTAATTTCTCATCATACTTAGAAAATCATTTTAGTAGTAATAACAATAATAAAAAACATAGTAGTGATACATTGTATATTATATCTAGTTCGGAAAATAAACCCTTAGATAGTTACATAAAAAAGTTTGCTAAAAAAGAAAAAATCAAAATAGAAATTGAATATGCTGATACTCTTGATATAATAGCTAAACTTAATAGTGGTGAAGAATATGATGCTGTATGGAGTGCAAACTCAATATGGAATTATAAATTAAATAAATCAGTTTCTTTATCTGAATCCAAATCGATGAGTATTAATCCAGTTATCTTTGGAGTTAAAAAAAGTAAAGCGCAAGAATTAGGTTTTGTTGGTAAGGATATAAAAACTAAAGATATTCTTGATGCAATCAAAGCAGGAAAACTAAAATTTAGTATGTCTAATCCTAATAGTACCAATAGTGGAGCAGTAGCATACTTAGGTATTATTTCGACCCTTGCGGGCAATCCTGATGTTTTAACCGAAGAAATAATCAATAAAGATAGCCTAAAAGAGGAAATTAAAGCTTTCTTTTCAGGTATGGAAAGAACAAGTGGCGATGAAGATTATCTCGAAGAATTATTTTTAAATGGTGATTATGATGCAGTTATTTCGTATGAATCTTCAATAATCAATATAAATAAAGAATTAGAAAAGAAAAAGAAGGAAACGTTATATGCTTTATATCCAACTGATGGTGTAAGCATATCAGATAGTATTTTTGCTCTTGTCAATAATAAAGACGAGGATAAAAAAGAAGATTTCTTAAAAATTCAAGATTACTTCTTATCCGGAGATGGTCAAGAAGTGCTTGCTAGTTTAGGAAGAAGAACTTGGTATGGTGGAACAACAGATACAGCTGATAAGAAAGTATTTAATCCTAAATGGGGAATTGATACCACTAAACTTATTTCACCGCTTAAATATCCAAGTGATGCTGTTATTAATAAAGCTTTAAATCTATATCAAGAAGAACTTAGAAAACCGATTCATGTTGTCTTTTGTTTAGATTATTCAGGAAGTATGAGTGGTTCAGGTTATCGTGATTTAGTTGAGGCTATGGAATATATTCTTGATTATGACAGAGCAAGCGTTGATAATATTCAGTTTAATTATAAAGACAAAATTAATATCATACCTTTTGAATCTTATGCAGATACTACTTGGAGTGCATATCAAGGTGATAAGACTGAAGAATTACTTTATAAAATAAAAAACAAATATCCAAGCGGGGCAACAGCTTTATATTCTGCGGCAATTAATGCATTAGATATTCTTGCAAAGGATACTGATACATCATATAATAAATCAATTATATTGATGACAGATGGTGACCCAAATGAATATAGTTCATTTTCTGATTTAGAAAAGAAGTATAAAAAATTAGAAAATAAGATTCCAATTTATTCAATTACTTTTGGCTCTGCGAAAGAGCGTTATTTAGAGCAAATTGCTAAGCTTACAAATGCCAAAGTATTTGATGGTAAAACAAGTCTTATCGAAGCATTTAAAGAAGTGCGTGAATATAACTAGGGGGCAGTATGAATAATAAAAGTGTTGTATCAGCTATTATCGGAGGAACATTTTTTGCAATACCTTATTTGGGCTTAGCAGTTCCATTTTTACCGGCTTTAGCCATTGGTGGAGCAGCATTTGGCGCAAGTGAACTAATATTTTCAGGAAACAAGAAAATTGAGTCTTTAAAAGAATCCAATAAGCCATTATATAATAAGCTTTTAAAAGCTAGTAAGAGTAACGCTTATATCTTATCAATTATTCCTAAAATTGATGATGAAGAGGTTAAAGATAATTTAAAAGAGATTCACGAAACAACTTCGAAGATTATTAATGTCATTACTAAAAATAATGGTAAAGGTAAAAATGTCAATAAATTTTTTGATTATTACTTACCCGTACTTGTTAAAATAGTTTCAAGATATGATGAGATAGAAAATCAAAGATTAACTTCAAGTGATAGTAAAAAATTTATGAAAAGCACGGCTAATATGATCGAGGAAGCAAATGATGCATTTAAAAAGATACTTGCAAGTTTATATCAAGAAGAAATTGTCGATGCTGATGCGGAAATGAAAGTATTTGATCAAATGTTAAAGGCAGATGGCTTTAATGATAAAGGCCTTTTAAAAAAGGAGGATAAAGATGAATAAGAAAACAATAATTGGACTTGTAATATTTGTCATTCTTATAGGAATTATCGTATTTTATAAAACAGGAAAAAAGATTATTACTGGAGATTTAACTACTATCTATGTAGCAACTGGTGGTGGTAAGGAAGACTTTTTAAAAGATGAAGAAGTTTTAGAAATACTAAAGAAAGAATATAAAATAGACGTTGTTTTTGATACATGGAGCAATAGTAAGACTGTATCAAGTCCATTAATTAGAGAAACAATTGGATTAGGTAATCAAGATATTATCAATCGAATGGAAAATGGTGAAACATTTACAATTAACTCACCAGGCGTAACTAAATATGATGCTTTGTTTACTTCGGATATTCGTTATTATGATTACTATAAACAAAAACCAGTTAATGATGAAGCCGAAAGATATACAGTATTAGGGGGTGGTTTAACTCTTAATACACCGATTGTCTTTTATAGCTGGGATAAGATAGTAGATGCTTTAATTGCTCATGGTATTGCCGAAGAAAAAGATGGTATTTATTATGTTGTCGATATGGATCAGTTAGTTGACATTATCTTAAATGGTAAGAAATGGTCAGAACTTGGCGTAACTGATGATATATATGGAAATGTTTCAATTTCGTCAATAGACCCTGTTAAATCAAGCCCAGGAGCAACATATTATGGACTTTTATTAGCAATTCTTTCTAAAGGAGAACTTAGTGAAGAAAATGTTATAGCCAATATGCCTAAATTAAAAGAATTATATGTTAAATCTGGCAATATGAAATTTACCCCAGCTGATTTATTTCAAGAATATCTAAGAGCAGGCATGGGCACCCAAAAAATAATCGTAGATTATGAAAAAAGTATAATAGATTTTTCTAATTCTAATAAAAAAGGCTTTGAGCAAGTAAAAGATCGCATTAGAGTTTTATATCCAAAACCTACATCGTGGAATAATCACTGCTATATGTATTTTACAGAAAATGGTGAGATTCTATATAAAGCATTTGAAGAAAATGAGAAAATTCAACAAATTGCGTGGGAAAAATACGGATTTAGAACTGGTATTACCGGTGGAAAATATGATGTATCAAAAATCGGTATAGCTGTTCCTCAAGAAATAACTAGTACAGTATCAGGTTTAAAAATGGCAGAATATAATGCATTAATAGAAGGTCTAAAATAGGAGGTATAAATATGGACATTAATATTAATTTAGAGGATTTTGAAAAACAAAATGTAGAACTTTTAGTAGCAGGTAATGAAAAAGTATCCGAGGAAAAGGTAGAAAGCACATTAAACTATGACAACTTGACGGACGAAGAGAAAAAGGCAATCGATGAATTCACCGCAAAGATTGATGTAAATGATGCAACACAAATCTTACAATTTGGTGCTGCTGCGCAAGATAAAGTTGCTCAGTTTTCTGACACTATCTTACAAGATGTAAAAACTAAAGATTTAGGAGACGTTGGTTCACTTCTTTCTAACTTAGTTGCGGAAATTAAATCGTTTGATAAAGAAGTAGCAGGTCAAAAAACTAATATATTTGAAAAAATGTTTACTAGTGCTAAAAAAGATTTTGACCGCGTTAAAGCTAAATACTCAAAAATTGAGACAAATATTGGTACAATTGAACAAGGGTTAGAAAAAGACAAAATACAAATGCTAAAAGATATTAATATCTTTGACACAATGTATGAAAAGAACTTAGAGTATTTTAAAGAAGTATCTTTATATATCATTGCAGGTATGCGTAAAGTAAAAGAACTAAGAGAAGTAACCTTACCTGAACTTAAAGCTAAAGCCGAGGCTTCTGGTGAACAAATCGATGTTCAAAAAGTAAATGATATGGAACAACTAATTAATCGTTTTGAAAAGAAGATTTATGATCTTAAGACAACGAGAATTATTTCTATCCAAATGGCACCACAAATAAGATTACTTCAAAACAATGAATCAGAATTAGTCGAAAAAATTCAAAGTTCAATTACCAATACAATTCCTCTTTGGAAAAATCAAATGGTACTTGCCCTTGGCATAAGCAATGCTAAACATGCATTACAATCACAACAAGATGTAGCTAAACTTACAAACGAAATGCTTGTTAAAAATAGTGAAACATTAAAACAAGGTTCTATTGAAATAGCTAAAGAAAGCGAAAAAGCGATTGTCGATATTGAAACAGTTAAGAAAACTAATCAAAATCTTATTGAAACAATTGATACAGTTATCAAAGTTCATGAAGAAGGCAGAGTTAAGAGACAAGCTGCTGAAAAAGAACTTGAAAATATTGAAAAAGAGCTTAAAAGTAAACTTTTGGAAATTAATGTTAAAAATAACGCTTAATAAAAGAAAGACAATTATGTCTTTTTTTTGATATAATATACAAAGGAAGTGAATTATGGATAATAAATATTTTAGTGATATCTATGAAGATTTTTTTAATGTCGAAAAAGAAGAAACTAAAAATGAAAGTGTAGAAAGTGACTATTACTTAGAGATAGATAATTTATATTTAGATGATGAGTCAAAAAGTTTGCTTAAACAAATTGTCGGTTATATTAAAAAATATAATGAAGGAAAGGAAACTAATTATATTAATTTTAATATTTTATTTGAATGCAAGACAAAAGAATGTCGTAATAAAATAATTGATATACTTAAAAATAGTGTAAAAAATACTGATTACATTAAAAATGATAGTATTTATAATCTTTCTTTATTTGAACTAAATAATAAAATAAATACTATTGAATTATATGATAAAAATGGCATAATTAGTATCAATGATTTAGCAAGTATTACCATGCAAAATGATAATAATATTAAAATATTTTTCTATAATATGGGTCTTACTTTAGGAAAGAAGAATATTACACTTTTATGTGGTTCAAAAGAGGAGATTGCCAATTTTAAAACCTATAATCAAGATGTAATAGATAAATTCTTTAACTTCCGTTTAGTGGAAATTATTCCGACTAGTCAAGATATTTATAATGAGATAATTGAAAAAGTTGATGTATCCGATGAACAAAAAATAGCATTACTTGACTATGTAACCGCTACACATAAAGATATTAGTGATTATTCTGAGTATCGTGATAAATTAATTAATTATATCTCTTTTCATAAAGATATTCCTAAGATAAAAGAAGAAAAGACTATCGATGAAATATTTAAAGAACTTGATGAGCTTGTTGGTCTTACTGATGTCAAAAATGTTTTACATGATCTTGTAAATTTAATTGAACTTAAAAAGAAAAGCAATTTAAAAATAAATGATGTCAATCTTCATATGCTTTTTTTAGGCAATCCAGGAACTGGTAAGACGACAGTTGCCAGAATGCTTTCAGGAATTCTTTATAACTTAGGTTATATAAAAGAAAACAAACTTATGGAAGTTACAAGCAAAGACTTAGTAGCCGAATATGTAGGGCAAACCTCAATAAAAACAAATAATGTTTTAGAAAGAGCCCTTGGCGGTATTCTTTTCATCGATGAGGCATATTCACTATCTAGTAAATTAAGTACTTATAATGAGGAAGCTATAGCTACTCTTATCAAAGGTATGGAAGATAATCGTGATAATTTAGTCGTCATTTTTGCAGGTTATACAAAAGAAATGCAAGATTTTATTAATTCTAATTCGGGTATTGCCTCACGAATTGGTTATACATTAGATTTTAAAGATTATACCGAAGCTGAGCTTGTTAAAATTCTCGAAGGAATGGTTGCTAAAAGTGGTTTTGAAATAACCCCAGAAGCCATCGAAAAAGTAAAAGGTATTATTAGAGAAAATAAAGATAAACCTAATTTTGGTAATGCAAGATTTATTCGTAATTTATTTGAAAAAAGCATAATTTTACATGCGACAAACACCAAAGATAAGAAGAGCAAAAAGATTCTTAGAACACTTACTGAAAAAGATATTAATATTGATAACCTTTTAGTTTAATAATTGTAAATTAGATGTATTTATCTTTAATTTTAATAAAATATTTGATATAATAAAAATACCTAGATATAGTTTGTTTTTAGTATAAAACCGACAATGTTGATAATACGGGAATCTAATTAAATCACGGTGTTGAAGACCTACCCATTAAGTGTTGTAGGAATCCTAATGTGGTTTATGTGATGCCCACCTGCGTAGAGCGGGATTTTATCAAATTAATAAACTATACTAGGTTTTTTAATAGGAGTATTTATGTATGATAGATTAAAAGGACTATTTGGCGATAAACTAGATTTTTTAGCTAAAAAGAATATATTACTTGTCGGAGTAGGGGGAGTAGGTTCTTCGGTTTTTGAGGTCCTTATTCGAAGTGGAATTAAAAATATTACAATCATCGATTTTGATAAATATGAACTAAGTAATATAAATAGACAATTAAACTCAAACATTGAAGTAATAGGTAAAAACAAAGTAGATGTTTTAAAAGAGCATGCAAATAAAATTAACCCTGATATTAAAGTTGAATCTCTTATTACTTTCTTAGATGAAAATACTAATATTGATATAAAAAAATATGATTATATTATTGATGCTTGTGATAGTATTAAAGCAAAAGTCTTACTTGTTTTAGCGTGTAAAAAATATAATAAAAAACTAATATGTAGTCTCGGGGTAGGAAATAGGGTAAATCCTAAAAGCTTAGAAATTACGACATTAAAAAAGACAGTTAATGATCCTTTAGGAAAAAAGTTTCGTCATGAACTTAATAAAGAAGGCTTTAATGATGAAGTAGTAGTTTTATCCTCGAAAGAAGTGCCAATTAAAAGTAATCCCGTTTCATCATATATTGGTGTTTCCATGACTGCAGGCATTCTAATTGCGGATTATGTCATAAAGGATTTGATTTCATGATAGATATTAAAGATATAAAAGATAGTAAATTTTTAAAAGATTATTCTAACCAAGAACTTGAAGAACTTGCTTGTAAAATTAGACAGTTTATTTTAGAAAGCGTTTCTAAAAACGGGGGACATTTATCTTCGAATTTAGGAATAGTTGATTTAACTTTAGCATTAGCTAAAGTATTTGATTTTGAGAAAGATATTGTTTTATTTGATGTAGGCCATCAAGCATATACTTATAAAATTCTTACGGGAAGAGCAAATGGTTTTGAAAGGCTTCGTAAAAAAGATGGGATATCTGGTTTTCAATCTTTAAAGGAATCAAAATATGATCACTATGAAACTGGACATAGCTCTAATTCGATTGGAACTGGTCTTGGTTTTGCACTAGCAAGAGACATGGATAAGAAAGACTATGAAGTCATTTCTATTATTGGGGATGGCTCAATTGGTAATGGGCTTAGTTATGAAGCATTAAATCAAATTGGCTTTCTAAAAACAAAGCAAATAATAATTCTTAATGACAATCAAATGAGTATTAGTAAAAATGTTGGGGCATTAAGTAATTTTTTAGATTCCATACGAGCTGCGAAAGGTTATAATAATGCCAAAAGTAAGACCAAAAGATTTTTGAATAAAACAAAGATAGGTTCTTTGATTGCAAGTTTTCTTGATAAAATAAAAAGACTTTTAAAAAAAATTTATCTTCGTAAAAGCAGTATTTTTAGTGAGTTTGGCATTGAATACTTTGGACCAATAAATGGGCATGATTATAAGGAAATGATTAAATATTTAAATATGGCAAAAAATTTAAATAAAAGTGTTATTTTACATGTCATAACTACGAAAGGTAAAGGTTATAAATTAGCTGAGGAAGATACTGTGGGAAAATACCATGGTATTGCACCATTTGATATAAATACTGGTAAATTATTAAAGGAAGACAATTATCCGTCATATAGTGAAATAGTTAGTTCCTATGTCTATAATTATGCTAGAAAAGATAAAAGTATAATTTGTATTACCCCAGGTATGAGTTATGGTAGTAAGCTTGAAACAATCAAGGAAAAGCTACCAAATCAATTTATTGATGTTGGTATTGCTGAGGAGCATGCCCTTTTACTTGCAAATGGACTTTCTTTATCAGGTAAAAAACCAATTGTCTTTATTTATTCGTCCTTTTTACAAAGAGGTTATGACCAGCTTATTCATGATATTGCAAGAAATAATTCAAAAATGCTTATATGTATTGACAGAGCCGGCTTTGTACCTAATGATGGTTCCTCTCATCAAGGTGTTTTTGACGTGCCGATGCTTTTAAGTATTCCTAATTTTGTTGTTACATCTCCGAAAGACGCGAAGGAAGCAAATGATTTAATTTATACTTCTTTAAACTATGATGGACCATTTACATTGCGCTTTGCTAAAATAAATTTAAAATATGATTATTCTAAAGCAGAAAAATTAGAAATGGGTACTTGGAAAATAGTAAAAAAGGGTACTGATGGAGTACTTATTTCTTATGGTGAATTTGTTAGACGGGCTTTAAATATAGCTAATCTATTAATGAATGAAAATATTAATTTAATGGTAATAAATGCTCGATTTTTAAAACCATACGATGCAAAAATGTTTAAGGAAATTCAAAATATGCATAAACCTATTTTTGTTTACGAGGAATCAATGGAAATTGGCTCATTTGGTTCATTCTTATCCCTAGAAAGTATAAATGCTGATATTTATACTTTTGGTGTTAAAGATGAATTTAGTACTCATGGAACAAGGGACGAATTGATTAAGATGAATGGATTAGATGAAGAATCCATTATTAATAAAATTAAGGATATTATTAAATAGCTATTTATGTTATTATTATAATTGAGGTAAAATGATATGAACGTTAATAAAAAGGGTTTTACATTAATCGAATTGATATCAGTTGTTGCTATTCTTACGATTATTTCAACATTGGCAGTTTTATCAGTAACAAATATCAGTCAATCAATCAAAGAAAAACAACGAGAAAACCTTTTGGAATCCATCAAAGTTAGCGCTAAAAAATATGTTGAGGAAACTGGCATTAAAAAAGTATATATTGATTCATTAATAAAAGACGGTTATGTGGCAAGTGATAAAGTAACTTCCGATAGGGAGATTATTGTTGATCCTACTGATTCTTCAAAAGAATTAAACTGTTATTATTTTGATTTTACAAGTGATGAAGGTGGGGTAATAAGTAGCAATCCAGAATATGGCAGTAGCAGTGACATATGCAATTATAGTGTCATATCCGATGCATTTATCAATATTGTATATAGCAATAACGATGCAATATCTGATAGTTGGATAAAAACTAATAGTAATGTAGCTACGTTAAAAGTAATTAGTTTAAATAAAGAAATCATTACAGATAAAATGTTAAAAGATAATTCTATTTGGACAACTCCGCTTGCACCGGATGTTTATGATACTGGAGATACTTACCAAGTAACAATTCCATCTGATGGTTATATTGAAAGAACGTATAATGTCAGGGTAAGAATGGAAGGGGGAAAGGATTATACTGTATCAAAAACAATTAGGATTGATAATAGCGTTCCTGTCATTGATAATGTAAGGGTAAGCGATGAAGATTCGTGGAAAAACGCAAAATTTATTTATGCTAATTTTAGCGATTCAGGTTCTGGCCTTGCTTACTTTGCAATAACTAAAAGTGCTACTGCGCCTTCCAATAGTTCTAGTGAATGGAAAAATGTAAATGGAAGTAATTTTGCGCTTAGTGGTGATGATTTAAATAATAAGATTGTTAGTAATGGTGTATATTATGTTTATGTTAAAGATGTGGTTGGAAATGTAGCAAAATCTACTCCAATAACAGTCAAAAAAATTGATAATACACCGCCACGATGTGACCATATAGGTGATAATACTTATTGGGATAATAAAGAGGTTTCAATAACTTGGACTTGTGAAAGTGAGAGCACTTCTCCCGATAACTCTCCATGTGCAACTTCCATAACCCAAAAATATAGTAACATGGAAACCAAAACATATAGTTATGTCATCAAAGATGAAGCCGGTAATTCCACCAACTGCACGAATAAAACAGCATATATTTATTCTGACATGACAAATCCGAGTGTTAATAGCTTAAGTATAAGCTCTACTGAAGCGTATAACTCAATACATGCTACTTATTCAATATCGGGTAGTGACTCATTAAGCGGAATTAAGTATTATTGTATTACTAGTAGTAATGATTCTAGCTCGTGTAATTGGAAACAAGCGTCATATGGAGATATAACTATAGGAAACCAAGAAGGAAGCGGAACTAAATATACAAGATATGCTTTCGTAATGGACAATGCTGGAAATATATCAAATTTCAAAAGTGCCGCTTACGAATTATATACAACTTGTAGTGAATACATAAGAGATATAAATAGTTCGTTCAGCAGTTGTAGTGATTCTTGTGGAGGAACTAAATCTAGACCTTATATAGATAAATATTTATCGACAAAATGCTCTTTAAAAGAAGTTGTAGATTGTTGTGATGACATTGTCAATTCTAATTGTGGTGATTGGCAGTGTGATACTTGCTCAGCATCTTGTGGCCCTGGTACTTGTACAAAAGCTCATCGGACTTGTACAAAGAAAACTAGTTGTAGTAATAATTGCGGAACAGCTACTGAAACATCGTATTCTCCTGGTACTTCTTGTAATAACGGTCCTTGTTGCACAATTACATATACGGATGATTATTGCAGAAATTATAGCTATTACGAATATGATAATTGTAATGGCGAAGAATATGCAGGCAGTTGTACAAGATCTGGTCCTTATTGTATTGATGATGAAGAATTATATTTATACTGTGACCCATATGGGTATTATTGCTATGAAAAAAATGATCCTGACTCATATTATTGGAAAAAATATTTAACTCTTGGCAGTTGCGAGTCGGACGATGACGAAGATGATGACGATGATCCAACACCTTCGACTAAAACAATGTATTTGTGTAGAGTAGACGGTTTTGAAAATGGGACATCAAATCAATATGGCAACACATGCGTTATGTATGGGGGATATTCTTGTTATTGGGCTGTTAAATCATATTCTTCAAGCCATACATCATTTGAAGTAAATACTACCATGGATGGCATTTACTATGTTATTGCCTCAGGAGGTTATCAGGGTGGAAAAATAAAAAGTAATTGTCTTTCAACAAGCCCATATGCTACTTGTACAAATAGTACTTGTTCTGGATAATGGAGACGTATATGAAAAAAAGATTAATGATTATTATAATTTTATCTATAATTGTCATATTTTCTATATTGATGATTATAAAAAGAAAATATGATAAAAAACCAACTATTAATAATTCATCATCTGGATATGAATCTAAATTTATTAAAACTTGTCTTGATGAAAATAGTCCTAGATGTACTTCCTTTGATAAAGAATATATTTTTTTAAAATCTTATACTGATGATTCTAATTTAATTAAAGATAAAGTTGAATCTATTAATAAATCTACTGCTGATAACTATAATATTAGTTTAAAATCAAATAATAAAGATAGCGCATGTGCTAGTAAAAAAGATTTATATAGTCATAGATATATATTTGATAGTAAAGTATCAAGATTTGATAATGATAAAGTAACTATTTTGTTTGCTAGCTGGGATAAAACAGATTTATGTACTGATAACACTTCGAATGTCGATTCATTGGTGTATTATTATGATAAAAAAGCCCAAAAGTTTATAAATTATAATGATGTAGTAAATATTCTTGATTTAAAAAGCTTTAGCGTTGTTAAAAAAATAAAAGCTAATATTAATGAGATTAATAAATATGGTAAAAGTTATAAATATGAAAATGTAACTAGTGTAAAAGTGTTCATAACTTATGATGGCTTTTTAAGTATTTATTATCTTCAAAAAGAGGACAACCATTCATTTATAATTAATACAGATACCACTCTGAAATAAAAAAGATATAACAAAATGCTATATCTTTTTCAATTGTAATTGTAAAATATAATAAATTTGATATAATTGATTATAGTAGGGTGATTTAATATGGAAAGTAAAACTGTTAAAAAAAAGAATAATGAAAAGAAAGTTATGACAAATAATAACAAAATTACTAATAATAAAACTACGTTGGAAAAGAAAACACCCAAAAGAAAAGCTTCTGATAAAGTATTAAATAATCAAAAAAGTAAAAAGATTAATTTGAAAAGGAAGAAGGGATTTACCTTAATTGAATTAATAGCGGTAGTTGTACTGCTTGCTATTGTTTCAACGATGTCAGTTCTATCAATTTCCTCAGTGGGTAGTACCGTAAAATCTAAGCAAAAAACGAATTTGCTTAGTTCAATGCAAGTTCAAGCAAAAAAATACGTAGAGCAAACCGGAATTAAAAAGGTTTATGTTGATACTCTTATAAAAGAGGGATATGTTACAAGCGATAAAACTGATGCTGGTAATGAGGTAATAGTTGACCCGGAAAATCAAAATCAAACGCTTAATTGTTATTATTATGATTTCACTACAAGTGAAGAAGGTGAGTTAAAAGAGGCACGTCCGGTTGACGGTGTATGCCCGTCTGATATTTACTCTGATGCAATATTGACAATAAAATATTGTACTAGTAATTGCACAAATGCTTCTAATTATAAAGCTTTTAGTGATAATCTGTGGATAGGTTCAAAAACTGTATATTTAAAAGTATTTTTAAGCAGTAATATAAATGTTGGAGGATATACTATTAAGCAAACTGATATTGATAACAACGCAATATGGACAACACCTGATGCTCCAGATATTTATACAAATGGGAACCCATATATAGTAACAAAGGACTATTCATCTACAACATATCAAGTAAGAGTACCAATAAATGGCAAAGATTATGTGGCTAGTCAATTTGTTATGATGGATACAACTGAGCCTGTTGTATATAATGTTCGAACTAAAATTAATGTTGATGATGGAACATGGATAAATCAGAATCAATATATATATGCGGATTTTGAAGATAAGGGATCTGGCCTTGCAGCATTTGCTATTTCAACAAGTAAAACTGCTCCTACTAATAGTTCTAGTGAATGGAAAACTATATCAGGCACAAACTACAATTTGAATAACGATACCAATAATAATGTAATAACAACAAGCGGAGTTTATTATGTGTATGTTAAAGATGTAGCTGGAAATATTAGCTCAGCAGGTCAAGAAATAGTTGTAAAAAACATTGATGCCAAGGCACCAGAATGTTATATTGAAGGTCAAGGTTCAAAAGATAAATGGGCTAAAACTAGAACTATAAAATGGGGATGTAAAGACGAAGATTCTGGTTGTAAGGATAACGGTGTTGCGGGCGCGGTGTGTGAACAATATTCTGCTGATGGTACAAGATGTATAAAAATGCGTTATGGTAGTAAAGTTTATAATACACAAACTGTTGTAACTGATAAGATAGATAAATATTCAATTGTAGATGGTGCGGGTAATTCAAAACAATGTGATTATTCCAGTGTAGGCGTATATGTAGATAGAGATGTTCCAAAAGTTGATAAATTTAGCATAACTAGTACGGTAAGTAGCTACTATTCAAAAGATGCAACATACATAATAAAGGGTAATGATTCATCCAGCGGTATAGATAAAGTATGTTTTACTGATGTAAATAGCTCTAAAAATTGTGACTGGCAAGATAATAATGGAAAATCAGTATCTGTAACATTTGGTGATGGTTCAAATAATGTATATAAAACTGATAATTCTTTTACAAGATATGCATTTGTTAAAGATAAGGTAGGAAATATTTCGGAAGTTAAAACTACTTCTTATAATACATATGTATATTGCACATATAAAATTTATGATAGTAATTCAAATTGGGGCGAATGCTCTAAAAAATGTAATACAGGAACTCAAACAAGAGCCCAAGTTGATAAATATTTTACTAGCGTAAAATGTGAGGCTGCAAAGCGAGATTGTAATACAGTTGATTGTTGTTCATCCAAAGAAAAAACTGATAATTGTACTCCATGGTCATGGTCATATTGTACGCGTGAATGTGACGGCGGAACCCAATATCAATATCGCACATGCTCAATGAGATCTAAAATAGATGGAAGTTATTGTGGTGAATCAGCAGAGGAAAAGAAGAACGAAGGTACGAAATGTAATACACAAAGCTGTTGTAGCGAAGGTGAATGGGAATATGATTATTGTGATGATTACGGTTGGGAAGTTGAAAGCAGGTATAATGGCTGTAAAAAGAAATGGGAATATCGTGATACAAACCACAAATGTAAAAGTGAGGAAACTTGTACAGAAGGTAGATGCCCTAGTAATACAATAGATGCGGATTATAGGGATATGCAATATACCGTGAAATGTACATATATGTATGGTGGTGTAGAAAAAACATCTTCATCATATACGGAATATTGTGACTATGGTTGGCGTTATATGGCATGTGAGTCAGTTTACGTAGGAAGATGTTATGGTAATAGTGCCTATTCGACATGTGATCATAATTATAATAGATCTTTAGGAACTGATGAGGGGTATAAAGGTTCTTATAAAACCGCACAAATTGCCCTTTGTAGGGCCGAAAAGATAAGCGGTGATCGTTATCTATGCGGTATAGGATGGGTTGATCATATTTATTGTACTAGTAGTTCAAATGAAGATAGCTGTTTGTATCATCAGGCTCCATATGGAACGTCAGAAACATCTACAACAAAAAGAGGTAATTTCAAAACAGCTTCGTCAGCTTGTAGTTAGAAAAGGAATATGATATGAAAAAGAGAATTATAATTTTACTTATTATCTTATTAATTATCATCTTAGGCATTGTTATAGCACTTGGTAAAGGAAAAATTATTAATACTAATAAAGAAAAATTTCCTGATGTTGTCATAGTTCCCGATTTAGAGTTAAAATATCGTTTGGTAGACAATTGTATGAGTGCAGATAATTGTGATATTAAGGAATCAATTTATTATCGACTTACTGATTATAGTAAGAATCCAGATTTAGAGGATATTATTCGCAAAATCAATAGTAATTATACGAATAGAATTTCTAATTTAGAGGAAGGCAAATATAGCTTTGATGAGTGCCCTGAAAAGGCTAGTATATATAAATACCGATATGTCGATAAAGGCTATATGTACTATTTTGTCAATGATACACTTGCTGCAGTAACTTTAGACTTAATTGCGAAAGATGTCTGTACAGAAAAAACGATTACACCGAGTTTTGAAGTATACTATTATGATGTCAAAAGGCAAAAAGTTGTAGATGAGGAAGCATTTTTAAAACTTTTAAATATTAAAAAATCGGATACTGATAAGAAAATTATTGATTTCTTGACTAAGAAAAAGATTATTAAAGATGAAATTGACTATAATAATATGATTGTCGGTAATCGTATTAGATGCTATACCTATGTAGATATGTACGGTGACCTTGCTGCAAAATGTATTTATCTTGAAGATAAAAGTTATGATGATTTCTTGTTATATGGTCACTCAGAAATTGGTTTAGAAGTTAAGATACCTGAATAAAAAAGTATAGCTTATAGCTGTACTTTTTTGATATAATAATATTAGGTGGATTAATGAAAAAAATTGTATTAATTGATGGAAATAATTTAATGTTTAGATCTTATTATGCTACAGCTTATAGTGGAAAAATTATGAAGAATAGTAAAGACTTTCCAACTAATGCTCTATATGGTTTTATTAGCATGATAAATAAGATTATCGAAGAGGAAAAACCTGAGTATATGGCTGTTGCCTTTGATATTGGTAAAAATTTTCGTAAAAAAGAATTTTCTTTTTATAAGGAAGGAAGACAGCAAACTCCGGATGAACTAAAAATGCAAATGCCTGTTGCAAGAACTATTTTGGATGCTATGGGAATTAAGCATTTAGAATTAGAACCTTATGAAGCAGATGATATTATAGGTTCTTTAGTAAAAAAAGCCACTCTTGATAATGACTTTGTTTCTACAATTGTTTCTAGTGATAAAGATTTACTACAATTAATCAATTTTGAAACTGATATTAAGCTATTAAAACAAACTGGTTATATTCGCTATGATGAAACTTCTTTCAAAGAATCTTATGGAATAGAACCAATTAGAATAATTGATTTAAAAGCCTTAATGGGTGATAGTTCTGATAATATTCCAGGTGTCAAAGGAATAGGCGAAAAGACTGCTTTAAAACTATTGCAAGAATATGGTAGCCTTGAGGGAGTTTATGATAATATCGACAATATTAAAGGCAGTGTTCATGATAAATTAGTTAATGACAAAGAAAATGCTTTTATGTCTCAAAAAATAGCTACCATATATTTAGATGTCCCTTTGGAAGTAAGCCTTGATGATTTAAAATATGCTGGCGCTAATGAAGAAGAGCTTCATAGAATATATACTGAACTTGAGTTCGTTTCACTTTTGAAAAATTTAAATACTCAAAAAGAAGCACCTAAAGAAAAGATAATCACTGTTAATGATGATGTCAATGTTGTCCTTGAGGGTAAAGTATCATTATACTTAGAGTTAGATGACGATGTATATACAAAAGCAAATGTAATTGGGGCTGGAGTCTGTGATAGTAAATATAATTATTATTTTGATGCAAACAATATAGGAAGATTAAAAGAAGTTTTAAAGGGCAAAGAGATTATCACTTATGATATAAAGAAAGATTTATACTTTTTAGATAATAATTTTAAAAAGATTGATGATATTATGATTTCTGCTTACTTACTAGGTATCAATATTAAAGATGATGTTGCTTATTTAGCAAGTTTTGAAGGTATAAACATAGCTCCTAGAAATGATTTATTAAAACATAATGATTATGAAGGTTTAAAAAATGCAATTATTCAAAAGTGCCGATATATTTATCAAAAAAATGATGAATTAATATCCAAGATGCATGAAGAAAATATTTATGAATTATATGCAAATATTGAAATGCCACTTTCTTTTGTTTTATCAAGTATGGAAAAAGAGGGCATTTGTGTTGATAGCAATGTTTTAAATAAACAAGGTGCTGAAATATCAAAAAGAATCGAAGAAGTCACTAAAGAAATTTATAATCTTGCCGGTCAGGAATTTAATATATCTTCGGTTGTTCAACTTGGAAACATTTTATTTGAAAAACTAGCGATTGCCAAGGGAAGGAAAAATAAAACGGGTTATAAAACTGATGTCGATACTTTAGAAAAACTTGTAGATAAGCATCCAATTATACCTCTTATATTAGAGTATCGCAACCTAACCAAATTAAAGTCTACTTATATCGAAGGTTTAATAAACACTATTCATGATGATCATAAAATTCATACAATTTTTAAGCAAACAATTGCTAGAACGGGAAGACTATCATCGATTGAACCCAACTTACAAAATATACCAGTTAGATATGAACTTGGTAAACAAATTAGAAAAGCATTTATTCCCCATAATGATTTGTTTTTAAGTTGTGATTATTCGCAAATTGAACTTAGGATACTTGCTCATGTTACATCTTGTAAAGCAATGATTGATACATTTGCCAATGATGGCGATATTCATGCTAAGGTAGCAGCCGACATTAATGGAGTTGACATTAAAGATGTTACTAAAGAAATGCGGTCTAAAGCCAAAGCTGTTATTTTTGGTATTGTTTATGGAATAAGTGGTTTTGGTTTAGGAGAAAATCTTCATATATCAAAAAAAGAAGCGGACTTCTTTATTAATAAATATTATGAGCTTTATCCTGAAGTTAGAAAATATATGGATGATACTATTAAAACTGTCAAAGAAACAGGTTATGTTACGACCCTTTTTAATCGGAAAAGGGTAATTGATGAAATTCATAATGCCAATTATATGATTAGACAAATGGGTGAGAGAATGGCTATTAACACACCAATTCAAGGAACTGCTGCCGATATCATTAAAATAGCTATGATAAAAGTTTATCAAAATATCAATGAAAAAAATTTAAAAAGTAAAATGATATTACAAATCCATGATGAATTAATATTTGATGTATGTAAAGATGAACTTGATGCTTTAGAAAAAATTGTTAAAGATACCATGGAAAATGTTGTGAATCTAGTTGTACCATTAAAAGTAAGTACCGATGTCGGTAAAAACTGGTATGAAACCAAATAAGGAGGCTATATGACTTATTTAGAAATAAAAGATAAATATCCAAAGTTTATATATGATAAATACGAGATTAGTGAAAATGATGAAGAGATAAATATTACATATTATTTTGAAATACCTAATTTAGCTAAATTTACTCCTTCTCTAAAACTATTTAAAAAAGATATTGAAATTAATAATTTTAATAGAGATTTCTTTAATGACCTTGTATTTCATATAGGCCTTGTGGAATTAATTAGTTATTGGAAAGTTGCAATGCCTCATGAAGTAGTTATTAATGCAGGTTATCTTGATGAAAATCAAATTAAATGGTTTAAGAAGCTTTATTATAATGGTCTAGGCGAATTTTTCTATCAAAATGATATTCATATTTCTGAGGATGATTTTATGATAATTACTTGTTTTGGTAAAAAAAGTGCATATGAAGTAAACTACTTAGGAAATGGCAATTTAATACCCATCGGGGGTGGCAAAGATTCAATTGTTACAATCAATCTTTTAAAAGATTATTTAAGTAATTCTAAAGCTTTTATTATTAATCCAAAAGAAGTACATTTAGAGTGTGCTAAGAAAAGTAATCTTGATAGTATTATAGTTAATCGCTTTTTAGATAAAAGATTAATTGAACTTAATAGTGAAGGCTTTTTAAATGGCCATACACCATTTTCTTCGCTTGTCTCTTTTGTTTCTTTACTTTCTGCTTATTTAGCAAATAAAAAATATATAGTTCTTTCTAATGAAGCAAGCGCTAACGAAGGCAATGTTGTCGGAGAAAATGTCAATCATCAGTATTCTAAATCTTATGAATATGAATGCGATTTTAATAGTTATGTTGCAAATTATTTTAAAGTAGATATAAAGTATTTTAGTTTATTAAGACCACTTTCTGAACTACAAATTGCATCGCTTTTTGCTAAATATAAAGAATATCATAGTACTTTTAAAAGCTGTAATGTTGGCAGCAAATCTCTTCCTTGGAAATGGTGCTGCTCTTGCCCAAAGTGCTTGTTTGTCTATATAATATTAAGTCCATTTTTAAAAAAAGAAGAACTCATTAATATTTTTGGTGAAGAGCTTTTTGCAAAGGAAGATTTACTAGAGACTTTCTTAGAACTTATCGGGAAAAGCAAGCATAAACCTTTTGAGTGTGTAGGAACTTATGAAGAGGTAAACTATTCTATATGTAAGACTATAAATAATTACGAAGGAAATCTTCCATATTTATTAGATTATTATAAAAATAATTATCCTTTAGAATATGATGATAGTATTTTACATTGTTTTAATGATGAAAATAATGTTCCTTTGGAATATATTGATATAGTAAAAAGGAGTATAAATGAATAATTTTAAAGATAAAAAAATAGTTATTTTAGGTTTTGGTAAGGAAGGCCTTTCAACTTACGAGTATATTCGAAAGTACGAAAAAGAAATGCCTTTAGTTATCATGGATAATAAATATCAAGATATTAAAATTGAGGATAAAAATGTTTTAGTTATGGATATTAACTATGATGATTTAAAGGATTATGATTTAATATTTAAATCACCAGGTATATCTTTTAAAGGGATGGATATTTCCTCTTTTAAAGATAAAATAACTTCACAGCTCGAGTATTTTCTAGAAAATAAAAAAGGATATGTAGTAGGAATTACAGGTACAAAAGGCAAAAGCACAACATCATCTTTAATTTATAGTATTATTAATAATCAAGGTTATAAAACATTTTTGCTAGGTAATATTGGTAATCCTATTTTTGATGTAATGGACGATATTGATGAAGAAAGTTATGTTGTAATTGAAATGTCTTCGCATCAACTTGAATATGTAACTAAATCTCCAGATATAGCTATTATTTTAAATCTTTTCGAAGAGCATTTAGATCATTATGATAGTTTAGATGCTTATTATAAAGCTAAGCTAAATATTGCTAAATTTCAAGGCAAAGATGACTATTTTTTATATTCCTCTGATAATGAGGATTTAAAAAGTTATAAAAACTTTATCCAAACAGAGAGCCAAAAATATGATATAACTTTTGAAAAAAAGGATAGCTCTTATGCATACATACTTGATAATTTTATAGTGGTTAATGATAATAAAGTGTTTGATTTAGATAATAAAATTAATCTTAAAGGAAGGCATAACGTAAAAGATATTATGTTTGCTTTAACAGTAGCTAGCATATTAAATCTTGAGGAAGACAAAACCACAAAAGCAATATGCGAATTTAAACCATTACCACATCGTATGGAACTTGTCGGTACTTTTGATGGTATTACTTTTTATAATGATTCGATAGCCACAATTCCTGATGCAACAATTAATGCCATAAATAGTTTAGATAATATCGATACATTAATACTTGGCGGAATGGATCGTAAAATTAGTTATGAGTATTTTATAGATTTTTTAAAGGATTCTAATATTAATAATTTCATATGTCTTCCAGATACGGGGCATTACATTTACGAACAAATAAAAGATATTAAAAAGGCTTATAAAGTAGATAAGATGGAAGAAGCAGTTAAAATTGCTAAAAAAGTTACTAAAAAGGGATGTGTTTGTCTTCTTTCTCCGGCAGCATCTTCTTATGGTTTTTTTAAAAACTTTGAAGAACGGGGAAATAAATATAAAGAATTAATTGAAAGAAAGTAGTTGATTTTTATGCCAGAACTTGCAGAAGTTCAAACGGTTAGAGATACTTTAAAAAAACAAGTTTTACGTAAGAAAATTAAAGATATCAAAGTTTTATATGATAAGATAATTGAAAATGACTTGAATTATTTTAAAAATAATTTAATTAATAATGAGTTTATTGATATTAAAAGGAAAGGTAAATATCTTATATTTGAAACTGAAGATAAATATTTAATATCACATCTTCGGATGGAAGGCAAATATTTTATAAAAGGAAAAGACGAAGAAATACAAAAACATGAACATATTATTTTTTATTTTGATAATTTTACCCTCCGTTATCATGATACACGTAAATTTGGTAGGATGGAACTGATTAGTAAAGATAAATTAGAAAGTTATTTTAATAATTTGGGGCCTGATGCTAATAGCGATGTAAATGCCGATTATCTATTTAAAAAGATTTCCAATAAAGATATACCATTAAAGACTCTATTATTAGATCAAAGTATAGTGGCAGGATTAGGAAATATTTATGTTGATGAGGTTTTATATGCTTCGAAAATTAATCCTTATAGATTTGGAAGTAGTACTACTTTAAAAGACTGCCAAAATATTTTATCAGCTTCAAAAGAAATACTTAATAATGCAATTAAATATAAAGGGACGACAATAAGATCTTATACATCCTCTTTAGGAGTATATGGGGAGTATCAAAATTTTTTGTGTGTTCATACAAAAGATTTTTGTAAATGCGGCGAAAAGATTAAAAAAGAGAAAATAGGGGGAAGAAGTACTTACTATTGTCCTAAATGTCAAAAATAATAAGTTTAGTTTGTAAATATTTTTAACATTTAGTATAATAGGCAAGGTTATTATAAAATATTTTTTGTAATGGAGGTGTTTATCATAACACTAGAAAGTTTAACAAGTAAAATTACAAACATTGATGATGTTTTGGAAATAGAGAAGGCATACAATTTTGCTAAAGAAGTCTTAGGCGATGCCAAAAGAAAAAACGGAGATACAGTAATTAATCATTGCCTAGAGGTTGCAAGTATTTTATTAGATTTAAATGTCGATACGCCAACAATTATCGCGAGTCTTTTGCATGAAGTAGAAATTTATGATGAAAATGCTGACGGTAAAATAAAAGAATTATTTGGCGAGGAAATACGCGTTATAGCAGCTTCGGTTTCAAAAATTAACCATTTAGAAATGATGGACGAAAGCGAAAATAGTGCACTATATCTTCGCAAGGTAATGGTTGGACTTTGTGATGATGTTAGAGTATTATTTATTAAACTTGCTGATCGCCTCCATAACATGCGGACGATGGGTTGCCTTTCAAAAGCACATCAAAAAAGTGTTGCCAATGAAACGCTTTCGGTTTTAGTTCCGATTGCCCATCGTTTAGGTATTAATTCCATTAAAAGCGAGCTTGAAAATTTATGCTTATATTATTTGAAACCTGAAGTTTATAATGATATATTAGAAAAATTAAATGATACAACTTCGGAATTAAACGGATATTTACAAGAAATGAAAGAAAGCATTTCGCATATTCTTAGCGATGCTGGGATTAAATTCGAGATTAAGGGTCGGGTTAAAAGCATTTATAGTATTTATAATAAGCTTTCAAACGGCAAAAAATGGGAAGATATTTATGATATTTTAGCACTTAGAGTATTTGTCGATAAAGAAAGTGATTGTTATGCCGCGGTGGGAGCAATACACGCAAAATATCGTCCTGTTCAAAATCGTTTCAAGGATTATATCGCGGTTCCAAAAGAAAATATGTATCAATCGCTTCATACAACTGTTTTTGGGGAGGGCGGAAGGTTTTATGAGATTCAAATTAGAACTTACGAGATGGATGAAATAGCTGAAAAAGGTATTGCCTCACATTGGTCATATAAGGAAAAAGGAACCAAGAAAATTCAATCAATGATGGAACAAAAACTTGAATTATACCGCAGTATTATTGAAAATTCAGAAATGAATGAAGATAAAGACTTTGCGAAACTAATTGATGATGATATTTTATCTGATCTAATATATGTTTTCACTCCAAAGGGAGATGTTGTAGAGCTTCCTAAGGGTTCAACGCCTATAGATTTTGCTTATCGTATTCACTCAAAAGTTGGTGATACTATGGTTGGAGCTATCGTAAATGATCAAATGGTTCCTATAAGTAGTGAACTTAAGGACAATGACATTGTCAAAATTATGACTAATTCAAATTCGACTCCGAATAAAGACTGGCTAAATATTGTTAAGACTTCACAGGCTAAAAATAAGATTAAAGCCTTCTTTTCAAAAATTGATAAGGAGGAGTATATTGCCAAAGGCAAGGATATACTTGAAAAAGAATTGCGCAAAAGGAAACTTAACATTAATGATATTTTATCAAATGAGAATATTGAAAAGCTTTGTAAAGGTCTTAAATTAAAGGATTTAGATGATATCTATGTTTCAATTGGTTCATTTCGTTATACAGCTGGATTCATAATTAATTATGTAACAGTAGGCGATGCGGAAGATACATTAGTAATTAAATTGGAAGAATCATATACTCCGCGTAATACTGTTTCAAATAGTGATAGTAAAAGTGATATTTTGGTAGATGGCAAGTCTTCAATTCTTACCCATTTAGCACTATGTTGTAATCCTATTAATGGTGACGATATTATAGGGATTATTACTAGAACTGGTGGTATATCTGTTCACCGTAGCACCTGTAAAAATGTCGAAAAAGATTCAGATAAACTAGTAAATGTAGAGTGGGTGAATGTTACTGGAACGACTTATGTTGCAAAATTAATTGTTTCTACGAGTACGGATAAGTCAGAACTATCTGATTTAATTGCGGTTATCACAAGTGAAAATGTGAATATAATTAATATCAATATTCAAAAAGATGGTTTATATCATATAGAATTAAAAGTAAAAAATATTGATGAACTAAATAATATCATTAAAAACATTCGCAAGCTTAGATATGTAAAGGATGTAGAAAGAATATGAAAGTAGTTATTCAAAGATGCCAAAATGCTAGTGTATCTATAGATGGTAAGGTTTTTAATCATATCGATAAAGGTTTTACTGTATTAGTAGGTTTTACGCAAGATGATACTTCTTATGACATAGATTATATAGTTAAGAAAATTATAAATCTTAGAGTTTTTGATGATGAAAATGGTATTATGAATAAATCAATTCTCGATGAAGGTGGAAGTGTTTTATCAATTTCCCAATTTACTTTATATGCAGATACTAAAAAAGGAAATCGGCCTTCATATTTTAAAGCCTTAAATGGTAGCGAATCGATTAAACTATATGAAGAGTTTAATAATAAACTTGGTCAATATATAAAGGTTTTACCAGGTATTTTTGGGGCGGATATGAAAGTATCGCTTGTTAATGATGGGCCTGTTACCATTATTATTGATTCAAAGGAAAAATAGCATATATTTTAAAATGTAGTCATATCATTTAATGGAGATGATTTGATGAAATGTATTATTCCTTTTGAAAGTAAGGTTAAGTTTGATTACCCAGTAAAAGAAATTTGTAGTATTTCTCTTGAACATGAAATTACTAAAAATGACGATGAATTACTGGGTAATTTTTTTATAAGTGGAACTTGCAAGGAACATGAGCTATCCATAAATACAAACGAATATAAATTTACTATTCCGTTTTCTTTAGAGTATACAAATAAAATTGATCCAAATACAATAAGTTTTAATATTGATAATTTTACTTACGATTTAAATGATAGTGAATTAACTGTCAAAATTGATTATGAAATATCTGCTGATGATATTAAAGAAGAAGATCCATATGAACTCATAGATAATGAGTATCGGCAAATAGATGAAAAAGAGGAAGTCCCTGAGGAAAAAGAGGAAGAAGTAAATGATTATATCGAAGTTAGGGACGATAGTAACATTATTTATGACGTAAAAAATGATATAGCAAGTTTAAATGCCGAGGATGATTATGCTATTTATCATATTCATTATAAAAAAAATGAAGAGACCGTCGATAGTATATGTTCTTTTTATAAAATTAGTAAAGAAGACTTAATAAATGTAAACAAAACTGATAATATTGATGACTTAAATATATATTTAATACCTGTGAAAGATGAATGAGAAAGTTAAAAATCGTTATAAACCATATCGTTTTTCAATTAATCAAGGGACAACGATTATTGACTCCTCATCCGGTAAGTTTATAATTAAGCAAAAAACACAAGATTTAGCGACTCTGTTTAATTATTTAGATTCGAAAGGTTTTTATAATCATCCAGTTATTGATTTTGATTATAAAAACGAAAGTTATGTGACTAAATTTGTCGAAGAGGATTTTATTATAAAAGAGCAAAAAGAAATAGAATTTGCAAAAATAGTAGCATCACTACATAATAAAACTGTTTTTTTTAAAGAAACCTCAACCGATAATTACAAAGAAATATATGAAATTGTTCAGGAAAATATAAATTATATGCAAGTCTTTTATGAAGGACTATTTCTAAATAATTTAAAAAAAGAATTTCAAAGTCCATCGGAGTATTTATTTAATAGAAATTATTATAAAATAAAATCGGCATTAGCTTTTGCTAAAGATAAACTTGATTCATGGTATGAAAATGTAAATAAAGAAAATATGCGGGTAAGTATAATACATAATAATTTATCTTTAAATCATTTTATATATAATGTAAATGAAAGCATAATAACTAGCTGGGATAAATATCGTATTGATAGTCCAATTATTGATATTATAAATTATTATAAAACAGATTTTGATAGCAGTAATTTTAAGTCATTTCTCAAAGAATATTTTCGTTGTTTTGATCTTTTAGAAAGTGAAAAAGATTTATTATTTATTATATTAGCTTTACCAATACCATTAAAAATAGATAATACAAGTGAGTTTGAGAAAACTCGAATAGTTAAAAATGTAATAAATTATATTTACAAGACAGAATCAATAATAAGGCCATATTATTCTGAAAATAAAGAAAAACAAGAGTGAGAATTCTAAAAAAAGAATAAAAATATTAAAACGAAATGGTAGGAGTAAAGTAAGTAATAATTGGTAAAATATTAGAATTATTAAAGTAAAAATCATAAATACATTAAAACCAAGACGATATGGACGCATGTTTATCACCTAATATAATATATTCAATAATTGTCACACGTTAATTAATAAATAATCTTTTATAATTTATATTTTTTTGTTATAATTTAGATATGATAAAAAGAATAAATAATAAGGGATTTGTTTTTATCGAAACTATTATTACCGCAGTTATATTACTAACTACGCTTCTTTTGCTGTATAAATCATATAGTGATGTAATTATTAAAGAAAAAAGAAGACTTTATTATGACGATATAACTTATGTATATCAAACTATTGCAATTAGAGATATCTTAAAAAAGTCCTATAATAAAACAACATTTGATTCTGCTGTTACCAAGAATAAAAATTGTAATTCAAGTGGAGTAGGTTCAGCTTATTGCAAATATATATACTTTTTTAACGTAGAAAGCCCAATCTATAATGACAATACTGATATGAAATCGCTTAGGGATTTTTTAAATTTTTATCAATTAGCTTATATTAATCTTTCAGATATAGCTAATTTAAAAAAGTGTACACCTAGTTCGACAGATAATCTTTGCAAAAATACTATTAAGTTTATAAATAGTTATTCATATAATAATTTTTTAGATTACATTAAAACTTTAGATATTGATGAAACAACTAATTATAATGGGCATTCGGGCATTTTGATTTCTATTTTCTTTCTCACGAAAACTGGAGAAAAGATAAATGGTGCTAGTACTGATATTGCGTTTGGTAAATATGATGAATGCCTTCAAAGCAAAGTTCATGCCTTTTATAAAGCTAATAAAAGCAGCAGTATAACGCTTGCTAAAGCTATGAATGAATATAGTCTTAATAAAGATTTAAATTTTGGCATACAATGTTCATATGCTTATTATTATTCGTGGGTGTATTTATGATAAAGAAAAACGGTTTTATATCAATTTCAATTATTTACTCTTTTTTTATAATTTTTATGCTCACTCTAGTTTTAATCATGACTTCTTATGTCAATACTAGAATTAGGCTTAATATTTATAAAAAAGATATTAAAAAGACGTATGCTGGCACTGAAACGTACCTTTATGATTATGTTAAAAGTAAAGCAACAGCTATAACTAGAGCGGATAACGCTAAAGATTATCGTTACATTGGCGCTACTGTCAACAATTATGTTTCATTTAATGGTGAAAAATGGCGTATTGTTGGGGCAATATGCCAAAATACGACTTGCTCTGCTCGTAGTGATTATTATATTAAAATTGTCCGTACTACTACTTTTAACACGCCTTGGGATTGCAAGAAAAAAAATGTTGGATCTTCAGCTTCCGATACGGGTTCCCATGACTGGAGCGATAGTCAACTGATGATGATGCTTAATCCTAAAGATTATTACAAATCAGGACGTAATGGAAGTACAGTTTTACATAATAATTATACTTTAGATGGGTATGCTGTCAAAGATGGTCATAATCCTAAAATAGTTCTTTATTCGCAAATGGGTGCATATTTTAAAAATACTTTATCTTTATATAAATTAGTTGCTACTGATAATACCGGTTTTACTAGCAATGCAACTGCTACTAAATGCGCTAACAGTTCTTCTACTAATTGTTTAACTATTATTTCTGAAGATAGTCAAGGTAAAATTCAAGCAGCTAAATGGGTAACCAATCTTATTGATATGACGAAGGTTAGTAGTTCCACTAATTTTGACAAACTTGAAAAAACTGGAAATTATTATTGGACAGGTAAAACCGGTTTACTCCATGCTAGTGATATTTGTTATTCTTATAATAATGCCACTAATCGTAATAAGTGTTTACAAAGCAATACTTTAGTAGCAGGAGCATCTTGGCTATATGATGATACTAAAACAATTGATGAATGGTTCCTGGATGCTACTACTGATAAAAATGTGTTATATATTGCTGCTAATGGTACTAAATTTGAAAAAACAACAAGTCTATGTAGTAATAAATATATTAGAACAGTTATGTATTTAAAAAATACTACAACAGTTATTGGTAATCAAGATGGTTCAAGTGCCAAACCATTACTTTTAGGAGAATAATATGAAATTAAATAAAAAAGGTGTTTCTATTATTGAACTTATAATTAGTGTAACTTTAATTTCTATTATTATGCTTTTTATGTATCGTTTACTTTCTGATATTACATTTGAAAAAGATGGTGATACTTTTGCTTTTTTAAATCAAGAAAGAAGGGTTACGATACTTAAAAATGTCGAAAAAACAATTGGTAATAATAACACTTTAACATCAATTGCCCCATCTGGTGCGACTATTAATTTTAAATCTGGATCAACTAATACTTATCAATTGACTGTTTCTTCAGATAAAAAGACATTGACATTTAAACAGGGAAGTACTGTTTTAGACAGTTGGCCAATTTTAGGAGGCACACTTGTTAATCCAACATGTACAAGTAAAGCTTTAAATAGTGGTACTATATATAACTGCATAATTAAGATATATACTGAAAACACAAATAATAAAGATTATACAACTACTTTTAATAGTAAGACAGTTACAATAAATAACAATAATATTATTGATGATTTAGTTTTTACATTTGTTATATGGAAGTAGGGTTATTAAATGATTATCACTATAAAAGATACTAATATATAAAATAAGCGCGACAAGTAAAAATATTTATAATTAATATTATATTTTTTTAAAACGTTACATATTTGGATGTGAATACTTAAACCCCCAAAACTGAGAATTACTAGCGCTAGTAATTCTTTTATTTTTAGATTATAGTTTGAAATACTTAAAGCATTTAACCCTTGCGTAATTTCAATAAAACCTCTTAGTATTGATGTTGGAGATATAAGTAAATCACTCATCATTTTGAAAAATAAAATAGTCGCATAAATATATATAATCGAGTTAATTGATGCCTTTATATTATTTATTAATGATTCCGTGATATTTATTCTATTATATTTAATTGTTTGACTAATGTTTTTACTTAATTTTTTATAATAAAATAAGAATAATAAAATATTTGATATATAAATAATTAAAATAATCTTTAGGATAATTATCTTATCGATAAATATTTTATTTAGATAATAATATAAAAATAATGGTGTATTGAAAGCTGTAAAAGTTAATAATAAACTAGCGTCTTTTTCTGATATATCATTTTTTTGCAAGTATTTTTCAATTATTATGGAGCTAGTAGGTGTGCCTGATAGAATTGACATAAAAAAAATATAAATATATTTATTTCGGAATATTTTTTGAAAATAAAATGGTAGATTTAAATCAATTAATAAGCCATTTAGTAAAATTGTAATATATAAAAATGGAAAAACATTTTTTATAAACATGATTGATGTATCGATTAAGCTTGCTGCTAATACTTGATAATTTTTAAAAGATAAGTAAAAAATATAAATAATTATGCTAAAAATAGTAAAATTAATAATCTTTTTATACATAATGATAATCCTTTTTGCTATAATTATTTATGGTGATTAGATGAGAAATATGCTAAATAAATTAATGCATCATATTAAAAATAATTATAAAGAAATGATAATTAATATATTAATAATTAGTTTCTTTCTTTTTGCATCCATATACAATTTTCCATATTTAATATATAAACCTGGAGGAACTATTCCTCTTGAAAGTAGAATGTATATTAATGATAAAAAAGTATTGTTAGGTGATTATAATTTAGCATATGTATCTGTTTCAAGGGGGAATTTACTCAATTTGATATTTGCAAATGTTATCAAAGATTGGGATGTTGTAAAAGAAGATAAGATGTTAATACCTGAAACAGATTATGATACTACTTTTAAAATAGAAAAAATCGATATGCAAAATTCTATTAACATTGCTAAATATATTGCTTATCAAAAGGCTGGAAAAGATGTAGAATTAAAAATTAAATCTAATTATATATATGCTATAGATAAGACATCTGATACTGATTTGCAAGTATTAGATGAAATAATTAGTATAGATAATATGGATTTTGATCTTGATAAAATGACAAGTTATATTAATGAATTGGCACTTGGAACAAAAATTACCTTCCAAGTTATGAACGATAACACCCATTATGAAAGATATGGGATAGTTTCTAAATTTGATGATAGAAAAGCAATAGGCGTTTATATTAGTTCAATATATGAAACTGTTACAGTTCCTAAAATTGAAATTAAAGCAAAAGATAGTGAAGCTGGATCTTCGGGCGGAATGATGATGACACTAGCTATTTATGATGCTCTAACTGATAAAGACATGACAAGTGGCAAGAAAATAGTCGGTACAGGCACTATTGAAATTGATGGTTCTATTGGAGGCATTGGAGGCGTAAAATATAAATTACTTGGCGCTAAAAAAGCAAAAGCAGATATTTTTTTCATTCCATCAGAAAACTATGAAGAAGCTAAAACAGTTTATGATGAGTATAAATTAAAATTTGATCTGGTGTCTATTAGTAATTTTGACGAAGTTATTGCATATTTAGATAGCATTTAATAATTTTATATGGTATACTAGTTTTCATATTTACGAGGGATGAATATGGATACGTATAACAAAATATTATTAATTGTTCTAAATTCATTTGGCATTGATATTGGCAAAATAACAATTAATGATGCATCAGAAATTTTGATAGAAAAAGCAATTAATGATCAAAGCATCGAAGCTGCAGTTCAAGAAATATTAAACTCTATATACAAATATAAGGAAACTGACCAAAAATCTTATGAGGAAATGATAATGTGCCTTGTTAGAGATTTTATATCAAAGTCTTTGGATAGCGAAAGCGCAATGTTAAAATTATTAGATATGTGGTCAATTAATGAAGTATTAGTAAACTTTACTAAAATTCCATCTTTTGCAAAAAATTTAGTTGAACATTTTGTATATAATCTTTTTAAATCTGATGATAAAATAATCGAAAATTATGAAAACTTTGGGCTATTACAAAAGTTTTCTGATGAAATTGGAATAAGCTATTTGAATGATGTCATTCGAGATTCTTTAAATCGTGTTAATAGTTATTTCAATAATCCTAAAGAAACCTATGAGTTTTTAGAAACAGCATTTTTTAATGATGCTCCCATAACAAATGTTCCATTACATAACGCTGTTGTGGTTTTAAGATGTTATAAAAAATTAGTTATGCGTCTTATATATGCAGATGTTTACGAATGGCTTTCTATACTAGATGATAGTAAGGCAGGAAGAACTCACTTAAAAACTTATATTGAGAGATGTGTTAATAAGGGTATTTTTTCTTTAGATCCTAGTTTTGGCGCCGAAAACGAAGCAATATTTAATTATTTTTTCTATCTAAATAGGGAAAAGCGAAATGCTAATCATCAAACAACTAATTTAGAACAAAAATCTATTTTAAAAAGAATTAATCCATTATATATGATTGAATCAAGTGGTATAATTAAAAAGTGAGATATATGAAACGTAGTGAAGTAGATCGCAGTAAATTAAGTCCAATGATGGCTCAATATATGGAAATTAAAGATTCCCATCCCAATGAGCTTCTTTTTTATCGTTTAGGAGACTTTTATGAGCTTTTTTTCGAAGATGGCATAACTGCCTCGAAAGAATTAGAACTTGCTTTAACTGGTAGAAATGCCGGTCTTGAAGAAAGGGTACCAATGTGTGGCGTACCTCATCACGCTGTAAAATCATACATAGAAAGATTAGTTAGTAAAGGTTATAGAGTAGCTGTTTGTGAACAACTTGAAGATCCTCGTTTTACAAAAGGAATGGTAAAAAGGGGAGTTATTGATGTCATTAGTAAAGGAACAGTCGCAGATTTCGAGTTTTTAGATAGTTATAGTAATTCATATATTGCTTCGGTATTAGAGTTTATTGACGTTTTTATTGTAACAATTTTAGATATTTCTACCGGTAAACTTTTAAGTGTTTCTTTAGAAAGAAATGAAACTAAATTAATTAATCTCATAGAACAATATCAAATAAAAGAGGTTATTTTTAAAGATTTCGAAGAAAAAGAATTGATTGATAAATTAAAAAACACATATAATATTGAAGTAGAATATAGTTTTGATTCATACGATAATATTCCAAATGGTTTATTTGAGGATATTACTGATGTGAGAGTAAAACTTGGAGTATGTCATCTTTATTACTATTTAGTTAATGTTGAACTTAAGGATTTATCAGGCATTAGTGAGATAAAAATAATTAATCAAAACGATTATTTGCAAATGGATATCCATACTATTCGAAATCTTGAATTAGTTGAGACAATGCGCAGTAAAGAAAGACAATATTCACTTTTATGGCTTTTAGATAAATGTAAAACCGCAATGGGATCTCGTAAACTAAAAGAGTGGATTTTAAATCCCTTACGCAATAAAGATATTTTAATTTCACGTTATGATAAGATTGAAAAATTAAATAATGAGTTTATTTTAAAAGATGAATTAAGAACCAATCTGGACGATATTTATGATATTGAAAGATTAACCGGTAAAGTTACGAATGGCAGTTTAAATGCTCGAGATTTATTACAGCTAAAAAAGAGCTTGCTCGTTTTACCAAAAATAAAAGATATTATTGAAAAATTAGGATTTAATTATAATATTGATACTTTTGATTCATTAACTGACTTGCTTGAAAAGGCCATAGATGAAAATGCGCCGATTAGCGTCAAAGAAGGCGGCATGATTAAAAGTGGCTTCAATAAAGAACTCGATGAATTAAAAGAAATAAAAGCCGGTGGCAAAAAATTTGTTGCTTCCTTCGAAGAAAAAATTAAAAATGAGACAGGTATAAAAAATTTAAAAGTTGGCTTTAATAAAGTATTTGGTTATTATATTGAAATATCTAAGGGCCAAGCAACTTTTGTTAAGGAAGAATTTGGCTGGGATAGAAAACAAACATTAACAAATTGTGAAAGATTTATATCACCTGAACTTAAAGAAAAAGAATCATTAATTTTAAATGCTGAAGAGAAAATTATTGATTTAGAATATGAATTATTTAATGATATCAAGAACAAAGTTAAAGAAAATATATTAAATATTAGGAATGTTGCAGAAAGTATAAGTGAAATAGATGTTTTAGCATCACTTTCTAAAGTAAGTGAAGATAATAATTATGTAAGACCAGAATTAAATGATAATCACACAATTGAAATCATTGGAGGAAGACACCCAGTTGTTGAAATCGTATCAAACGATTCCTATGTAGATAATGATTGTATTATGGATGATAAAATATGTACTTTCTTAATTACGGGTCCAAATATGAGTGGTAAATCTACTTATATGCGACAAATAGCAATCACTGTCATTATGGCTCAAATTGGCTGTTATGTTCCCTGTAAGTCTGCTAAATTGCCTATAATAGATAAGATATTTACTAGGATAGGGGCCTCTGATGATCTTGTAGGTGGCCAAAGTACTTTTATGGTAGAAATGTTAGAAGCAAATAATGCTATTTTAAATGCAACTGAAGATAGCTTGATCCTTTTTGACGAATTAGGAAGAGGAACGGCAACATATGATGGAATAGCTCTTGCTCAATCAATTTTGGAATATGTGAACGAGCATATTAATTGTAAAACATTCTTTTCGACACATTATCATGAAATAACAAGTCTTGATCAAAAATATAAAACAATTAAAAATGTTCACGTCGATGCTTGTGAAGAGGATGGAAAACTTGTTTTTTTACATAAGGTAAAAGATGGCGCTATTGATAAAAGTTATGGTATTCATGTTGCTTCACTTGCAAATATGCCAGATAGTCTTATTAAAAGGGCAAATGAAATTCTCGAACAATATGAATCAAATAAAAAAAATGTAAAAAATGATAATGTTCAATTATCTTTTGCTTTCGAGGAACAAAAAGATGACCTTTTAAAAAAATTTATTGACGGTATTAATCCTGATCAAATGACGCCAATTGAAGCACTTAATACACTATATGAATTGAAGGAAAAATACAAAAAATAGGGAATAACTTCCTATTTTTGTTTTAAGCTAAATTTATATTTATTTTTAAATGGATATTTGTTAAAATATTATCGAGGTTATAATCGCTTAAATGAAGAGGTATCAAAAGAAACATAATAAAAAGCATAAATTACATGCTGATATGATTATTATTTTTATATTAATAATAGCTATTATTATAGTTTTAACATGCATATCGATAGTTAAATTCAGAATGTTTACCTCAAATAATAGCATCATAGAGCAAACCCGTACTATTTCGGGCATTAATAAAGATAATTATCAAAAATATTTTAATTATTCTGGAAATGTAGTAAGCGAAAATGTTATAGATAATCATTATCTTAGCGTTTTATATGAAGAAAATGGAAATTATCAATGCCATTTTATCGATTTATATTTGGGTAAAGAAATTACCATTAATGACTTTATTAAGAAAAAAAGTAAAGCTTCTTTTGATAGTAAGATAAATTCTTTATTAAAACTTAAATATCCCACTAGTGTTATAAAGGAAATAGATAAAATGGATAAAGCCTATTTTTTAGGAGAGAAAGAATTATACATATATTATAACAATACTAATCAAATAGAAACCTCTAGAAAGTTTAATTTAAAAGTGGATTATAATGAAATTAAAGATTATATAACTTTTGTACCTAGCTTAAATAAAAATTATCAAAACGAAGATGGATATAACTATGACCCAAATAAGATTTCAGTTGCGTTTACATTTGATGATGGACCTAGTGAAAATAATACACTAAACTTAATTAAATCCCTTGAGGACTACAAAATGAGTGCAACATTTTTTATGGTTGGTTATAAATATGAAAAATATGCGGATATCATTAAGAAAGTTGAGGAGTCACATAGTGAGGTAGGCTATCATTCATATAGTCATACCCGCTTTACTCAGCAAACAAGTTCACAAATTATAAGTGATTTTGCTAATAGTGATAGAATATTTTACAAAATTACAGGCAATCATTTAAAACTCACTAGACCTCCATATGGCAGTTATAATGCTGATGTGTTAAATTCGATAGATAATGCATTTATTAGATGGAATATTGATACAAATGATTGGCAATATAAAGATGTTAATTATATAGTCAATTATGTTTTAGATAATATAAAAAATCATGCAATAATACTATTCCATGATTCTTATGAAACTTCGGTCGAAGCAGCTAGCATATTGATGGAGAAGTTATACTATAAGGATATACAAGTTGTAAGTGTTTCTAAACTTGCTGAATTAACCAATACGATACTTGAAAATCATAACATATACTATAGTTTTGATTAAGATTTCTTGCCTATTAAATAATCGTTAATACTTTTTATAAATATTTTATGAGCATAAATTATGCTAAAAATACCAAAGGAAAGTACTCCAACAGCAGTAACTATATCCGGAATGCTTACTTCCCTAATTATATTATTGATAAATAAATAAGCCGAATAACAAATACACAAAAGTGCACATATTCTTGCAATTTTTAAATTATTAGTTATAGTAGTCCCTTTTTTAGTTGCTAAATATTCTTGTTTGATTTTTTTTCTTTCCTCTTTAGATAACTTTAAATATTTTACTTTCATTTTTTTCACCTGTAATTATTTTACCATAAAAACATAAATATTAGTAAAAATACTTTAATAATAATTGTTTAAGTATTTAAAATGTGGTATACTTTTTATAAGTAAAGGAGGATGAAATGAAAATACTTTTTATTGTACTTGCAGTAATAGTTGTACTTGCTATTTACATTATTTCTATTAGAAATAGCTTAGTAGTACTACGTAACAAAGTTAGAGATCAATTAAGCCAAATTGATATTCAATTAAAAAGAAGATTTGATTTAATACCTAACTTAGTTGAAACAGTTAAAGGATATGCTAAACATGAAAGCGAAACTTTAGAGGGCGTTGTTAAAGCAAGAAATTCTTATTTATCTGCCAGTAGTCCAGAAGATCAACTAAAAGCTGATGGCGAACTTAATAAGACATTGAACAAATTATTTGCTCTTGCAGAAAATTATCCTGATTTAAAAGCAAACGAAAACTTTATTAATTTGCAAAATGAACTTACAGCTACTGAAGAAAAAATCACGTATGCAAGAACATTTTATAATGATAGCGTTTTAAATCTTAATAATAAAATTGAAATGTTCCCATCTAATATTGTTGCAAATATGTTTGGCTTTAAGAAGGAAAAATTCTTTGAAGCTACCGAAGCTGAAAGAGAAAACGTTAAAGTTCAATTCTAAGGTGAGCATTTGCTTACCTTTTTTAATAAGGAGAAATATGAAAAAAATTTTATTATTTTTATGCTGTTTCCTATTTAGTATTGATGTCTATGCCAAAGATACTATTAAGGATATGAATATTGATATTTATATTGATAATAATGGAACAGCTACGATAAAGGAAAAATGGGAAACCTCAGTTTCAAGTAGTAAGTATACAGAGTGGTATAAACAATATTTTAATTTAGGCAATTCGGAAATTAAAGATTTAAAGGTTTCAATGAATGGAACTGATTATACTACAATCGATGATTGGAATATTGATGCTTCATTTGAACAAAAAAAGTATAAAGCAGGTATTCATTATGTATCTGAAGGCAATGAAATATGCTGGGGTATGTCTAATTATGGCGATAATACATATACTATCGAGTATAAGATAACTAATTTTGTCAATAATGTTGATAGCGATCAAATGGTTTATTGGGCAATTGTCCCTCAAGAATTTGACTTTCCAATCGATAAAATATATGTTCGAATTTATAGTGACTTCAAATATGATCAAAATTGGGATGTTTGGGGATATGGTTATGGTGGCTATGCATATGTTTATGATGGTTATATTGAAATGTCTACTGAGCACGGCCTTAATGATAGTGAATATATGGTTGTTTTAATAAAATTTCCTGGTGGAACATTTAATACAAGTTCTACCTTAAATGATGATTTTGACCATTATTATCATTTAGCTCAAGAAGGCTCGAGTCCTCAAAAACAAAGCTTTTTATCAAGCATCCGTAATTATATATCTACAATTTTTTCTATCGTTTTTTCCATAATCGTATTAGGCTTTTTATTTAAGTCAGCATCTAGTTCGGGTAACAAGGTTGGTACTAAAAAACTAGATTATACAAATGCCCCTAAAAAACTTCCAAAAGATAGTGATATTAATGCATTTAGGGATATTCCTTGTGAAGGTGATGTTGCTAAAGGCTATTGGGTAAGTGCAGCATATGACATTTATAAAAATAAAAATGATTTTTTAGGCACTTTACTTTTAAAATGGATTAATGAGAATAAGGTTGAAGTGTCTAAAAGAAATTCAGGAATATTTAAAAAGGAAGAAACTGTTATTGTATTGAAAGAGAATCAAACTTTTGATAATTTTCAAGAAGAAAGAATGTACCATTGGATGGCCACTGCCAGCAAGGATAATATCCTTGAAAAAAATGAATTTAAGAAGTATTGCAATAACAACTATAAAACGGTATTAAAGTGGTTTGATGATTACATAGATGATGAGACAGAGCGACTTGTTAAAACTAGAGAACTTATTATAGATACAAAAACAACATTAGGCTTTACAAGTAATAAGTATGTTATAACTCCAGTTGTTAGAGAGGACGCTATAAAGCTTGCCGGGCTAAAGAAATTCTTAAATGAATTTACAAATGTTAAGGATAAAAGTGCTATAGAAGTTAAACTTTTAAATAAGTACTTAATGTATGCTCAAATGTTTGGCATTGCTAAAAAAGTTGCTAAGGAATTTAAAGAGCTATATCCTGATGTATTTACGGATACAACTTACGATCAAGTTATCTTTGTCCATGATTTTTCTACGACTAGTGTTAGCGCTGCAACTACTGCAAGAAGTAGAGCCGAAAGCTATTCAGCAGGCGGTGGAGGATTTTCATCATTTGGCGGAGGTGGTGGTTCCTTCGGCGGTGGTGGAGGTGGCGGAGCTCGCTAATATTCACAAAAAAAGAAGCGTTAAGCTTCTTTTTTATTTTCAATTGGTGTCCCCTTAGGGATTCGAACCCTAGACCCACTGATTAAGAGTCAGTTGCTCTACCAACTGAGCTAAGGAGACATAAATAATTTACTTATATAGTATATCATATATTTTAAAAAAATAAAGTCTCTTTTGTTAATAGTATATTAAACTTATAAAAAACCACACTATTAAAAGGAGGATTTATGAAAAAATACGAAGAAGTACCTTACATTATTAGTACCAAGGATTTAGATTATCTTACAGATATGTTTAATTGGCATTACGGAGCATATAAAAACTGTTTAGATATAATTGATAGTCTAACTGATGAAAATCTTAAAAAGAGTGTCAGAAAGGTTAATAAGCAGTTTTATAGTTTTATGAGTGATATTTTAAATATTTTAAAGGAGTGTAATGATGAAAATTAATAATCCAAAGACTAATGTACCATCTTCATGTAATCTTAACGATAAAGACTATATGACTAGATGCCTTACTTATTTAAAAGATATTGAAAAAAACTATGCAGTAGCTTTAACCGAGGCAAGTAACGAAGAATTATATAAAAAATACTTAGAGCATTTCAAGATTATATCCCAAATGCAAAGAGATATTTATGAAGTAATGTTCAATTATGGCTGGTATGAATTACAAACAGCTTCATGTAGTGATATAACTACCAAATATAATACTTTATCAAAAGAATTTGAAGATTTTAATTAATATAAGCACAATTGTGCTTTTTTTATTTACAATAAATAATAAAAAATGATTGCAAAATGACATAAAATAAGATATGATATTGGAGTACAGCGAATTGCATTTGGGATTGTAGCTCAGCTGGTTAGAGCGCACGCCTGATAAGCGTGAGGTCGGAGGTTCAAGTCCCCCCAGTCCCACCATTTTAAAAATAATATCAGTTTCGGTAGAAATTGATTTTTTTATGTAAAAATATCTATTAATATGTTAAAATAGTATTTAATCTCTTTTTATGAATGAAATTATTTGTTAGATAATTGGGAAGGAGTCGTAAATATTGGAATTAAATTATAAAATAGTACAACAATTAGATGCTAGTGAAATTTTAAAGCAATTAAAACCTAATATTAATAATATTTACAAGTCTTTTCAATATATTGGCTTGTCAGAGTCAGATTTTTATGATTTAGTAACCGAGGAAATTGAAGTCGCTAAAAAATCATACAAAGGTGATGTTTCATATTATAAATTTTTAAAAAAACATATATTAATAAGACTTAGTGCTTTAACTGAAAGGTCATTAGTTAATCCAAAAAGTACATTTTCAATTATAAATGCTTATATTGATTTAAAAATTAAACCTATTCAAAATGTCGATGAAGCAATAAACAAATTTGCAAAATTATCTTTATTTTTTGAAACATATAGTTTTGTACCTGACCCCGATTTAATTATTGAACTGCTTAATAAAAATAAAATATATTTAAGTTTAATAAAAATAGTTTTTAATGAATATAAAAATGCAATTGTTAATGGAAAAGTAGATAGTGTAACTGATAATAGTTTATTAATATTAACCATTGAAACTTACTGCATGATTAATGGAATTGAGATAAAAGAAGATAATAGTCTAGATGATATAGAAAGTTATTCTGAAACTGATTCTACAGATATCATTAAAACTTATTATAAAGAAATAGCAGCTATACCATTATTAACTAGGGAGCAAGAAATAAACATTGCTAAAAAAGTAGCTCAAGGGGATCCAAAGGCAAGAGCTTTATTAGTAGAGAGTAATTTGCGATTAGTTATAAGTATAGCGAAACGATATGTTAATAGAGGATTATTATTTCAAGATCTAATTGGAGAAGGAAATATGGGTTTAATTACCGCAGTTGATCGATATGATGTAGAAAGAGGATATAAATTTGCCACTTATGCTACATGGTGGATTCGTCAAGCTATTACAAGAGCAATTGCGGATAAAAGCCGTAGTATTCGTATTCCTGTTCATAAATATGAAAAAATTGGGATATACTTAAAAACAATAGAATTGTTAGAAAGAAAATTAAATAGAGATCCATCTCTTGTGGATATTGCAAATGAAATGAATTTACCGATTTCAAAGGTAAAGGAATTACAATCACTATATCAACTTAGTACAATTAGCATAAATACTCTTATTGGTGATGATGAGGATACGGAACTTGAGGATTTTATTCCCTCATCTGAAGATACGCCTGAGGACACAATAGTCAATGATTCGGTTCAATTACAGGTTCGAGATTTATTAGAAAGATGTAATTTAAAACCAAGAGAAATTGCGATATTAAAACTAAGAAGTGGATTTGATGGCAAAAAGCCGATGACTTTAGAGGAAGTTGGTGCAAAATTTAATGTTACCAGGGAAAGAATAAGGCAAATTGAAGCTAAAGCATTAAGAAAATTAAGATTGTCTAGACATACAAAACCACTTGCTGTTTATATGGAAAACCCTGAAAAAGCACTAGCTAGAATAGAAGAATATAGAATAAGATATAGAGGTGCGGCAAATCAATATAAAACATTTTTAAAACATGATAATATTGAAAAAAAGAAGGAGGATGATGAAAAAATGCCAAGAAAATTACAAACCTTATACCAATACTTTAATGATTTTACCAAGGAACAAGTTGATACTATGTTATCTCAATTAAGTGAGGAAGATAGTGCATTAGTAACTTTAAGATATGGTGAAGATCTAAATAATCCAATTCCTGGAAAATTAACTAAGGAGGAATCTACTAGGTTTTACGGATCGTTAATTCCTAAAATGAAGAGGTTGTTATATCAAATCACAACGGGAAACAAAAGAAAACCTCGAAGGAAAGTGGAGAAGGTAATTAAACCACATCCCGAAACTACAGCCTTAACTAATGATACAGAAATTAACCAATTACCACAAGAATCATTAACTGAAAATAAAGATGAAGTTCAATTAATTAAAAAACCTGAAGTGTCAGAAATAGACGAAACTTCAAAAGTTTCAGAAAATGAAAATGTTAGCTTTACTAAAGATGATGGTTTGAAACTACTTGAACTATTAAGAACACCAACTTTTACGCAAATGATGAGTGTATTATCTGCAAAAGAAGCTGTAATAATATCATTAAAACTTGGATATGTTGATGGTAAGTATTTTTCAACCGAATCTATTGCGGCATTTTTAGGGGTAGAGGAATCGGAGGTAATTGAAACAACCCGAAAAGTTTTACTATTATATAAAGATAGCATTAATGAATTTATAGATAGTGTTATAAAAATAGCTACTGATACCACGGATTTTGGTAGATAACATAAGAATATATCTTAAATTTCTATAATTAAAGCCTATAATGGTGTAAATTAATAAATATTTTACAAAAATGATATTGAATATATTTTAAAATGTGGTAAAATATTAAAGTAAATTAATTTTTACACCATTTTTTATGGCCCGTTGGTGAAGCGGTCTAACACACATGCCTTTCACGCATGGATACATGGGTTCAAATCCCGTACGGGTCACCATTTGATTATTAACTTCTCTTAATGAGAAGTTTTTTTGTCTTTATAATTATGTTATAATTGTTATGGTGATAATATGAATAAAAGAAAATTTGTAATCTTAAATATTGTTATTATTTTACTTTTTATCATATTTTTTATATTTCTTTATTTTTCATTGAATTTAATATTAAAAGATTTTACTGATATAAGTTTATATAGCGCCAAATCATCAAAACTACCATGGCATGAATTATTGTTATACTTTATTAATTTCGTTATTTTACCACTTTCAGTTCTAATTATGGAATTATATATAATATTTCACATTAAAAACCAATATATTTCATATACAATTTTTTGGTTTTGTGTAGATTTACTACTAACATATTTTTTATTTAAAGTTACGCCATTTGCTATATTAATACCATTTGTTTTTTGTGTTATTAAGTGTTCTTTTAGAATTATAAAAAGAAATATAGTTTTAAAAACTAATTAAAAATCAAAATAATCAAATAAAAAAATCTTGAAATCAATAAGAAATCAAGATTATTTTTTTATGGCGGAGTAGAGAGGATTTGAACCTCCGCGCCAGTTACCCGACCTACACCCTTAGCAGGGGCGCCTCTTCAGCCTCTTGAGTACTACTCCATATAAGCTACGTTTACTAGTATACTAGAAAGTAGCATTTATGTCAATTAGCAAGCTGCTAGCTTAATATTTTCAATTAAATCAGTCATAATATTAAAATAATCATCTTCGAGTGTTACAATTAGTGGATCAACAGTAATTAATTTAGCATTATAATTGTCAGCAAGATCCTTTATTACATCATTGTTTTGATCTGAGCTTAAAGTCAATATGTATTTATATTTTTCGGAAGAGAAATTATTTTTAATAGCATTAAGTTTATTATCTTTTAAATTTGCATTGTCTTCTAAACTTATTACATTAAAACCATAATTATTCAAAAATTTAAAAGTATTATTTGATGTAATAATTATGTTTTTATTATTTTCTTGTGCATCAGTACCATAGCTGTGGAGTAGGGCATCCATTATTGAAATATTTTCTTCAAAATCTCTATAATTGTTTTCTATTTGTTCAATAATCATTTTACTAGTTAAATATTCAATCAAATTGTCTTTAATGTTTTTAGCAAGCATTAAATAGTTATTTGGAGAAAGCCATAGTTCTGATGAATCATTTTGAAGCGTTAATCCATATGAAACATCAATAATTAACATTTTCTTATTTTTATTAATCAATTTTTTAGCAAGTTCTTTTTCCTTTGATAACCCATTGTATATGAATAAGTCAGCTTTTGCATAATTATTTAGTTGCTTATCAGTTAACTTATAATTATCAATATCACAATCTTTCGGATAAATACTACTAATATTACCATAATCACTATATAAGTATTTCGTTAAATAATTTATTGGATAAACGGTTGTATATATTACAGCATTTTCTAAGTCGTCTTTTTTTATAGAACATGAAGATGTAAATAAAATTATTAAAATACCTATTATAAATAATAGTCCTTTATTATTTTTCAAAATTTTCCTCCTTCAAGGGAACTGGATCGTATCCACATGGACCATAAGGCCTACATTTTTTTAGTCTTTTCAATCCCATTTTTATTCCATTTATAACGCCATATTTATCAATTGCTTCAATCATGTAATCGCTACACGTAGGTGTAAAACGACACATTTTATGCCCTATAAAAGGCATTATTTGATATCCACGAATGATATATATGATTAACTTTTTCATAAATCACCCGGTATTTATAATTGTACAATATTTTTGATAAATTGACAACCACTCTATAATGCTTTTAGTTTTACAATTATTTTAATCCATGCTATAATTTAATAGTTAAATAGATAGGAGTAAAAATATGGACTTTTTAACTAAATATGGCATTATAATTAACGACGAAGACTTACTTTTAACGGCACTTACACATTCCTCTTACGCTAACGAAAATAATTGTGAAAGCTATGAAAGATTAGAATTTTTAGGTGATGCTGTTTTACAAGTAATTATGAGTGAATATTTTTATTTAAATTCTAATTTAAAAGAGGGGCAAATGTCCAAGGAAAGGGCTAAATTTGTTTGCGAAGAAGCGCTAGCTTTCTATGTAAAAAAAGTTGGTTATGATAGTTTAATTAAAGTTGGACATGGACTTATTAATAATATTAATGACACTATAATAGCAGATACATTTGAATCAGTTTTAGCCGTGATATATTTAAAATGCGGCATTGATGCATGTAAAAAATACGTTAATGAGATTATTATACCTTATGTTAAAGAAAATAAAGACTTTTTTAGTGACTATAAAACGAAATTGCAAGAATTGGTTCAAACAGATCGTAAATCACTAGAATATATCTTAATTAAAGAAGAGGGAGAAGCACATAATAAAGAATTTACAGTGAATGTTGTTGTGGACGATATAATTTTAGGTACAGGCAAAGGTCACTCTAAAAAAGAAGCCGAGCAAAACGCTGCTTGTGAAGCTTTAAGGAAAAGTGCAAGGTAAGTACTATGTATATTAAAAATATAAAAATACAAGGTTTTAAATCCTTTGCGGACAAGCTTGAACTAGATTTTAATACCGGTATTAGTGCAATTGTAGGTCCAAATGGTTCTGGTAAAAGTAATATTGTCGATGCAATATTATGGGTATTAGGTGAGCAAAGCGTTAAACTTCTTCGTGGCGATAGTGCCATGAGCGATGTTATTTTCAGCGGCTCAAAATCTCGTGATGCTCTAAAAAAAGCAAGTGTAGCTATCACATTTGACAACACTGATCACGTATTACTAACTGAGTTAAACGAAGTTGAAGTAAAAAGAGTTATTTACTCCACAGGAGAAAATGAATATTACATAAATAATGCTCATGTAAGGCTTAAAGATATTAGTGATTTATTAATTGATGTAACTTCTAAGTTTAATATTGTCACACAAGGAAATATTAATGCTTTAGTAGAAAATAAGTCTAGTGAAAGAAGAGCATTATTTGAAAGTGCAGCAGGCGTTTTAAAATATAAAAAAAGGAAGGAAGAAGCTCTTCGAAAATTAGAAAGCACCAAGGAAAATTTGACGAGAGTTAATCTTATAATTAAGGAATTAAAGACAACTCTTGACCCACTTGAAAAACAGAAAAATGATGCAAAAAAATATATAGAAATTAAAAATAATTTAGAAAACATCGAGATATCTTTAATTGCTAGCGACATAACGAGTCTAACAAATAAATCTGATAAATTAAAAAATGAAAATAGTAATTTAACTCTACAAATTGATCAAATAAATAATAATGGTTCATCATTAATAGATAAATTAAAGTTAGATAAAATAAAATTAGAGGAAAATATTAGTTCAAATCTTCAAAGAATTAGTGATTTAAAAACTGATTTAGCTTCTTTACAAGGGCAAAAACAAGTAATGATTGAAAGATCTAATTATGCTTTAGATAAAGGCGTTATTGATAATAATCTGCTTAAACTAAATGAAGAAAAAAGTAGTTTTGAAAGTAATATTGGTGTTTTAGAAAATGAAATTGAAATCTTAAAGAAGAAAATTCAAGATTATACAAAAAAATTGGGCGAAATAACCGATGAGGAAATAAAAACGAAGGTTAAACTAGGCAATATTCAAAATGATATTAATAAGACTAACGCCAATATTTTATTGATTCAAAACAAGATTAAGATTGAAAACTCTAATATTGAAAATAATTCATTTCTACCAAAAAGTATTTCTACAATTATCAATAATCATTCCTTAAAAGGCATACATAATACTATTGGCAATTTAATTGAGGTAAATGATAAGCATAGCATTGCTATTAGTACGGCTTTAGGCCAAAGTGCAAATTTTATAATTGTAGATAGCATGAAAGATGCTAAAAGAGCAATTGAATATTTAAAAGAAAATCATTTGGGTAGAGCAACGTTTTTCCCAATTGATACTATAAAATCGCGAAAAATATCGAAAGATATTGAGTATACATTATCTTCACTTTCTGGATTTATAGGAATAGCATCTAACTTAGTTAAACACAATGAAATATATAATGACATTATTGAAAATCAATTAGGTAATGTAATTATTGTTGATTCAATTGATGATTTATTTGAGATAGCTAAAATTGTCGAATATAAATATAAAATTGTATCACTACAAGGAGATGTTATATTTCCAGGTGGATCAGTTTCTGGTGGTACTTTTAAAGAAAATAATAATAAGTCTCTTATTATTAAGTTAAATGCTGATTTGCAAAATGCTGAAAATAGTTTACAAACTAGTCAAATGAATAAAAAAGCTGAAGAAAGTAAGTTAGAGATAATCCAATCGAAAGAAAGCGAAATTCATAAGATAATAACTGAGAATAGAATTATACTTGAAGCAAAAGAAGATAGTTTGCAAAAATGTAGAGATGATTATAGTAGCTTAATTAATAGTTTAAGTGATTTAAAGGATATTAAAGCTGGTAAAATTGATGATAGTTTAAATAAACTTATTAATACTATAAGTGATAAAGAAAAGACTCTTAAACTAGAAGAGATATCCCAAAATGATTTGAAAAGTAAATTATTTGATATAACTAATCAAATATCTGAAGAAGAAAGAAATATTCAGGAAAATAACGCAAAATATCGTAATATTGAAAGCAAAATTCAAAATAATGAAGTTAATATAGCTAAGTGTGAGGTTCAAATTGATAATTTGTTAAATACTTTATCCGAAGAGTATAATATGTCTTATGAGCACGCTATTGATAATTATTATTTAGATCTTGATGTCGATGAGGCTCGAACAATGGTAAGTAAGTATAAAACTGACCTAAAGGGTCTTAACAATGTGAATTTGGGAAGCATTGAAGAATATGACCGTTTGAAAAAACGCTTCGATTTTCTTGATAAACAAAGAAATGATTTGGAGATTTCTTCTGGTGAACTATTAAATATAATCAAGGAAATGGATGATATTATGATTGACAAGTTTAAAAAGACTTTTGATCTAATATCTAAAGAATTTACTAAGATATTTAGAATTATGTTTAAGGGTGGTAATGGCCTGTTAAAACTTACTGATGAAAGTGATTTATTAAATACTGGTATAAATATTATGGCCGTACCTCCGGGCAAGAAACTTAATTCCACAGCATCACTTTCAGGTGGTGAAAAGGCTCTTACTGCTATATGTTTAATTTTCTCAATTCTTAAAGTTAGACCAGCACCATTTATAGTACTAGATGAGGTTGAAGCTGCTTTAGATGAGGAAAACGTAAATATGTTTGGCGAATATTTAATGAATATCAAAAAAGATAGTCAATTTATCTTAATTACACATAAAAAGAAAATGATGGAATATGCCGATATTTTATATGGTGTTACTATGCAAGAAAGTGGTGTTTCTAAACTAGTTAGTGTTTCTCTGGAGGATGCCAATTAATAATTGACAACCAAATGTTAAGTAAGTTATAATTGAAATGTAAAGAAGGTAGGGTAGTAAAATGAATTTATTAAATGATCTATTACAAGATATAGGTATTTCAAAGGTAAAGTTGGCTAAGTATTTAGGCGTTTCTCGACAAATGGTTTATAATTACTTAACTTTGGATAGCATTGATAAATGGCCAAAGGAAAAGAAAGTATTATTGTTACAATTATTGGATATTCCTGATGGTTCTGATGAGTCTTTAAGGGCAATAAAACCGACAACTAGTTATTTATTAGAGGTCGAGAAAAAATTAAATCAAAATTGTCGCAAAGATGATGCCATAATCAGTAATTTTGATTTAACCGGTCTTGATAAGGAAAGTAAAGCTTTATTGGGTGAAATAGTTTATTTACTGAAAGAAAAATTAGTTGAGGGTGGCTATACAAATAACGCAACTGTAAGATACTTATATTATTTACTTCAATCAATTAATAATGTACCAGAAATAAAATATATTTTAGGATACATTGCTAAAACTAATGGCTTTATCAAACCTGATGAATTTGCATATGATGAAGATCGTCAATTTATTTTTGAAGGCATTTTGTATTCAGGATTAACTTTATACAACAATGGGGGAGCATCTAAGAGCAAAGTTGCCGAATCTCGCCGTAGATTTATCCAAGAAATAGAGGCTAAAAACGAAGAAAAAATGAGCAGAACTCAAGTATTAAATACAATCAAGGTACAAGCTCTACACGAACTTGGTTATGACGATATAAATGAATCAAACGCTGCTGAGGTTTTCGAAAAGATAGCAGAGATACAATCTCGTAAAGTATAAAAAGAGTAGGGAACAAGCCCTACTTTTAATATGTGTTAAATTATATAACTAATTTCATTATAAAACATATATTTGTATTAATAAGTAGTATATTTATTAATTAAATTCATTATAATTACAATATGTATAATTGAATAATTTCTAGATAAAATCGACTACCCCTACTTATAACCTTATATAATTATATAAATAGGATATATATTATATAACCTTATAAATATATATAATAAGGTTATAAATAATAAATCAATTAATTAATGAGGATTTGAAAAACAATTTACATAATTTTTTTAAACAATTTTTAAAGTTTAATATTATTTATTGCGTGTATATATCAATAAAAGCTTCATTATATTATATAAATATATTTATCTTTTTAACGCTTCGTATAATGAATATTATGTTAACCTAGACTTCTTTTTAAAAAGATTTTATTTATGTTTCACCCTATTTTTAATTATAATTACTCCTAAAAATGCTATGCATACTAATGTGCATCCTATAATTCCTGGAATATTGTTATTTTTTATTTCTTTCTTAAAATCTATTATAGCTTTTTTAGAGCTTTCAATTATATTAATATTTTTGTCTTCAATAGTAATGTTTTCAAACATATCATTATATTCTTTATCTTCCCCTACACTACTATAATATAAGCCATAATATGCTGGATTGTATTTTTCTATTTCTTTAGCGGTTTTATATTCATTATTATCCCCATTTAACCATGCTGTAAACCAAGTATATTGTTGTGAGTAATGTTTCGCATAGCCTAGTTTTGATATTTCGTATGCGGTTTTTCCATCATAATGTGAAAGGGGTATATCATAATCAAGTACTATTTTATTTTGATCATATAAATGTAAATATAATTTTTTAATATTCCATGAGCCATGCTTTTCAAATGATTCTTTATCAAAGTCACTATTATTTGCTTCAATAATAGCATCTTTTAAAATATCGGTATTTAAAATATGTTGTCCGTGACCATATTCACCGTTAATATCATGACCTACTACTACAAGCGGTTTATATTTTCGTATTTGCTCAACTTCATATTTTAAAGCATCCTCTCTTGTATAACCACTTTTATTTAAGTTAGTTAATGCACCCTCAAGGCTTTCTGAATATGCATCTGGAAATTCACTAAATACTGGATAATATTTAATACCAATTGCCCATAGGCCCTCAAGCTGCTCATGATAACGATTAGTATTATTAAAATGGTTTGCAAAATATACTACTTGGATTTTTTTGCCTCTATCAATGTAAGTTGGCATTAACCCTGCAAAAAATAGTTGTTCATCATCTCCGTGAGTGGAAAAAAGCATTAAATCTGCTTTATCTAATTTTTGCCAATCTTCAACCCAATCAGGAAGCTTAACGGTATTAAAAAGAAATATTTCTGAAATAGAATAATCATCATCATATTTAATTGCAACATTATTACTTTTGCCATCAAGTTTTATAAGTTCGTGTAGATAACCATTTTGGCCGATTTTAATATCACTTATAGATCCTTCAGTAGAATTCTTATCATAATAAATATAAATATGTGTTATATTTTCATCACAAGAGATATTAATAATATCTTCCTTAGTAAAACTTTCATAAGTAGTATAACGGGTATCATTTATTTTTGAATAAGTTTTATCATTTATTGTTATTTTGCAATTATCCGTTATTTCCCCTTCTTGTGCATAGACAATCTTATAGCTTAACATAAGAATAATTAATAAAAATATTTTCTTTTTCATAGTAACACCTATTTTATTATATCATAACAAGCTGTTTATAAAAATAATTATTAGTCCACTTGTTATTCCAAGAAAGCACTCTTTTATCATTGCCTTATTTATTTTTGGGTATATTTCTTCGATTGCGAGATTAATCATTAAAAAAGCTACCATTATAAGAATAATTGCAAGTATATTATTATTTATAACTTTTACAATAAACATATATGAAAGTAATGCTCCTAGTGGCTCAGCTAAGCCAGATATAAATGCATATAATATGGCTTTGGCTCTATTTTTAGTAGAATAATATATTGGCATTGCAATTGATATTCCTTCAGGTATATTATGAATAGCTATTGCAATTGATAATTTAATACCTAATTTAACGTTATATAAGCTACTTAAAAAAGTTATTATTCCTTCGGGAAAATTATGTACCATTAATATTATCATCGAAATTATCCCAAGTTTATATAGATTGTTGTCAATTTTTCTAAGTATTAGATTGATTATTTTTAAAAGAAGAAAACTAGTGATAAATGCGATAAAAATTATACATATTATAATAAGTAAACTATATGATTTTACCATTGTTTTAAATCCATCTGGTAATAAATCAAAAATACTAATTCCAAGTATTATTGTAAATGAAAATGCTAAACACAAAGTAATAAATTTATCGTATTTTCGAGGATTAATTGGCACGAAAATAAAAAGCGCTCCAATTAGAGTTGATAAACCTGCAAGAGAGGATATAATTAATGAATATAATACGTTCATACTAAATTATATATATTATAGCATAAAAAAAAGACTAACTAGTAGCCTTTTTTAAAATAAGCCATTTGTAAGCCAGGTAGGTAAATTACCATCTATTGCACATTTGATTAGTTTTAAAACCAATGTTATAAAGACGACAACTAACGTTGAAATAGATAAGTATTTTGATCTTTCATTTTGCAAGGTAGAAATTCCCAGTATAATTGCGATTCCTGTAAAAACATAATACATTACAAAAATTGCGATAATTGAACAAAAAAATGATACAAAAGATAAAATCATGCTTAAATTATTATTATTTTTCATCTCCACCTCTTACTATAATAAATTATACATTTATCATAATTAATAATCAATACTTCATTTACTCATTTACATTCACTATCCATTTATTTCCATATTATTTTTAGCATTTCATCCCATACTATTACTAGGAGGTATATAATGAAAAATAGTTCAAATGCTAGAAATAATTCTTGCCATGCTCGTAGTAATGCGCGTAATAATGCAAAATCAAATGCAAGAAGTAATGCAAAGCAAAATACAAAATAGCTATAATTAGTCTATTTTATTTCTTGGATGATAATTATAATCGCTTTTAATCTTCTTATCGACCAAATGAGAATATATTTGGGTTGTAGTTAAATTGCTATGTCCAAGAAGCTCCTGAATTACTCTTAAGTCTGCCCCATTATTAAGTAAATGAGTGGCAAAAGAGTGACGCAAAGTATGTGGTGAAACGCTTTTTTTAATGCCGCTTTCATTGCATACTTTTTTTAATATTTTAAAAAAGCTTTGTCTAGATATTTTAGTTCCAAGATTATTAATAAATACGTATTCGCTTATTTTATCCTTAAGTAAAAAAGTTCGATAATTATCGATGTAATTTTTAAGAGCATTAATCGCAGAGTCATTCATAGGAACGATTCGTTCTTTATTACCTTTACCATAAATTCTTATAATACATTCATTAAAATCAATATTATTTATTTTTAGCTCACATAGTTCTGATACTCTAAGCCCACAGGCATAAATTGTTTCAAGCATGGCTATATTGCGATAGTCAATAGGCTTAGTAGGATTGATATTTAAAATTTTATCCACTTCCTCAATTGTCAAATATTCAGGTAATTTTTTCTCTAATTTAGGTAATTTTATCGATTCAGTGGGGCTTTTAATTATAATCTTATTATTTATAAGAAAACTATAAAAAGAATTAATAACCGTCAAATAATGGGCTCTAGTTCGAGATGTTATTCCATCTTGATATAAAAAATCTCTAATGTCATCTGCATTTAATAGTATTATATTTTTGTCTTTGCAAAAAGAAGAAAAGTGATACAGATTATAATAATACGATTTATATGTATTATTAGATAGTTTTCTTTCATATTTTAAATAATCTAAATACTTATTTATATATTCATTTTTAATTTCATCGATTACTTTCATATATCTCACTTAATCTATTATAATTTACTTTTATTTATTATGCAAATTAAGATAAAATTGCTTATATACATAATAAGCGTTATAATTATATTGAGGTAAATATGGAAATATTAGCAGACAAAATTAGACCTAAAACGCTCGACGAAATATTAGGCCAAAAGCATTTAATTGGCAAAGATAAACCTATTTATAATTTAATTAAAAACAAAAAAGTATTTTCGATGATTCTTTTTGGTAGACCTGGCACTGGTAAAACAACCCTAGCCAATGTGATAGCTAATGAGATTGATAAAAAATCATTTTTTTTAAATGCCGTAATGAATAACAAAGCCGATTTTGAATATGCCATTAGCGAAGCAAAAATGCTCGGAGATGCTATTATAATCATTGATGAAATTCATCGCATGAATAAAGATAAACAAGATATATTATTACCATATATTGAAAATGGGACGATTATATTAATTGGTCTTACTACGGCAAATCCTTATATGAAAGTAAATCCAGCAATTAGAAGTCGTGTTTCAATATTTGAGCTATATGAACTAAATCCAAATGATATTGCTTTAGGATTAACGAAAGCTTGCGAGTATTTAGATAAAATTAAAATTGACGACGAAGCAATAAAATATATCGCTACCCTAGCCTGCGGTGACATGCGTTTTGCTTTAAATTTGCTGGAGATTTCTTATTATAGTTGTAAAACTAAAAAAATAACTATAGATCATATAAAAGAGATTAATAGTAAGCCTAATGTTTATATCGATGCTAATGAAGATGGCCACTATGATATGCTAAGTGCACTTCAAAAATCGATAAGAGGTTCTGATGTCGATGCATCTATTCATTATTTAGCTAGATTAATTATGGCTGGTGACTTAGATTCTATTGAAAGACGATTATCAGTCATTGCATATGAAGATATTGGCCTTGCTAATCCTGGCATTGGTCCTCGACTTGAAAGTGCTATTAATGCGGCAGAAAGAGTTGGATTACCTGAAGCCCGTATTCCCCTAGCGGAAATTGTTATTGAAATGGCCCTATCGCCTAAAAGTAATAGTGCAATTTGCGCTATAGATAGTGCCTTAAATGATATTAATCTAGGAAAGGCTTTAAAGATACCAAAGCATATTGTAAATGGTTCTAAAGATTATAAATATCCCCATAATTATAAAAATGATTACGTCAAGCAACAATACTTACCTGATGAGATCAAAGATAAAAAATATTATATTCCTAAAGATAATAATATCGAAAATAATTTAAATAAAGTTCATAAAGAAAGGATTGGTTAAAAATGAAAATTGCAGTACTTGGAACTGGGGCATATGGTCTTGCTATAGCCCATTCACTAGCCAAAAATAAGCATAGCATTGTTATGTGGACTGAAAATGAAAATAAATATAGTGAATGGTTAAATACTAAAAATCTAGCTTCAATAATACCCGATTATAATATGCCCGAAAATATTGAGGTAAATAATGATATTGAATATGTTGTTAAGGATGCTAAAGCTATCTTTATTACATGCGCTTCACGATATGTTTATTCAGTAGCAAATCAAATTAAGAATTTATATAATAAAACTATTCCTATTTGTATAGCTAGTAAAGGTATTGAAGAAATAACTTGTAGATTTATGTCAGATGTAGTTAAGGATGTATTACATTCAAGTAGTATATGTGTTATATCTGGCCCTACTTTTGCCATTGATATTCTTCATAATGAACCCGTTGCATTGGCTATTGCTAGCACTAATTTCAAAGCGCGAAGTTTTATAACTAAACTATTAAGCAGTGATACATTAAAATTAAGAAAGTCAAATGATTTAATTGGTGTGCAAATATGTGGTAGCGTTAAAAATATTATTGCAATTGCTTCTGGTATATTAGCGGGTTTAGGTTATTCAGAAAGCACTCAGGCTTTTTTAATTAATGAGTCTTTACACGACATTAAAGAGCTTATTGGTTATTTAGGTGGTAAGAAAAAAACAATATTATCTTATGCTGGAGTTGGTGACCTTTTAATGACTAGTATGTCTAAAAAAAGTAGGAATTACTCTTTTGGATTAGTATGCGCAACTGGTGATTCAAAACAAATCAATGATTTTTTGGATACTCATACAGTCGAAGGCTACTTCACACTTAAAATAGTAATTAAATTAATTAAAAGTAAAAAAATCAATATACCTATTATATACCTCATTAATAACATAGTCGAAGGTAAAAAAGATCCTCATGAACTTGCTAATTTCTTAATTAATAAAAAATAAAACAAGCACAAATATGCTTGCTTTTTTATTCTTCATCAGTATCAATGATATCATCAGCCTCATCGGGAATAGGTTCATCGTTGGTATCTACTGACTTTTCATCATTAAGGCTATATCTTTCAATAATATTATCAGTGTCATCTTTTATAACTAAATTCTCATCCACGATTGAATAAGTGATGTTCTTATTATTATTTTTAAATGTTTTTATTGAATCTAAGTTTAAGTCATAGTTGTATATTAATATATCACCATCTTTATTAGTTATAATTAATATTTCATTGTATAATTCATATTTTGTTATTTTAATTGATTTTAGCATTTCTTCGCCACTGTAGTTATATATATGATAAAAATCATCCTTCACAGTATAAATAAAATTATCATCGTAGTTATTAATATTTCCACTAATATTTGTTGATAATGCATTTCCCTCTACATCTATAATAGTGTAATTACCCCCATCATCTCTTACAATTAAGCGTATTTCTTCGGGCAATCTTGTAATCATATCTTTGCTAACTCCAATATATGAATAAATGTTTTGTAACTTATATATTACGCTTTCAGTATCAAATAAACCATATTTACCATCTTCATTTTGAAGAACAATATATGAATCAGCAATATTTATTCCATAATTTTTATATGACTTAAATGTACCAATTTTAATTTTATTTTTTAAACTATATAATACTAATTCTTCACCATCTTGGATAAAGACATATCCATCTCCAAAAACCCCCATGGGCTCTTCATTATCACTTTTGTAATAAGAAAAATCATTACTATCATCAATGTTCTCAAAAGCACTATCGCATTGAGCATTTTGACATTCATAGGTACCAATTAATTTATTATTTAAGTAATAATAAAGTTTATTATCAATTTTATGAAGATGTTCAGGATTATCTCCTCTTATAGTTAAATAAATCTTATTTCCTAAACCAACTGCAGTAAATGGTAACGAAATAATAAGTAATATAACTATTAAGGGCAACACAAGCCTATTGTTCGTTTTCATTTATTGCACTCCAGTTTTTATCATATTTGTAATCAACTGAGGCATCGGATGTTTGCATAATACTAATTACATATGAATCGGAATATTCTGTAATTTTATATGACTTTTCTAACTCAGCAATACTTACTTCTAAATCTTTTTCAAGCTTTCCCTGCTTACCATTTTCATATAAATATATATTTAATTTTTTATTTTTAATACCTACAAAAAAATCATCATAAAGTTTTACATAGTCTAATTCATTTGAAACAATTGTTCCACTTGATGGCGTAGACATGTTGTATACCAAGTATCCTTTGTCTTTAACTACTAAATACTCATTTTGAAAGTCTATCATTTTAAATTTACTTGTGGCAAGTAAATCACCAGTTTTAGTGTATAAATAATTTACATTACCTCTTGTTGCGATAATATTATCGTTTAAAAGAGATAAATTCTTTGTCCCGTTTCCATCTTCTTTAAATGATATAACACCAACTGGAGTTCCTTCTTTAAATGTAATTACGCCATAATTATCTTCCGTATTTTGGGCGTAAATAAGATTATTAATGCTATTGATAAATGTTATAGAATTATTGCCTAAGCCACTGTCTACAACTTTATATCTTGCTTTTTGAGTGTTACTTTTTAAATCATATAATATTATAATACTACTATCATCTTTAGAATCTTTTATAAATACATAATTTTCATTAAAAATAGGTATATATCCTTCACCTTCATACATAATATTGCCATCTTTTGCAACGAAACAATTGCCAAAATTCTTGCTACTTGCATTTATTTTGTTTTGATTATTGCATTTATAGCTCCCTAATAATTCAGTTTTATCGAGATCTTTATAAAAATATAAAGTACCATCTAAATAACTTACATAATCATATTCTTCACTTAGTATAGACTCATATACATTAATTGTTTTTACACTTTTTGAGGATGAATCTTCGATTGAAATTGTACCATCAGCATTAATAGTTATAGTATAAGCCTTTTTTGTATCAACTAGTAAATTGTCTTCGTCAAATATAAATTTCTTTTGATATGTATTAGATTTTATTCTAAAACCATTATTGAGTTTTGTAAGTTCACTACTGTATACAAACATCTTACCTTCATCAATTACAAATACGTAACTAGCTTTAAAGTCGATATAATTATATGAGCCCTCTAGAGCTCTGTTTCCAGCATAATCATAAAGATAATATTCTGTACCATCAGCTAATGCAACGTAATTAGAATCAAAGCATTTAATATCTTTATTAAAGAAATTAGTAATTCTTTTTTCATCAAGATCAATTAGAAAAGACTTGTCATTTTCTTTGGCAACGAATATTTTATTATCATCTATTATTCCTAAATATTCATAATCAAAATCAATAATTGTTTCCATGTCGTCTTCGAAAGATATAATTCCATATTTCTCGTCTTTGTCTTTTGCGACAATAAAATCTTCCTCGATATTGCCGTTTTTTATTAATAACAATTCTTTTTCTATTTTTTTATCTTTAATATTATATAAGTTTATTTGGTTATCATCATATACAAACACAAAATTTTCGTTATATATTTTAGAATTTTTTTCTATAGGATGGCCTTTTTTATCGACATATAAAGGCGAGTTGAAATTATCTTCATTTGTTAGTTTTGCTATATAGCATTCCTCGACGTCTTTATTTTTACATTCATATGTGCCGATGCTTTTAGAATCTTCATCTAAGAAAGTAAGAACACCATTTTTATATATATAATTCTCTTTTTCCAAAACGACATTTTCGACAACTGTTTCAGGTTTCTTTTCATCTTCTTTTATTACAAAAAAATATATACAAAGTCCTACTACTAATAAAATAGCTAATATTATGCAAATGATTGTAATTATTTTTGATTTCTTACTCATCTTATTCCAAAAAAATTCTTTTTTATGCTTTTTTCTTTTTTTCTTTACTATTAATTCATCCTCGTTTAGTGTAATGTTTTCAGCAGCATTACTTATCTCACCAGAGTTAATTTCAACAATTGTATTTTCGTCCATAATATACACCTCTATTATTAAATTATATTATATCAAAATGCATTAATATTTGCAATTTATTATATGAAAAAAAGCCATTTATATGGCTAATCATCATTTTTATTTTTAAATTGAAGAATAATTGGTGTACCTTCGAGATCAAAAGATTTACGTAATTCATTTTCCAAATATCTTTTGTAAGAAAAGTGAACTAAATTTTTATTATTAACTTCAAAAGTTATTTTTGGAGGCTTAAAGCCAGTTTGATGTGTAAAATAGATCTTTAATCGTTTTCCTTTAAAAGATGGAGGATTATGCATAGAAACCGCTTCTATAATAACATCATTTAATATGGATGTTGGTAATTCCTTACTATAATTAATAAAGGATTTGATTATCGCAGGCATTAATTCACCAATTCGTTTTTTAGTCTTGGCAGAAACAAAAATAACTTTTGCATAGTCAGCAAAATCAAATTCTAATTCAATTTTTTGTTTCCATTTTTTAAAAACCTCATTTGAATTTTTAATGGTATCCCATTTATTGACCGCAATTACTAATGCTTTTCCTGCGTCTATTGTGTATGATGCAATATGCTTATCATGCTCAATTATTCCTTCTTCGGCATTAATTACTAGAACGCATACATCGCTGCGATCAATAGCTTTCATGCTACGCATAAAAGAATATTTTTCAATATTTTCATATATTTTGCCTTTTTTACGTAATCCAGCCGTGTCAATTGCGGTATATTCAAGACCATTATATTTAAATTTTGTATCTATCGCATCACGAGTTGTTCCTGCAATTTTAGATACAATTAAACGATTTTCATTTAAAAGGGCATTTATCAGACTACTTTTTCCTACATTTGGCCTTCCTATAAAACAAAATTTTATGGTATCATCATCAATAATTTCACTGCTTTCATCAATATTTTCAACAATCATATCAAGCAATTTTGTAAAACCAATATTGTGTTCAGCGGATACTCCTACTACACTCTCAAAACCTAGTTCATAATAATTATATAAATTATTCTGTCTTGTTTTATTATCTAATTTATTAACTACAATAATAACCTTTTTATTAGATTTATGTAAAATATTATTGACAAGTATATCATCATTATCAAGTTCAGTAAGCCCATCAACTACAAAAAGTATTACATCTGATTCATCTATTGCAATTTGTGCTTGAACGATTATTTCTTTGCCAAAATCACAATTTTCAGCGGTTATACCGCCTGTATTAATTAAATGAAATGATTTATTTTTATAATTAACTATTCCATAGATACGATCTCTAGTTATATTGGGAGTATCCATTATAATGGCTTTTTTCTCTTTTATTAAACGATTAAAAATGGTACTTTTACCAACATTTGATTTTCCAATTAAACAAACTGTTTGCATAAACACCCTATGAAACACATTTATACTTGTTGTTTAAACTATCAGGAATATTTGATTTCGTACTAATACAAGAATACACTCTATTATTTTTTAAATAGATTCTAATCTTTGCACTATTTGCTTCTTTTCCTTCATTAGTTTTAAATGAAGTGCTTTCATTATCACCAGTTAAATATTTTGATGATATTAAATCGGAAATTTTTTTATCAATGCATTTGTAACTAGTACCATTTATTGTGCAGTTGCTTGTCAATAAATTTTTATTATCTTGACCCCAATTAGTTGCAGCCCCTAAAGCAAGTTGCAACTTTGTATCAAACATATTTTCATCAATTTTTGCTTTAATGCTAGTTATACTTACAGTCCCAATCAACGAAACTACGCCAATTATAGCAATAGTAGCTAGTAATTCAGTTAATGTAAATCCTTTTTTATTCATATTAATCTCCTTTATAGATATGAAGAAATAATATCTAATACTTCTTCTCTTCCCTTTCTAGTTATTGTCGAAAATGGAATAAAATCATTATTCTCATCTAATTTTAACAAGTCTCTAAATACCTTGTCTTGCTTTACACGGGCATTTTTAGATACTTTATCATATTTCGTAGCTATAATAGTAATTTTTAAATTATAATACTTTAAAAAATCATACATAAGTAGATCATCATCACTTGGCTTATGTCGATAATCAATTAGTAAAAAAACGTGTTTTAATTCTGCCCTAGTTTTAAGATACTCCTCAATCATCATTCCAAATTTTTTTTGTTGTTCTTTTGAAACAGATGCATATCCATAACCAGGAACATCGACTAAGTAAAATGTATCATTAACTTCATAAAAATTTAAAGTCTGTGTTTTACCAGGTTTTGATGAAGTTCTTGCAAAATTTTTTCTTTCTATTAATGTATTTATAAAACTACTTTTTCCTACATTACTCTTTCCTACTAGTAAAAATTCACACTTTTTATCTGTAGGGTATTGACTTATTCTTACCGCAATCTGCGGTTCTTTAACAGATAATATTTCCATTATGTTCACCAATAAAATTATAGCCTATATTAGTTTAAAAAGCAAATTCCTTATTTCGAATTTTTAATCTTTTCATATAATATTCTACCCATTTGAATACCAGAGGATGATGCCATAATAAGGCCTGTAGTAAGACCACCACCATCTCCAATTGAATATAAATTATTAATGCTTGTTTCAAAATTCTTGTCTAATTTTACAACGTTACTATAGAATTTTATTTCGGGTCCATACATTAAATTATCTGGATTAGCAAAACCAGGAATAACTTTATCTATAGCCTTAATTGTTTCAATAATATCGGTAAGTGTGCGATATCCCATTGCAAAAGAAATATCTCCTGGTGTAACATCAGTTAGTGTCGGAACTACACTATTATTGTCTAAATCTTTTTGCCAAGTTCTTTTACCATTCAATAGGTCACCAAATCTTTGTATAACTAACTTTCCTGCACCTAATTGATTTAAATTCTCCGCTATATTTCTTCCATAATCAAGTGGTCTATCAAATGGCGTACTAAAATGATGAGAAACAAGAATGGCTAAATTTGTATTAGTACTTTTTTTAGTTTTATAGGAGTGGCCGTTAGCTAGTATTATATTGTTATCATATACCTCAGTAGCGACAAAACCGCTTGGATTTTGACAAAAAGTTCTAACCTTATCCTTAAATGGTTTAACTCTAGCAATAAATTTTGCTTCATATAAGTATTTATTTACATCTTTCATTATTTCATCTGGTAGCTCATACCTAATGCCAATATCAATAATTCCAGAATCAGTTTTAATTTTGTATTTATTACATATCTCGGCAAGCCAGTTTGCACCCTTACGCCCAACTCCTAAAACAATATGATTAGCATATATTACATTTTCTTCATCTTGATGGAATGAATTAGCAATTTTAACACCGACACACTTATTATTTTCTATTATTAAATCTTTGACTGTCGTATCAAACATTATATCTATTTTTTCATTTAAATAATCTTCTATTTTGTTAAAAAGTTCATGCGTTTTTTCAGTGCCAATATGTCTAATTGGATAAGTAACTAGTCTTAAATCATTTTCACTGGCTTTTTTCTGAAGCTCATTAATCTCTTTTTCATATTTAATCCCTTGCAGTTCGGGATCAGCCCCAAATTTTAAATAAATCTGGTCGGTATAGGCTATTATATCTTTAATTTCATCAGATGTGTAAAACTCTTTAAAAAAGCTTCCATCATTACCTCCTAAATATATTTCACCTGCATGACCAGTTTTAGATAAATGATATGAATTTAATTTTCCATCTGAAAAGGCTCCAGCCCCTGAAAAACCAGCGGTAATAGCACAATAAGGTTTGCAATGTATGCACCGACCTATTTCCTCACGCGGACAAAATCTTTTCTTAATTGATTTGCCTTGTTCAATTATTAATATTTTAATATTAGAATTTTTTTGAATTAATTCGTAAGCAGTCATTATTCCTGATGGTCCAGCTCCAACTATTAATACATCATACTTCATTATAAACCTCTTCTGTTTTAATATTAAATATACTTCCGTTACTTACTACAATTATGACTTTTAATTCTGTATTATCGTATGTTGACTTATACCAGTAAGTATAGGTACTCATGTTTTTAGTGGAACTTACAAAATAATAATCATACTTTGGATTATTAACTGTAACACTATAGTCAGGATAAAAATAACTTTCATATAATATCGTCAGATAATTATTACAAATAATCTGTCTATTAGGTTCAATTTCATAGTCTTCACTATAATATTTGTCAAAACCAATGTCCCGATATTTAATATAGCATTTGCCATTTTTTACATAGACACCTGATGTGTTTTGATCTGTTGTATAGTACGCATTACTGCGTATAATATAATCATCTAATAAAATCTCTTCGTCATTGTGAGTTAAATGGCTTAAATATTCGTCAATTATGTTTTTATCTTCTTTTCTAATCTTTTTTTCGTCATATTTATCAGTTTTATAAAAGCTAATGATTGTGTCAGCAACAAAAAGATAATATGAGTCATCATTTTTATTAAACTTGCTAAATATAATAACCCCTATTATAAGTAATAATATAATTCCTAAAATTAAATAACTTTTTTTCATTATCCACCTGCCACTATACTAAATGCACTCGTTCCTACTGGGAGATCAAATACTCCTTCAGTTGCAGCAGTCCGAAGACCACCATTATAATTATTATTTCCGTACAATGTTATATGTAAATGTGGTGCCCATCCAGGTGATTCAGCTGAACCGGCTGCATTACCGACAAAACCAATTAATTGACCTTTTTTAATTGTTTTATGGCATGCTGATTGAGGGCATCGATAAACAATTCCTGACATATGTGTCATGAAAACTGTATCGATTGATGTTCCATTTATTGTTGTAGGAGTTGACATTTTAATTGATACAGTATAAGCTGTCTCATCCCAGCCTTTATTAGTTGTATGTCCCCATTCTGAATATATCATCGTTCCATCAACTGGCGAATATATTGGTGTTCCAAAGTTAGCCATTATATCCATACCATTATGATCATATACAAAGTGATAAGAACCATTTACAGGAGTTGTTGGGAAGACAAAATAACTATTATGAACAGTATAACCAGACAACTGAGTCGGTATACTTTGATAATTAGCAGGCCATGCTCCCAATGGCAAACCGGATGCGGCATCTTTCGGATAAACAAAGTTACTTGCATTTACTACCCCTGGATAACAATTTATAGCAGATGACGGATCAGGTTCAGAAGAAAATACAACACCAGTTTGGCATTTTCCATCACCACCGGTAGTTTGACCACCCACTCCAGGTCGTGGTTCGCTCGGATCAGGGTCTTCAGTTTGTATATTCTTAAGTTGTTCTGCTAACTTTCTTTTTATATCACTATCTAAGATGGATTTTAGAGAAGTTAATCTATTCAAAAGATTTGTTTTTGAAGAACCATTTTCTAAACGGTTTACTGCATATAAAGCATCTTCATAATCAAATCGGCTAAGGGAATTTTCAGCGGTTTTAACTAGTTCTTGAGCGTCTCTAATTAAAAACGCCGCTATTTTATCCTCAGTAGCATTATCAAAGCAATCTTTATATTTCATATCCGAAGGTGTCAGCGATATTACCGCTTCTACAAAGTTTGGTATAAAGAATATAAAAGCAGCAATAAAAAATTTTATAACCGATAAAGTAATTATTTCTTTAAAATTATTTGAATTTACCATTGCTTTATAAAGCCCAATAATCGTTATAATTATTAATATAACTGGCACGACAATTTTGATAACTAGAATTAGTTTATTTATAATTAGCATTGCGCTTAAAATATCGGGATTTTCGCATATATTATTCACTACTACTCACTCTCCACTCAATAGTATAATTATAACATTACAATTTATATTAAGGCAATATCATGTAATTAATAATTGTATCTTAATAAATATTGAGTTAAAATATATTTCGCCTGTGGGGTTTTGAAGATGAGATATACGTGGGATAAAAAATTAATTTTAAGACTATATAAAGACAAAGCAGTTCGTGAGGAATTAACAGGACTATTACAAACCTATTTAGGTATATTTGACTATTTAAATAACTCGCATTTCCCCCTAAAAGAACCATCGAAATGGATCGAGATTTTATTTCAACATACACTTTTGTTGAAGATATAATGAATGAATTTCTTTATAAATGTAAATCCCCAACTATTACCGATGAGGGATTTTTACACAAATTTACTAAGGAAGATGCACTGAATTTAACTGCAAGTTTCTATAATTCTTTAGATGAAGATATCCAAAAATATTTCGATAGATTATTTAAGGAAAGGTTTAATCATTTACGGTTTACTTGTTCGATTAATTCGATTTTATTTTCAGGTGGAACCTTTCATAGTAATATTGCAGACGAAACATTTATAGTTTCCCAATATAATAAAACTTTTGCAAATATTCTTACTTTAATTCATGAATATGCCCATGCGATAAGTTTTCAATTAAATAGAAATAAAATGACTGAAGTTCAAAATGACCTTTTTTGTGAAATTGAAGCGGTCTTTATGGAATTAGTAGCAATGGACTATTTTGAAAAAAATTTTCCAGAGTACAAGAATGATATTTATGAATCGCGATTAGATTGCTATATATCCACAATTAGTGATGCAATTTCTGTTTGTGATAAATTTGAATTTGATAATATTTTTAAAGATTTTTCTATTGACCCAAATAAGAAATCGTTTTTACAAATAATTAAACTATTAAAAAGAGAAACTAATTTAAATTATTCACAGTTATTATGCATATTTAATTTGCCAGCAATTGTAATAAGTAAATATCCACTTGGGACACTTGTAGCAATTGAATTATACAAAGTTTATGAAGAAAATCCTAATGAAGCATTTAACTTGTATCGAAGAATAATACAGCTTAATGGTATGCCAAGTAAGCAAATGTATGAAGAATTAAAAAAGATGGGACTTAACCCATCTAGTAATATAGAGACATTTGAAAGAAAGCTTACAAGAAACTAAAATGGCATTTTCATATTACCATTACTAAATTCTTTCATCATTTTTTTCATTGATTCAAATTGATTTAATAGTTGATTGACTTCTTCGACACTTCTTCCAGAACCTTTTGCAATTCTCTTTTTTCTTTCAGCTTTAAGTATTTCGGGATGTTTTCTTTCATATGGTGTCATTGATGTGACTATAGCTTCAATATGAGACATTTGTTTAGGATCAATATTAATATTATTTAAGCCCATTTTACGAGCACCTGGCATCATTTTTAATAGATTTTCTAAAGGCCCTAATTTTTTTATTTGATTTAAATTATTTAAGAAATCCTCAAGGTCATATTTACCTTTTCGCATCTTAGCAATATCCATTTTTGCATCTTCTTCAGACATTACATCTTCAACTTTTTCGGCAATAGATAAGATATCACCCATATCAAGAATTCTCTCAGCCATTCTTTCAGGATTAAATTCAGATATACCATCTAGTTTTTCAGAATCTCCTATAAACTTTATCGGAACATCTGTAAGATGCCTTACGCAAAGAGCAACTCCACCTTTTGTATTGCTATCCATTTTAGTAAGAATAGCGCCTGTAAGTTCCAGGTTATCGTTAAATCCATTAATGACATTTATGGCATCTTGGCCAATCATTGCGTCTACTACTAATATTTTTTCATCTAATGGAAATGCATCTTCAATTCTTTTTAGTTCTGCCATCAAATTTTCATCGACTTGTAATCTACCTGCGGTATCTATAATTATATAATTATTGCCATTTTCATTTGCATAATCAATGGCATCTTTAACTATATCAACGACATCTTTACTATCTTTTTTAAATACGTCTACTCCAAGTTGCTTTCCAATTACCTCAAGCTGTTCAATAGCGGCTGGTCTATAAATGTCACAAGCTACTAATAATGGCTTTTTATGATGTTTTTTTCTCAAAAAATTAGCAAGTTTTCCAGCTGTAGTAGTTTTGCCACTTCCTTGCAATCCCACTAACATAAGCATTGGACATTTTTTATCGACAACTAAACTAGCTTCCTTTTCTCCTAATAAATTAACTAACTCATCCTTGACAATTCTAATAAAAACTTCGTCTGGCTTTAATGATTTAGCAACTTCTTCGCCTAATGCTTTTTCTTTAACTATTTCCGTAAATTCTTTGACAACTTGATAATTAACATCAGCTTCTAGTAAAGCCATTCTAATTTCTCTTATTGCTCCTGAAATATTGTCTTCGGTAATTTTTCCCATTCCCCGAATATTTTTTATTGCATTTGATAAACGATCACCTAAATAATCAAACATTTTTTAAAACTCCTTTCTATCTTTCTAAATCTTCACTTTTTAAAGATTTACCATAATTAAATCCCATTAAATATAAATTATCTAAAAATTCATTCTTAAAATGAATTTCCTCTCTCGTTTTAAGATGAAGATTTGCTGAAGAGCCAGCATTATTCAAAATCTCGATATCATCTGTCAATAATATCATTTTATAATAACAGGCAATATTTTTATCAAACACCCTTCTTACGTAATCTTCCGCTTCTTTCTCTTCCATTCTCGCATCTATTACAGTTTTACGATAACGTATTGGCATAAAATCTTGAACATCAATTTCATATATTCCAAGACCGTTTAATAGTCCAAACGTGATTATTAAGGAAATAAAATGATCTGGATTATAAAAACGGAAACTTGATGTCTTTGGTGTCATACTTTTTATTATATCAGATATTTCGGCATTTGAGCGAGTTATTTGCGATGACTGAACAGCAATAATATTTGCAATTTTTTCACCAAATTCATTATCAGTAATTGACATGCGCACATTTGGAAGCTCAAAACGATGCTTTTTAAGCATAAATGCGAAGTACCATGGAGTTTCATATTCAATATCACTCCTTTTCGTTTTAAAATATAATTCGTCATCAAATGCACTTCCTAAATATGCTAAATCGTTTAGACTAGGCATAATCGTATCGTTTAAAAAATCAGTATATTTAATAAAATATTTGCTTACATTTGCAAGTTCATACGATGTTGCATTTAGAATAACCGCTTCAAAAACAAGTTTGGTTAAATCATCACTATTATAAAAATTTACAAAGTTTTCAACTTTAAATAAGTTATAAGGAGAATTGCTGGTTTTTAATGTATCAATAAATCTTTTTAGAACGTTATTGAAAATTGCTGCATCGTGAATATGAATTAATGGTAAATCTATCTCACCAATCCTCGATGGTTGACCAATTGTTATAGAATTTCCTAAGATACCGACATGAGCATTATTAGATTTCACATTATGTACAGATGGCCTACAAAAACAGCCTAGTTTTCCATCATAAGCGGGACTATATATTTTCTTCACTACATTAATAAATAAATCTACATAATAATTTTCGTCAAATAATCGTAGATATCGACTTTTATAATCAGCGATTATATCAAAAATATTACTGCAATTAGAATATGGTATATTACGGATAATATTATCAAAGCAAACTCTTACTTCACTGTAATCATATCTTCCATCAAAACTAAATCCTATTACAACATTTACTACTTCCGTTAAAATACTTTCAAGTTTCTCAGATGCTTCTATATTAAAATGATGTTTCCATGGTAAAAATGCTTGGCCGTTTTCAACCATAAATGGAATAATCGAATTAATAGATTCTCGAAATATATTACATAGTATATACATATTAACCTCTTGGTGATATATCTTAACATATATAATATATTTTAGGCAATTAAATCTTTCAAAAATGGCTTGGATTAAAGCAAATTTCGATATTAATCATATTATTTGTAGTATATAATTCATCTAGTTGTTTAAGAGCATCACATAATTTTTCATCATATGTATATTTAATAATAATTTGAAAATTGTAAACATTTTTAATTTTAAAAACCGATGCAGGCGTTGGCCCATATATTATTGATTTTTTATCAATATTTTGCTTCAAAAAATTTTTAATCTTGTTTGCATTATTACTGGCTTGTTCATAATCAGAGGACTTAATATTTATGGTAACTATATATGTATAAGGTGGATATTTTAATTTATGACGTATATCCATTTCATAACGATAAAACCCTTCATAATCATTATTTCTTACAAAATTTAATGTATCATTATCAGGGTTATATGTTTGAATTATTACCTCGCCTTGTTTATTGAACCTACCTGCTCTACCAGAGGTTTGATATAAAAGACTAAACGTTTTTTCATTTGCTCTAAAATCTGGAATATTAAGAGATGTATCAGCATTTATAATACCTACTAAAGTAACATTTTTAAAATCTAAACCTTTGCTAATCATTTGTGTACCTAGTAAAATATCATATTCGTTATTAGAGAAAGAATCAATTATTTTTTGGTAACTACCTTTCTTACTTGTTGTATCTTGATCCATTCTAATAATTCGAGCAAATGGATATAATTTTTTTAATTCATCTTCGAGCTTCTGAGTACCTAATCCTAGGTAGTTTAAACTATTTTCATGACACTTAGGACAAACATCGTCTTTTTTTAAACTATAACCACAATAATGGCATCTCAAGTTATTCGAAGATTTATGATAAGTAAGTGTAATATCACAATTTGGGCATTTATAAGTGTATCCGCAGTTACCACATGTTATAAAAGTCGAAAAGCCTCTGCGATTTAAAAGAAGAATAATTTGCTCATTTTTAGCAAATCTATCACTAATTTTTTCTTTAAGTAATTCTGAAAAAATAAAGTTTCTTTTTTTCACTTCATTAGTCATATCTACTAATTCAATTTCCGGTAGTGAGAGATTATTTGCCCTTTTATTTAATACAAGTAGTTTATATACACCCTTCATAGCTCTAGCTTTCGATTCTAATGATGGTGTTGCTGAGGATAGTATTAAAGGAATATTATGATACTTAGCCCTAAATTTGGCTACTTCAATTGCATTATAGCGAGGATTAGTATCTTGATGGTAAGTTTCACTATGCTCTTCATCAATTATTATAATACCAAGGTTTTTAAGAGGTACAAATATACTTGACCTGGTCCCAACAACTATTTTAACTTCATCACGCAAAATTTTTTGATATTCGTCATGCTTTTCGCCAATGGAAAGGCCACTATGAAAAATCGCTACATTGCTACCAAATCGATCATAAAATCTTTGCACCGTTTGTGTAGTAAGACATATTTCAGGTACTAAAACAATAGCGCTTTTGCCCATTTTTAATACTTTACTTATTAATTGCATATAAACTTCTGTTTTACCTGAGCCTGTAACACCCTGCAATAAATATACATTATAACTGTTTAAATTCTTTTCGACACAATCAAAAGCAATTTGCTGTTCGTCATTTAATTTATTTTCTTTGTGAATAATATCCATTATGTCAATGCGATATTTTTGTTTTTTTTCAAGCCTAATTAATTCTTTTTCTTTAAATAATTTAATTATATTATTATCAATTATTTTCCTTGGCTGCTTATCCGTCATTAAAAGTTCTAAAACTTCTAATTGCTTATAAGCTTTTGGATGCATTAATATATACTCATTTGCTTTATTTTTGTCATCTAAAACAACAAATTCTTCATATTTACTAAAATTTTTATCGTTTTTTATTTTATAAGGTGCTGGAAGCATTGCCTGGTAGGCCGATATTAATGTACATAAAGTTTCCTTTTGCAAAAACCTACCAATTAAAAGTTGTTCTTCATTTAAACATAATTCTTCATCAACCGCTATTAATTCTTTTAAATCGTAATCAGGTCTATTATCACTAATTCCAATCACAATACCATTTACAATATTTTTAGAAAAAGGTACCTTAACCTTCATACCTATTTTGATAATTTTTTGATATTTAAGTGGAATTAAATAAGTAAATTCTTTATCTAAAGATTTAACTGGATACTCAATTATTATCTGAGCGTACATTTAGGCACCTATTAATAATATAGAGAATAATAGGAATAATTACTACTAAACTCATCAACCAGTATTTATATTTATTTAGTGTTTTGACATTTATCACATTAAATACCATTTTGCCATTTATATCATCAACAGTAGGATCATATCCGTCAATAAAGTTATTATTATCCCCTTTTGTAACGTAAGACGCAGTCTTTTTTTGTATAACCCGATGACATATAGACATTCCCTCATCATTCGTATAAATAATTATATCATTTTCCTTATATTCAGGGTCTTTACGTACAAGTAAAATATCACCATTTTCAATAGTTGGAGACATACTTGTTCCACCGGCTGTGTAAATGGTAAAACCTAAAAAATTTCCATCTTTATTAAAGGCAAAAAAGCCAATACATACAAGAAGGAATAAGAAAATACATGTTATAAAACTCAATATTATTCTCAATATATTTCTCATAAATTAATTATACCATAACAGCTTCCTGTAATAAAGAATATTATACATCAAAATTGCACCCGACATCTTTATGATTTAAATCGTTATATAGGGCATATGTCAAGCATTTTAACCCACCATGACACAGTTCGGCATTATCACAAAGTTTACAATCATCTGGAATTTTATTTTTGCGTAACTCTTTTAATAAAGGGTGATTTATATACAAATCATACATGTCATCTTTTAAAAGATTGCCAACTACAATGGGCATTCTACGGCAAGGGACTAAGTCACCATTTTCCATAACAGTTAAAAGAGTATCACCAGCGGTGCATCCATAGGCAAAATCATTAGTCATTTGAAACTGCAATGCCCTATACATCGATACCGTAGGTATAGTAATATTTTTCTTTAATAATTTTTCACGCTCTTTATTCATGATATTTAAATATGACCTAGTTTGATTATAAGTAAGCATTAAAGATTTGTCTTCTTTGCCTAAAGGAATGTATCTATCTGACCATACATTATTAACATTATGCTTTTTGGCAAATTTTACTACTTTGGGAAATTCCATATAATTAATATTTGTAGCAGTAAAAGAAATAGATGTAAATATTCCTTCTTTTTTTAAATTATCGACGCCTTTACCAATTTGCTTATAAGTACCCTTTCCTCTTATATGATCATTGGTTTTTTTACCTCCTTCAAGACTTACTTGAACATAATAAGGATTATATGAGGCGATTTTCTTAGCCATTTTAGCATCTATCAATGTACCATTAGATAGTATTGAAAAACTTATTAAATCACTATCTTGCTTAATTAAATCAAGCACTTTAAAAAAGAAAGGGTTACAGATAGGTTCACCACCTGTAAGATTAATATGCCCTTTCATTTTCATTTTTTTTAATAGTTTTTTATATTGCTCATATATATTTTTTAATTCATCAAATTTAAGACACACGGGTTTATGACCATCTTGATAACAGTGCAAACAATGTAAATTACAATGCTCGCTTAAATGCCATTGTAAAATAAATCTGTTTACCATGACCCACCGCCTCCACACGACGAACAACCTCCACCGCATGAAGAACAGCCCCCGCCACAAGAAGAACAACCAGAGGAGCTAGAACTATTAGATGGAGTTGGATAATATACATTGTTACAAAAACTTAAATATGAACTATCGTTAGAATAGTCAAACGAACCCATATCTACTTGTGGATAATAAATATCCTCAAACTTACTAACCCATTTCTTAGAAATACCTAGTACATAAGTATAAGGCAAAATATTATAAAAATAGCTAGGATTTTGAGATACAAGTCTTTCTAATTGCTCTTTCTCAACTTTAATTAGGAAATTTCTAAATCCAAGAACTTTCGCTTTAATTTCTTCACCATACGTTGTTTTTCTTCCCATAAATATAATGAAGAATATACTTATTGGAATGCAATATAAACATACTTTATAAAGAATAAATAGTCTAGGATCTAAGTCTTCGAATATTGAATAAGCAAAAATATAACAAACGGCGGTTAGTATTACGCGCATAATAGCGCCAAATATTTTCGAACTAGCTTTAGAATCCTTGATTTTCTCTTTTATATCACTTTCTAAAGCAGATTGAATTTCACCAAATAGTTTATAAAAGGTCAAGTGCTCACTTAAATAAAAAGATGAACCTTGGCTTATTAAATTATCGAAAATACATCTTTCATATTCGTTTAATGCCGGCAAGTTCTCTAATTTTGCATTATACTCAGCTAGTTCTTTTTGATATTTTTCATATTCATATTTTTCATTTTTCTTAGCATTATTAACAATATCCTCAATTTCATCATTATTATCGCTAATTATTTTTAAATATCCTTTTGAAACAAGTGCATCCTTTACCTTTAAAAACTTATCAATATTTGCCTCGATTACGTGTATATCACTTGTTCTAAATAAATATTTCATCATAGTTAATTCATCACCAGATAAGTCAGGATATTTATCACCCTTAAATAATTTTTGCACTTCAATCTTTCTTTTGGGAGCATCTTTAACAATATACGGTTTTTTCGGTTCAGTAATACAATTAGTAATCTTGATTTTCTTTTTATCTTCTGTATCTATTTTAATATAGCCTTTACTAGCTAATGATAATACAAGTGAAATAGTTAACTTCTTCATGTTATTATTGCCGTAAATATATCCAATTTCTGCCGAGCTTAAATTATCAGGAGGATAAAATTCAACAGTAGGAACTCTTTTTGGATAATTTTTACCATACTTATACCACGTAATAATGGTAATAATAGTTAAAATAATTCCTACTAATATAGATATTAATGATTTTACACCATAGTTAAAGCTTCCACCAACAAAATAATTATCAGGCAAAACAATATCAAAAGTAAGAGATGATTTCAACGGTTCTTTAGATTTTGCTTTTATGGTGTTTTCTATTACGAATATTTCCATGCTACCAGTAATATCATCTTTACGGTATTTATCCGCAAAAAATTTAATATCTTCTTTATTAAATGATTTTGGTAAAACAATTTCCATAGAGGCATTATTAATATCAGTGCCCCAATAATCACCATACGCGTGGAATATGAATTCATCAAATCCATTAAAAGGGTCTTTACCCATATCATAAGTATAAGCAATTGTATATAATTTATCACCATAACTTACAAATGAATTTGCACTACCAATTTTTATCCTTTTCTTCTTTTTAACTACATCTATAGTATAGGGATCATCTAAAGAACGATAATCACTTATAATAGATTTTCTTTTAATAGTTTTATTGTCTTTTGATGTATATTCATACCACTCAGGCGTAAATTTATAAATGCCATGATGATTAGTATTATACCAATTAACCGTTATTTTTTCAGTGACATTAACTTTTAAATCTTCTTGAACGTCAAGTTTTACATCATAAGCAGAAATAGTAAATCCATCAGCTATAGAAACAGTATTTCCAGAACTATTAGAGGAATATGCAATGATATAAAAAAAAATAAATAAGATTATACAAAAAACTATTACTTGGCCACTATTACCGTTATTACTCTTTGTTTTCATTCAAATTTACCTCTACATTATGCTTTTCTTCAACTGATGCCTCAAACATTTTTAATGATTTATAACCAAATAATTTTGCAACAATATTCGAAGGAAATGTCTCAACAAGATTATTATAGACCCTTACAACAGCGTTATAATATTTGCGAGAACTTGCTATTTCATCTTCAATTAGACTCAAAGATTTTTGAAGCTCTAAAAAATGCGTGTTAGCTTTTATTTCAGGATAGCTTTCAACCAAAGCAAATAACTTAGTAAGTTGATTTGTGACTTTTCCGTTAGTCTCAAGCTTTTCATCATTATTTAAGTTATCATAATTACTTCTTTGTGCAATGATTTCTTTTAAAGTATTAGACTCATAACTAGCATAGCCTTTAACAGTTTCAACTAAATTAGGTATTAAATCCCAACGCTTTTTCAAATAGACATCCATGGTCGCGAACGCTTCATTAACAGCATTTTTTCGTTTTTTAAAAAGATTAAAAAGCATTAAAAATCCTAAAATTAAAATAACTAATAATATAATAACTATCTTCATAGAGCACCTACCTTACTCATTATACAATTTATTTTAAACAAATAGCAATATAATAATTTTTATATTTTTTGATTTTTATGTTATTAATTGTTTGTGTATCGGCATTTATAAGACCATATGATAATCCCTGGCCCACCATTTTAACAAAGCTTTCTTTTTTTACCCAAATTTTAGTAAAATCATTTGCATTTTTTATAAGCTTTTTTTCATTTTCGTTACATATCTTATTTATAATTTTGGCTTTATAGGTTATTTTTTGAATATCAACACCAATTTCCTTGTCACTGACAGCTAATACAGCATATTTATCAGAATGACTTACATTAAAAAAAATGGGATTATCCTTAAAGTATGGCTTTCCATATTTATTATAAATAATCTCATTATTTAAGTTATGTTTTCTTAATAAATCACAAGTAGGTATATTTCTACTAATATATAACTTATACATGACTTTCAATATATTTTATTATATCTTCGACTGTCTGAAGATTTTTAATATCTTGATCAGGAATCTCAATATTATACTTTTGTTCGAAAGCCACTACTAAAGAAACTAAGTCGAGTGATTCAACATCTAAATCAGCAGTTAAATTAGTTTTTTCAGTGATTTTTTTCTTGCTTATCCCTAGCGTTTTTGATATCAATTCAATTATTTCATTTTTCATGTTTATTTTTCCTTTCCAATTAAATCCCTAACAATTTTTTTACTGCTATTTTTGGGAAATTCTTCACTACGAAGTTCAACATATGCAATTTGATTATTCTTTGGTTTATCTTTATTATATTTATAAATTAAATCATCAAAATATTCTTGATTCCCTATATAATCCTCATTTGGATATATTATAGCAATTATCTTATTATCTTTCGGATAGACAACAACTTCACAAACCGCATTATCTCTTTGCAAAACATTCTCGATAGTCTCGGGGCTAATATTCTCGCCATTTGATAGAATAATTAAATTTTTCTTTCTACCTGTTATAAAAACAAAGCCGTCATCATCAACATATCCAAGATCGCCTGTATGAAAATACCCATCCTTCAAAACGGCAGCATTACTTTTAGGATCTTTGTAATAGCCTTTCATGACATTATCACCCTTAACACAGAGTTCGCCATCAATAACTTTTACTTCAACGCCTTTGCAAGGTATACCGACGCTTCCATCTTTATAGTTTTCAACTTGATTGACTGATACAACCGGCCCACATTCAGTAATACCATAACCATTTAAAATATTAATACCGATACTTCTAAACCATTTAATATAAAATTTATCTAAGTACGCCCCACCACAAATAATTGTATCAAGGTTTCCACCAAACTCATTTAAAATTGATTTAAACATTTTTCTTCTTCTATCAATGCCAATTTTTAAAAGACCATTACTCATCCTAATTGAAAGCTTTAAAAGCATTTGTTTATGATGAGATCTTGCATTTTTCCATATTTGTTTATAAAACGTCTCGATAAATAAAGGAACCGCAAAAATCGTCTGAGGTTTATATTCTTTTAAGTCTTTCATAATATTTTTTAGACTATTACTAATCAAAACTGGCATACCATAATTATAAGCCATGAGTACAGCGGTAATCAATCCAAAAGCGTGATGAAAAGGCAAATAATCAACTACTGGTCCATATGGGTCATAACATGATGAAGCCCCGACAATATCAAAAGCCATATTTTTTTGAGACAACACAACAGCTTTGTTAGGGCCAGTTGTTCCAGAAGTAAAGAAAATAGCTGCATCTTTATCATCATCTACTTCAACCTTAAAGCCTGTTATCATTCTTCCTTTTGTAATATATTTATCTAAATCCTCTAGCTTATAGGTTTTCATGAATAAAATTTCTTTAATAAAGGAACAATATTTATTTGAAAAACAAATTATTTTAGTATCAGATAATCTTAAAAGCTTATTTACTTTGCTTTTATCAGAATCTTTATCAATAATTACCGCAATATTCCCACTTAAAATGATTGCCATAAAAAAAATCAACCAGTTGTAACTATTTTCACCTATTAAGGCAATATGTTTATTGAAATTAGTCTTAGCAAGATAAGCACTTAATGCCATTATTTCGTTATATACTTCACCATAAGTTTTGTTAATTATAACGTTATCTTCGCGATAAGAAAACGCAACCTTTTTAGGCATTTTATTCTTTTTATTTTCAATAATCTCAAATAAATTACTTACATTTTTAACATCATAATATTCATGGTTATTCTTTAAATTCATACTCTTCACCATAGTTTCTATTAGTATTATATCAAATGATTTACATTTTTTGTAGGTAAAAATCTACTTTTATGATAAAATAGACATATAGATTGTAGCATAACACTACATCTAATAATATATAAAAAGAAAATTTTATATGTAAAAAGGAGATTATTATGAACAAAAAAACTATACCAGTATTTTTCGCACTTGACGAAAACTATGCGCCATACTTTTCAGTGGCTCTTGCATCACTAATTGATCATGCAAATAAAGAAAACGATTATACAATAAATGTTGTATACTCCAATATTTCTGATGAGACAAAGGAAAAATTAGCTTCAATGGCAACAGATAACATTCATATTATTTTTACAGATATTGATGAAAAAATTGAACCAATTGCAGCAAAACTTAAAAATCAAAGCTCGAAGACTCACTTCCCTATCTCAGTATATTTTAGATTATTCTTGCCAAGTATGTTCCCTGAATATGACAAAGGAATATATGTAGATTGTGATACATGTTTTAATGCCGATATTGTTGAATTATATAATTATGACCTTGAAGATAATGTTATAGGTGCAATAAAAGATATTTCTATTCAAAGAATTGCCCCATTTATTGAATATATTGAAAACGCTGTCGGAATTGACGGAAATATGTATGTAAATTCAGGAGTTATTCTTATGAATATGAAAAAACTTCGTGAAATTGATTTTGAAAACCACTTTTTATACATTCTATCAAAATATGACTTTGAAATAGTTGCTCCAGATCAAGATTATCTGAACGCTCTTTGTAAAGACAATATTAAATTTTTACCAGTTGAGTGGAATGCCATGCCCATCGAAGGTGAAAAAGGTGTCGATGATCCAAAATTAATTCATTATAACTTATTTTTAAAGCCATGGCATTATAGTGGTATTGCTTATGAAGAATATTTTTGGAAATATGCAAATAAATCCCTATTTAAAGATCGTATTTATCAAGAAAAAGAAAGATTTACCGAAGATAGAAAAGCTCAAGATGGTGTTACTTTAAAGGCAATGCTTAAACAAGCTAAAGATATTCAAGAAAATGAATATACATTTAAAAAAGTATTTGAAAGCGGTTTAGAAAAGAGACTTAATTTATGATAGTTGGCGGCAGTAAAAAACAAGTTATAGAAAATATCAAAACTAATATAAAAAATAACGAATTAAACAAAAAAGTTGAAGTAGATGACCCTAACCTTTCCGAGGAAGAACTAGATAATTTAATCGATAAATTTTATAAGATTAGACAAAATAAAGTACAGTTTAAAGTTAAAAGTAAATTAGCTAAAAAGATGGTAAATGATTTAAATAATAAATTAAATGCTAATATGGAAATAATTGGTATCGAAAACATCAAAGATATAAATACAGGAGCCATTATTACGAGCAACCACTTTAATCCTCTTGATAGTTTACCTATTAGAAAAATGGTTAAAGAATTATTTAAAAAAGATTTATATACCGTAACTGATGCTGCTAATCTTGCTCTACCTGGTGATCTATCATTTATTGTAAATTATCTTGATAATATACCTCTTAAAAGAACACCTAATTTTATAATCAGAAACTTTATGCCAAACTTAAAAAAAGTTTTAGATGATAAAAACTATGTTCTTATTTATCCCGAAGAAGAGATGTGGTTTAATTACAGGAAACCTAGGCCTTGTAAAAGAGGCGCTTACCAATTTGCCGCTGATGCAAACGTTCCTATCATCCCCTGCTTTACGCAAATGGTTGATTTAGAAAAAGATGATAACGAAGAGTTTAAAGAAGTAAAATACATAGTTCATATATTAAAACCAATTTATCCGAAAGAAAATATTACCTCAAGAGAAAATAGCATCGAAATGGCTGAAAATGACTATAAACAAAAAATTGAAGCTTATGAAAAAGCCTATAATAAAAAATTAGATTATACATTTTCTTACGAAGATATTGCGGGATACAAAAAGAAAGACTAACAAATCTTTCTTTTTTATTTTAACTGATTTTTAATAAACTCTAAAATATAATTTTGAGCAAGTTTTTGATATTCTTTAAAGAAAATATGATGTGAGGCACCCTTTATTACAATAAGCTCAGCATTAGAAAGTACTTCTAAAGCTTTCTTAGAATAATCCAGCGAAACTAAATTATCTTTATCACCATGGAGTATTAATACAGGATTTGTAATCTTTTCTAAAAAATCATAAATATTAGTATTCCAAGCATCTTTTATAAAAATTTTACCTACATCCATCCATCCTTTAAAGGACAGCTCTTTTGGCACGTCCTCTAAGGAATGAAAAAAATCGTGTACTGAATCATAAACGTTAAAACCAGGATATAATAATATTAAAGAATTAATTAAATCATTATTTTTCGAAGCATATAATGAAGCAACTGCTCCACCCAAACTAGCTCCAATAATAAATAAATTATTATTATCAAAATAAGGTTGTTTTCTAAAGAAACATATAACGCAAGACAAATCATTTTCTTCGGTTAGAATCGACATTTCAGTTGTTTTACCATCACTTTTACTATTATTACTTCCACCACAGTAATCAAAAACATAGCAACCTATCCCATTAGAGGCTAAATATTTAGCATAATTAATACCTCTCTCATGATTATTAGCTAGTTCATGGGAATAAACAACTATAGGTATCTTTGCCTCAACAAGAGGTTTAAACAAGATACCATGTATTTTTTTGCCATTATTATTTATTATAATTTCGCTTTTTACATAACTTTTCATAAAAACTTCCTTGCAAAATTTAAGAGATAGAAAAAACAATAAAACAATTTTTCTATCAAAATTAATTATTCAATTTTGTATGGATCATTCCATTTACCTGTACCCCCACTAAATATAGTATCAGATTTTAAATATAAGACAGGTCTAACGTTCCAAGTAGAGAAATTAGCAGCTCCAAAGCTGCCAACACTTCCCCCTTGATAAACGTTATAAAGAGAAAAACAACCTGTTGATGGACTGGGAGAAATTGTCCACTGAATAGTTCCACTGGTTCCAGGCGAAGTGGATGTAATACCTGTAAATAATAGCCAGCTATTTAACGCACAATCTGTTTTATAGCTTCCACTATCCCAATCACTCATATTATGTCCTAAGCAAGCATCCCTATCGTAAGTGCTACCACCATTTGATGCATATCCATAATCACTTGCGTACATTAATCCTATTTTTCCATACCAATATACCGGTCTATTTTCAAATAAGTTATCATCAACGCATAGTTTATAGGTACTATTATAATTTCTTTCATAATAATAGAAAGATGTAGCCGGTGACATCGGAGAAGGCTGATGCAAATACCATTTAACCGATGCTATCTTTGTTAAGTAAGACGCACTAATTTTAACTATGCTACCTGATGTAGAAGTGTATCCGTTTATGGATGCTACACCCGGAATATATATATTACTCCCATTTCCATCTAAATAGCTATATGTTGAATTATAAAAACTATATCCATTTCCTGAAACCATATTATTTGTTATTGAATAGCCAGTATGTAATTGAACATTATTTACATCGTATCCTGTCTTTAAATAATTAGTACCATTCAACATAAGCATTAACTGACTATCGCTCCAATCGCTAGATCCATAATCTGCAAGTGAAGAGCCAACACCTGTTTGTTTATTATCCCATGCAAACTGCCCTAATGAATCATTTCTAATAATTTTTACTAAACTACCTGTACTGATGCTATTACACTCATTAGCGGTACCATATGAACCTGTACAATAAGTTGTATCAGGCATAACTCCAATTATTCGCCATAATTCACCATTAAAAGATATGTAGTTATCGGGATTTTTACCAGCATATCGCCATTCGTTAGCATGATCTGACGTTAAAATCCAAGGCGTACTACCAACTGCTGAAGTTCCAGATTTTGGCGCTGTATCTATTAAATATCTAACCAAAGAAATAGAATTTGATCCTACTTTACATTTAACATTCGATACATTAAATTTACCAGATAATGATTTGCCCGCTAAGGCACCTTGATCAGCATTCGCATTATAAAATTTTGATATTATAGTCCATGTAGCAGTTGAAGTAGTACTTCCAGATCCTTCAATTTGTGCCCCTTTAACAACCAATGAACTAGAATTATTCCATGGTAGATTGGCAAAGTCGTTCTCGTTTTGAATATAATTCAATCCTTCACTAACATTAGAATTATTAGTTAAAGTAGCTTGAACTGTAAATTCATTCCCAGTTGCTCCAGGAGAGTGAGCCTGATATTTATCTGTACTTGTCCATTCATAAACTATATCATATGTACAAACTATATTACTAGCTGTATTAGGTTGAAAATTAACTGTAAGAGTAGTTGTATTTTGAGCTACTACATTACCAATAAAATTAGGTTTAAGGTCAGATGCATTAAAACTCAAACTCATTTGTCCACCCAAAACATCAAAAACAATATTATTCTCATCAGTTAAGAGGTTAACATTAGCCGTATTATTTACATTAAAATTACCCATAACAAAAAAAGCATATGTAGAATATATTGCTAGTATTAATATAAATAATAGCGATAAAATCAAAATAGATGAATTCTTTTTACTCATACAACCATCCTATACTATAATTAATTTTAGCATATTTAATAATTGAATACAATTAGTTTTTTAAATTAAATAATTAATATGACGATATTATTTTTTCTATATCTTTAATTATTGCTTTCTTTACTTTCATATCCGCTAAAAGGTCTATCGATGATTTTCGATAACCAATATGATTTACTGAATTTCCTGAATGATATATTTTATTCTTATCTATAATAAAGTATCTATCGTGATATTCATCATTATAAATTATAGTTAAATTATCATATGTAGCATTATATTTTTCTATATCGGTTTTAGTTAATTTTGTATTTTTACCCGTAATTATAAATACTTTACAATTAAGATTTTTTATCATATCAAGTATTGTTTTATCTGTATATCTGTCTATAATAATTAATTCATCTTTTGCTTCACTAAATATATCAATTATTTTTGAGTATGCATCATAAATTTTTCCATCAAAATAAACTTCTTTTTCTTCTATATTTTCATATAGTTTATTAAATGATTCTTGAAGTATTTTAATTTCGCTTTCATGACGAATTGTCATATCATTATAAAATCTTTGCTCTAATAAACCGATACTTATAAAGTGTTTCATATATACAAAAGTATCCATTATTTTTAAAGTAATATCAACTGCTTCTTTTGATTTCAATATTGTGGCTAGCATATATACTCCTTGTTCAGTAAAAACTCTTGGATTTTTAAATCTATCTCCACGTGTCTCTTTTTTTTGGTCGAAAATATCGACCAAAAGATTTTTACTTTCTTCATCTGTTAGTATCCACGAAAACCTTTCTGGAAATTTAGTCATGTTATTTTTTACATTTTCATTTATTCTTTTGGTTTCAACATGATATAATTTGGCTAAATCAGAATCAAGCATAACTTGTTTGCCTCTTCCTTCATAAATCATATCTTCAATTTTAAGATTATCTACTAATATAGCTTCGTTCACTTCGAACCTCCTGAATTATTAGCAAAATATTAGCAAACTTTTGTTTTTATTTCAACTATTTTTGGCAATATTTAAAATTATACCAATACTTGCCATGCTTACGAGTAAACTACTTCCACCATAAGAAAGAAACGGCAGTGTAACACCTGTAACAGGTATTATACCAACTACTACACATAGATTTAAAAGAGCTTGTACAATTATTTGAATGCCTAAACCAAAACATAAATATTTTGCGAATAGTTCTTTTTGTTTTAACGAGATCTTTAAAATAAAATAAAAAATAAATGCAAAAAATGAAGTTACTATTAAGACACCAAGAAATCCAAATTCTTCGGAGATAATCGAAAAAATAAAATCCGTCTGCGGCTCTGGTAAATAAAACTGTTTTTGAATCGAATTACCAAAACCAAGACCAAATAATCCACCTGGACCTATTGCATATAATGACTGAATTATTTGATAACCACTACCCAATGGATCACTCCAGGGATTTAAAAAAGATATTATTCTTTTAAGGCGATATGGTGCAACTATAATTAATCCTGTTATACCAAGTAATCCTAAAAGACCTAAAGATGCAAAAAAAGATAATTTTACACCAGATATAAAAATAATAATCATTAAGGCAATTGTCATAACCATTGCGCTACCGAAATCCGGTTCTAACATAATAAGGCCAAATATAATGCCTATAATTAAGAGGATTGGAAAAACTCCTTTTTTAATACTGATTAGATTTTTTTGATTATTTGCTAAATATTTTGCTAAAAAGATTATCATTCCTAGTTTAGCAAACTCACTAGGTTGTAAGCCAAATGGTCCTATTTTTATCCAACTTCTAGCCCCATTTTTTAAACTACCTATCCCAGGAATGAGAACAATTATTAATAGAAGTACTGATAAAGCTAAAATGATATTTGCATACTTCTGATAAATATGAAAGTCGATTTTCGAAGTTGTAAAAAGTCCCAATAAACTAACTAAAAAGAAAATTAATTGTAATTTAGCAAAATGAAATGAATCATTAAATCGATATTTAGCCCATATCGAAGATGCTGAATATATCATTATAATACCAAAAATGGATATTAATATAGAAAGTATTAATAATCGTTTTGCATATTTTTTCATCAATTAATCTTATGATTATAAATAATTATAATAACTAAGTGTAATATATTAAAGAAATTAATGAGCAAATAATCGATATCATATAAAATAGTTTAATAATATCTGATTCAACCATACCCTCTTCCTCGAAGTGATGATGTAATGGACTTTTTTTAAATAATCTTTTTCTAAATATTTTGATACTAAGGATTTGTAGTAAGCTTGATAAAGTTTCAATTACAAAAACAAAACCAATAATTAATAAAGAAAGCTCTATTTTTAAAATGATACTTATAGCTGCTATAGAGCCTCCTAAAGCAAGAGAACCTAAATCACCCATAAATATTTTCGCAGGATAAAAATTAAAATGTAAAAAGCCAAGTAATGACCCAACCATAATAAAACAAAAGATAGCTATTAATTCATTTCCCACGATATGATTATACTTCCATGCTATTATGCCATAAGTTAAAAATGCAATTAAAGATATACCTGCACATAAGCCATCAAGACCATCTGTTATATTTACAGCATTGGTGGTACTAATCATTAAAAGTAAAATAAAAATGCCATATAAATAGTTTAAATCTATTTTAAAATTTAAGAAACTAATTACTGTGGAATTGCCCATCAATATAAATATTATAAAAATAGATAAAGCTATAAGTATTTCAATAATAAATTTCTTAAGGATAGATAGCCCTTTATTATTATGATATTTAATCTTTAAAAAGTCATCTAAAAAGCCAAGAAAAGCATAAAGAATAAAAGAAATAATTACTATAATAAAATTAATTGCGAAAGAAACATTTTTATTTATAAAGAGAAATGAAAGAATAATAACACTTGGAAGTATAAATATTAATCCTCCCATCGTTGGCGTTTTATCTTTGACCAAATGTCTTAGATTAATACTTCTTGATACATTTTGAACAAGGCCAATTTTTTTAAATAATGGCACAATAATAAAACCAAGGCTAATAGCTATAACATAGCCAAGAAATATACTAAGGATTGATTTAGATAATATAAACATATTTTGCCTCCTTAGGAAAGCATTAATGAAATAGTTCCTTTTTCTTTAATATACATGCCCTCTTCCGGTGATTGATAAAATACTTTTTCACCATTACCACTATATGTAATATTAAATGACTTAAGTTCCTTTTTCGCTTGTTCTAAAGTCATACCTGTAACATTTGGTACCATAACGTATTTTTGATCAAGATAAGTATATTCCTTGGGCATACCATCTTTTGAAGGTTCAATATTTAGGACATCTACAACTGCTTTCATGACATTTCTAGCTACCGGAGCGGATGCAGTTCCTCCATATTGAGAAACATTATGAGCATTGTCAATAGCTACATAAACTACAGCTTGAGGGTTATCCGCAGGTAAAAACCCAATAAATGAAAGGATATAACTACTTGATGAATAATGACCATTTTCTACTTTTTGAGCTGTACCTGTTTTCCCGCCAACTCGATAGTTTTCAATATAAGCATTCCTACCCGTTCCATTTGCTACAACGCTTTCTAAAGCAAATCTTACAAGTTTTGAAGTATCTTCAGAAATCACTTTTCTTTTAAGTTCTTTATCTTTTGAATTGATAATAATATTCGCCTGGCTATCAATTAAATTTTTGACAATGTATGGGGTATATAAATCACCTCCATTAATAGCAGCGCTAACCGCTGTAACTTGCTGTATTGGCGTAACACTAATTCCTTGGCCAAATGCTGTCGTAGCTGTTTCAACCAAACCCATTTTTTCTTTTTTAAATAAAATACCTGATCCTTCCCCATTTAAATCAATTCCTGTCTTTTCCCCAAAACCAAATTTTTTTATATAATCCATCAGCTTATCAGTTCCAAGTTTTAAACCCATACTGACGAATCCAGGATTACAGGAATTCTCCACAACTTGTAAATACGTTTGATTACCATGGCCTCCATGTTTCCAGCAGTGAAGTGTTGCTCCATCGACGCTGATTGAACCGCTATCAACAAAATAATCATTAAATAAATCAATCGTCTTTTCCTCAATCGAGGATGCAAGCGTGATAATTTTAAAAGTAGAGCCCGGTTCATATGTTTTCCATATTGGTAAATTTCTATTTATAATTTCTGTTGTTGAATTTTGGTAATTATTTGCATCAAATGAAGGCCTTGATGCCATAGCAAGAATTTCCCCATTATTGGGATTTTGAACGATAATTAAAGCGTTATCAGGACTATATTTATCCATTATATTATCAAGTTCATTTTCGACTACTTTTTGAATTTCAATATCAATAGTAAGCTGTAAAGATAATCCCTTTTTTGCGGGTTCATAAACTTCGCTTTTTTCAAGCCTGTTTCCTTGACCATCAGAAAAATACTTTATTGAACCATTTTCTCCGGTCAAATACTTATCATATTCGAGTTCTAATCCTGATAAACCTTGATTATCAATACCAACATATCCAAGACTATGAGCAAGCATCGTTTCATAAGGATAATATCTTTTACTTTCTTTAACTAAATATACTCCATCATATCCTAAATTTTCTATTTTTTCCGCTATATCGTAAGAAAGTCTTCGTCCTTCAGGATGAACTCTTTCAATTGATTCTTTTTTAGAGACATGCTTATACATTTCATCATAAGATACATTTAGTATTTCTGCTAAATCTTTAGCAACTTTTTCTTTATCAATTATTTGTCTTGGTACTAAAACAAGTGATGTCGTTGTAATATTAGTAGCAAGTATATTTCCATTACGATCAAGTATTTCACCACGATTAGCTGCTATTGGAAGTTTCCTTGAATATAAATCATCAGAAAGTTTTTTAAGTTTGTCATAAGAAAAAACTTCAATATAAAAAACTTTGATTATAACAACAACTAAAATAAAAATAACCCCTAAAAAAACAAATCTTATTCTAGTATGAATAATACTTTGAAACATATTCTCACCTATAAAAATATATGTAAAATAAAAAAAAGCTTACATATTAATGTAAACTTTTCTTTTTAAATATATCAAACCTATTAGTGATATATAAAGCATTAACGTATTAGCATTATATGCTACACTAGTATTTGCTTCAATACCTGTATGAGGTGGTTCAATAGTCCCTACTGCCTCATAACTATTAGTAATTACAAATCCGTTTTCAGCATCACCGGTTTTACTTGTAATATAATTATCAACTGATAATTCATCAACGTCATATGTAATTTCTTCACCATTAATATATAGAGGTAAATCTTCGATAGTAATAGTCCAATCATCATCAGCAGTAATTTCATATGTATCATATAAATCACCATTAGCAAGTAATATTATTGAAATAGAACTTGGTCGATTTTCTTCGTTTCCTTCATCTTCCCAATTTTTAGTTACTTCAATAGATATAGTTTGTAATGTATTAATGATTGTTAAACCATCTTCACTATATGATGTGTCATATCCAGGTACTTCTACAGTTTCTTTTACTGTATATGTTATCTTTTCACCATCAATATAAGCTGGTAAATCTTCGATAATCAATATCCATTCACCGTCTTCATCAGGTTCCATAACAATTTCGTCACCATAGTCTTCACTATTAGCTTGTAATTGAATAGTTATAGATTCAGGACGATTTAATTCATCATCATTATCTTCCCAAACTTTTGTAATTGTAATGCTAGTTAATACTGTATTAGTAAATGTAAATCCTTCGTCGATATCTCCAGATTTATTTGAAATATAACCTGGAACATCTTCTTCTTCGACATCGTATTCAATAACTTCGCCAGCTTCATCATAAATAGGTAGATTTTCAAATACAAATGTCCAATTATTATCTGCATTTAATTCTGCTTCATCACCATTTGATAGGTTAACTATAACGCTATCAGGTCTAACACCTAATTCATCATCACCATCATCCCATACTTTGGTTACAGTAATATCGATACCAACATTTCTATTAGTATAAATTACAGAATAAACCATATTAGGTTTTTCAATAGTGCCTGTTAAAGTTTCACTATCTCCAATAATTTCAATAGGCTCCTCTTCATCTGGATCATTGATAGTTAATTTAGTTTCTGAGAAAATAAACTTTTCATTTATATTAGATTCAGTAATTGTATAAGTTGTGCCAGATAATAAGTTAATAATACGAAGGTTCCAACCTTTTTTAATTCTTACGATAAAATCTTCACCACTTGGAGCGTAATAATAGTCAGTTCCTTCCTCTTTAGTGGCGCCAATTACAACAAGCCCATCCTCTTCTGTAATAAATGTATCACTAGTCTTAGATTCTTTTACTGAGAACCAAATATCCTCCCCATTTTTATCGACAACATTAATAGTAAATTCAAATAATTCATCATCAAAGGTTGGGAAACTTGGATCATCATATGTAACATCTTTTTCAATGTCAATATAACTACGGCGTTCATTTACAGCAGTTAATTCTGCTACACCCTCATTAAGTTCACCGACAACATAATAAACGCCATCAATTAAATAATATGTACCCTCTTCAGGTTCTACATCGCCATTGTTAATTAATAAAGTTAATTCTCCATTAATAAGCATTGGTCTTACGATATCACTTTTAAGCTCCCAATTATACGCATCGGAACCAAGTTCACCAAATGAGTAATCATGACCAGAAGTAAGTAACTCAATAGAACCATCCTCATGAATAAGCATAATGCCAACAGAAATGTATGATGAAGAGCTATAATTATTATCTTCATTTAATTCAATTGTATTAAATATTTCACCATCTTGAAGTACGTTAATTTGAATTGGTCTTTTAGGTCTAGTATCAATGTTGTTAACCCAATCTTTTGTAATTGCTAATGATTGTGTATAGATCGTATTAACAGGGTCAGGATTATCAAAGTTAGATATTCCATTATTAGTTCCTCCTGGACGAGTATCTACAAATGTAATATATGCTTCAGTATTTGTCTTTAATGTATAAGAAACATCATCGCCTTCGCCATTTCTTTCAATATATTGTTGTACCTCAGGATCTAATGTATCGTAATTTTCAGGATGATTTTTTAAATCAGCAATTGTATCTAATGTATATTGGCTTGGCCAAACTTTAAATGTAACAGTGTATGTTACACCATTAAGTAGTACACCGTGGCTAGATAAATCCCATACTACAGAGTCGTTGCCATTCTCATCAGTTATAAGTTCTGCTGCAGTTGGAGCTTCAGAATGTAAACCATTACCTTCAGCTGTCCATTGGATTTTAAATATAGTTTTAGTTATATTGTTTTCATCAGTAAAGCTTACGATATCACCAGTTATTGAGTGACTACCTTTACTATCTGTCCATGTTCCAGTATAATTAGTTCCATTATTTGTGAATGTAATTGTACTACCGGTAGTAGAATTTGAATAAGTATCGTTTTGACCCTCAACTGGAGTAACATCCATTGATAGCCAATATTCATAAGAGGTTTCATCAATATCAAGTAAATGGAATGTTCCTTTAATAGAAGATGTAGTACCATCAACAACTTGAACTGAGCTAACGCCCATTGCTTGAATAACTTGACCTTTAATGTCATCAATTGCAGTTTGTAAGAAAGATGTCTCAGAAGCATTATAGTAATTAGGAGCAGAAACTGTATTTTCGCCAACAGTTCTTTCTTCACCAGCAGCTTGGAATGAATTATACATTAAGTCATCTAAAAGGTCGGCTTCATCACCATAGATATAAATACCATATAGTTCTGTATTTTCACCACCTTGAACGCTTCTAGCGAAAGGTAGAGCCTCATTATAATATCTTAAAAGTGTACTTAAAGAACTGCTTGGAGCTACAATAGTACTAATACCATTGGCAGCAGTTGGAGCACCATCTGTAACAAATATTACATAAGTTTTATCATGATCTGAATTAGTTATAATTCCTTCAGTAAGCTCTAGAGCTGCTTGCCAGTTTGTTCCTAAAGTTCCGTAATTAAAATTAGTTCTTCCGTTTGTGCCATTAGAATCAAAAAAACTTAAAATCGAATCTAAATTAGTAGTTAGTCCTCTTCTCGTATTTCCAGTTGCATCGAATGTAACTAGAGCCATCTCAATATTTGATGGATCAGTCTTGTCTTGATACTCAGCTAAACTAGAAATAAATCCATGTACGACAGCTTCAGCTTGATCACCACGTCTATAACTACTAGTACCAGCTGTTGTAGACATACTTTGTGATGTATCATAAACGATAATAACATTAACGTTTGTTTTATTATTACTTTCAGGAATGGAATCACCTGTAACTTCTAACGATAAAGTATATGTACCATCTTCGTTATCAATTAAATCTTTGTTGTGTTCAGGTTCACCCTCTGGATCAGTAACCTTGATAATATATTCATCACCATTTGTTGTATGAATTACTAAAGTCTCTTCAGTATCAAATGATCTTAAACTTTTAATTGCATAATCATTTGAGCCTTCTACTTTAGTTATACTTAATATAGTTTCATCACTTGTATAAATTTCATAAACATCTGATGTTACTATATTAATGTTTAGTTTTTGGTTTAATTGAGAAAGTAAGATTGTACTTCCGCCCTTAATATTAAAACTATATCCATCATGAGTAAATGTTACTTGATAATTATTTGTACCAAGTTGATATGAAACTTCTTCCATATTATCAACTGTATCAATAACCTCTACTACATTATTTTCACTTTCATTAAATTCTTCTGTTATAACCTCTATTAGATTGTCTTCATCTATTGTATCTATTACAACTTCACTTAATTCTTCTTCACCATTTGTTTCTGTTACAACATCTACAATATTATTTTCATTATTAATTAAGTTTTCAATTTCATCTGCATTTGTGTTAAGAGTAAACGCAAATAATGAAATCATAAATACTAATATATATGTAATTATTTTTTTCATATTAATAAACCCTCCTTGCAATAATTAATAAATATTTTTTATTATAGTTTTCAAATCCTTTTTTAAAACTACATGTCTGTAAAATTAAAATTTTATCATCGGGTGATATGTTCTCCCCCGTATCATACATTGAATTGCTTTTCAATTTTTCTAAATGTGCAAACCAATCGTCTTTATTTGCAAAATCGATATTTAAATAATACCAATCTTTTGTTTCGACATATACAGAAAATATTTTATATCTCCACAAACCCTGCTCGGTAATGAGCTCTATATAAGGGTGATCATCATAATAATCTTTGCCGTAGTAATTTTCTAATTCTTTAAAAGGTACGTCATAAGTTTTTGAATTGTGTCCATAAATTAATAAGGATGGAGACTTTTCAATATCGACGCGATAATCCATAAAAGGATTTCCAATAACATCTTTTTGCCCATAAATGTTTGTCGTCAAATATTTATTGTTATCAGTTGTCTTTGTAACGATAACGCTTAGTTCAGTATCAGGAATATTTAATATACCCGTTATTTCATCATTATCATATTCTTGTTGTAAATCTTTAATACTAACGGTCTTATCATTATAATTATCTAGTTTGATTACAGATAAGTCTTTAGCTTTGGCATCAACTTTATCCGAAGATAGATTATAAATGATATATATTGATGTCAGTAATAAGATAACAAATAAAAATTTACTAAATAGTCTTTTACTCCTCATTGTTTAATCTCTCCATTTTGCTTCTATTTATTTTATGGTAATATTTTCCAAAATTATTCATATAAAATTTTTAAATAATTCTGGGACATAAAAACTTATAACAGTTGTTACCTATAATAACCAAATAGATATTAAAAGTCAACATTAAATTTAACATTTTTTACAGCAATTTCTTATAAATGAAAAATATATTTCGGGGGGTAAGCTTAATGTTGTAAAATCATAATACTAAAAAAAATCACCAGTAAGATACTTAATGAGAAAAATAATTGAGTTAGTTTATGTAATACCCCCCGTAAAACCCCCTAAAAATGTATTGCTTAGGAATAAAAAAAACGAGTTTATAAACTCGCGATTTACGAAGCACTTATTGCTCGATCCTTACCCCATTTTTTAATTGCTTCTATCCTTTCAGGATTAGTTTTAGAAATGGAAGATGCTTTATTAAAATACTCCTCTATAAGTTCTTTAGAAAGTGAAAGCTGATCAGCTATAACATCGTATGATATGTTACGAATAGTAGCCTCTATATCAGAAGAAGCAAACCCATTAGTTAGCATAATTAATTTATTAATAAACTCATCATCAACTCTAACTTGTAAATATTTTGCAAAATACAATTGTAATATTTCTTTACGTTCTTTTTCGTTTGGCAAGTCGACAAAGAAGATTTCATCAAACCTGCCTTTTCTTAGAAGCTCAGCTGGAAGCGATGTTACTTCATTGGCAGTGGCAACTACAAATACTTCTTTATCGCTTTCTTGAAGCCAGTATAAGAATTGACCAATCATTCTCGATGTTACCCCCGAAGAATCATTTGCCCCCGATAATCCCTTCTCAATTTCATCTATCCATAATATACATGGTGACACATGCTCAGCGGTTTTCAAAGCCTGTTTTAATTGTTCTTCGCTTTGACCAACATATTTACCCTGTACAGTAGCAAAGTCTAAAAGATATAATGGCAAATTCCATAGTTTAGAAATTGCCTTAGCTGTTAAAGATTTTCCACAACCTGGAACACCAACAACTAAAATACCTCTTGGTGGTTTAATACCCCTCTTTTTTAAATCTTCTTTTTTTGATACATCAAATAACTGTTTTTTTGAAGTTAACCATTTTTTTAAATTGTCTAATCCCCCAAAAACTACATCGTCAATTGAAACTTGTTCAAGGCCATCCATATTTGCAAACAAATTGCTTTTAGCGAATTTTAAATCAATTAAGTCTTCATCAGTTATACTTCGTTTGGCAATAAGAACAGATAACACATTTTTAATCTCCGCTTCACTAAGTCCAAGTAGAATCGTCGAAGCTTCTTTATATTTATTTTCATCCCAAGAAACTTCAATTTCATTTTTATATTTATCAATACAATTATGTAATAAAGATAATATTTCTTCTTCATTTGGCAAAGCTAAATCAATGTTCATTCCGAGCCTACGAAGATTAGGCCACACAGATTGTTCCGTAATAATTATAATACTACATGATCTTTCCTCGGCTAATGTTACAACATCACATAAAAACTCTGATGTAACATTATCTTCAGATATATCACTGACATCACAAAGTACATATGTAACATTGCGCTTATTTTTTAAATCGTCTGCAATAAAAGATAAAACACTAATTAAGTTTTTTTCGTTACTAATTATCTCTCTTGAATTTATATCATACATCCCCTTTGACATACTATGAATATAAATATTTGTGGCAAAATTATCATGAATTTGGGATATCATTTTTACTACTCTATCTTTTTCTAGCGTATTTAAAATTATTATAGGTATACGAGCCATTAAATAACTCTCAAGTTTTTCTTTAGCTAAATTATAATTCATCTTTCTCATTCTCCTTTATTACATATTGATTTATAATTCTAATCTTTTCCTCATCTATGAAAAAACTTTTTAAACTGCCCAGCATATTATTGACATTATTTTTTAATGATAATTTAAATGCTTCCCGATTTTCTTCTTTAATATGTTTAACATTTATAAACTTTTTTAATAGTTTTATTTCATTATTAATTATACTCATTTCAAGGGCAAGTTCATCTGAACTGAATGTAGAGTTTTTTATTTTTGATATAGTATTATCTAAAATATATCCAAGTCTTTCCGTCATAAAGTAATTAACTTGAACGATAAAACGATCATATCGCCTACCATTTAGCGAAATATCAGCATTAGCTATTTTATCAATATCATTATCACTAATTGGTGATGTAATCATGTCATCAAGATAATTTACTAATTCATAATATGTCATCCGTCCATTTCCCCCCGATCAACAGGATTAAATGGTGGCAGCAAATCCCAATCAGGAATTTCAATATTATCTTTCGTTTCTTCTTCCATAATCTACCTCCTAAAAATTGCTATCATCAAATTTATTTAAAAAGCGTATAATAAAATCATGATTGTCTTTTGCCCTTTTTTTCATGAAATGGACATCAACTATTTCTGCCATAACATTTTCTAAATTAAAATAACAATTATCTAATTCCTCGTTATATTCCTTAAAGATAATATCACGAGTTTTAAGTGATTCATTCACAAAATAAATACCCAGGATAAGTCCTATTATTATTAATGACAAACCGATAGCAAAATTTAGTGATATGCTAAATACTACGCCAAGTAATCCTAGAATAAATGCTATAATAGTTTTAATATTTAATAAAGGATATTTGCGAAGGTTGCTATTTAATTTGTTATCGATATGCGACTTCAAATCCATTTTAAGATTATTTTCATTTGAACCATCTAAAGTGCTTCCTTGCCATTTTTCTATTGTAATTAATGTATTATAACTTATATCATCATTAAGCGGTAATGTTTCCTCAATAGCCTTTTGGATAATGTCTTTCAAATAGCTTATTGAAAGCTTTTTAGAATTAATTGAAACCTTAGAAGTCGATAATAAGATATTGCTAAAAATAGTATATAAATCATTTTGAACACTATAAGCCCTAGAGGCAAACTCAAATTGTAAATTTGCTTTATTTGTATCACCTTCATTATCGATTATTAAACGATTTTTAATAATGCTTTGTTTAAGATTATATTCATTATCTTCATAGTTATCCACCATTTCTGTAATAACTGTTTTTACATTTTTGTCTTTATTTACGCTATTATCAATAAGCTCGTTAAACGCATAATAAATATTATAGTAAGTCTTGGCATTACTAACCACGGATAGTACGCTATTTAAGTTATTAGCATACCGATTTATATACACAAAACTATCAGCATTGGCGTTTTCTTTTTTACTATCCAAAAAATAGCCCCATCTTTTCACCTGATAATCGATAATATCACTATCAGAATTTAAAGTACTACAAAAATCATTTAAATAGCGCTTAATTAATGCACACATATTATTTGGAATAACATTACTTGCGTAAGCATCAAGCAAAAAAACAAAACTACTATCTAGCGCTTTTGGATTTTGTTTATCGAGATAGTATTTTAACCACACTTCGGCTGCTTTATCCCGCCCTAGTTCTAAATGGACAAGAAAAAGTAACAAAGCCGTTTTCCTTTCATCTAATTTTAATGCTTCTTTTAAAGCAGAATTAGCTTTAGCCTTATTATTACTAAACCAACTGCTAATTGCTAATAAAACGTATGATAAATAATAACCCGGTGCTTTGAGCAAAATACCTTCTGATTCATCTATTAAGTGATGTTTACTAACAAAATCATGTTTAACACTTTCAAGAAGGCCTTTAGTCATTAAGCGAATATTATCATAACTTCCATACTTTTTATTTAACTCAGCTTCCTTTAGGATAATATCATTTTGAGCATTAGATACTATAGTATTGTTTCTAATATCTTGCATAAAAAGCTTTATTTCTTCCTCGAGAGAAAGTACTGAAGATTTAATATCGTTTACATCATTATTAAAAGAAGATATTTGACCGTTAATATCTATTATATCTCCAGTTACGGAATTAATATTTTGATTTAACACTTGAATATTTTTTTCTAAAACATCTAAATTAGCCGCAGATATTAATAATGGATTACTCATGCTTTGCCTCCACTTTCTTATTTATTTTTAGTTTTTTTACTTTTGACAGGCTCGCCATTTTTTGTGATAACATTTATATAGTTATATGGAATTTCAATGCCTTCATTATCAAATCTTTTTTTAATAATATAATAAAGATTAAATATATTTTCGTGAGTCATAGAATTATCTGCACCCCATACCCATCCACGAAGAACAATACTCGACTCATCCCATCTTATAACCCGAACTTTAGGAAATTCAACGTGTTTGTTTATACCATTAGTATTAGGATTATAAAGCTTATTCATTTCTTCTTTTAAAATCTTAATTGCTTTATCGACATCAGCTGTATACGCAATAGGAAATTCAACGAAGCGACAAACCTCATTATCAGTATGATTATAGTTTTCAATTGTCATGTCATCTAATCTTGAGTTGGGAATAATTACTCGACGATTGTCAATTGTTCTTATGACTGTGTGCCGGAGGGTAATATCCTCGACATATCCACTCAAATCAATATCTACACATTTAACATAGTCACCTATTTCAAATGGATCACTAAAAGCTATTCCCAAACCGCAGAAAAAATTTGATAAAGTTTTTTGAGCAGCATAACCAAGTATTAACGATATGATTCCAGCACCAGAAAGTACACTCCACGAGATAGAATGAAAGCTGGGTATTTGAAATAAACACGCAATAAATGTAACAATAAATAAAATAATGTTTTTTATTCTTTTAATTATTTTAATATTAGTTAAAATCGACTTTTTTTTCTTTATATTTTTATTATTATAGCTATGGTAAAGCAAATAATTTAATAAAACATTAATAATTGCCATCGATAAAACAATAATAATGATTTTTAAAATAACCGGTAAAACTTCTTCTTTCATACTAACAACTCCCTTTTTTCATTTCATATAACAAATACAACAATATAATAAATAAAATAAATAGCTAACATAATGAATCCTTGAAGTTTAGAAATGGTTTTGTTTGTTTCTGCAAAAACAAACAATAATAGTGAAGATAAAACAAGCATTATTAAATCAACAGGATGAAAACTTGATGGTGTAATAGCTCCATATATGACAACTGGTATTCCAAGAACTACACATATATTAAATATGTTGCTACCTATAATATTACCGATTAATAAATCTTGTTCTCCCTTCTTTGAGGATACCATCGTAGTAACAAGCTCAGGAAGAGATGTTCCTATCGCAATAATCGTGAGAGCAATTAACCTATCGCTCAATCCTAATATTTTAGCAACCCCCGAAGCATTGTCTACGACTAAATCACTTCCAAATATTATCCCTAATAATCCAATAACTACATATAATAAGGATTTAAATATGCCAAATTTAGGTTTCTCATCTCCGTCTATTTCCTTTTTATGTTTAGTAAGAGATATTAAATAATATAAAAATATGGTAAAGTAAAGCAAAATAATTATTCCATCACTTCTTGATATTTGATTAGCAAGGCCATTTGCAAGCCTAATGTCTAAAAAAAGTACCACAAGTGCTGTAGAAAACAAAAGACAAAGCGGCAATTCTTTTCTTACAGTATTTACCTTTACTTTAACCGGATGAATTACTGCAGCAAATCCTAATATCAAAAGAGAATTGGTTATACAACTACCTATTACATTTCCTAATACCATATCAGTATTACCTGATGCCAAAGCATTCATTGAGACAGCAAATTCAGGGGCTGATGTACCAAATGCTATAATTGTTAAACCAATTAGCATTTTAGACACTTTGAAATTTTGAGCTGTCGAAGAAGCACCATCGACAAATATGTCAGCGCCTTTTATTAAAAAAACAAATCCCAATACTAATAGTAAGATGTGAATAAGCAAAAAAATCTCCTCCTTAAAAATACTAATTTTATTTTACAGGTCCAAGTTTAGTTATAGGCCATAGTCTAAATACTATCTTTCCAACTATATCGCTTTTTGATATTAACCCTACTTTTTCATTACGACTATCAAATGAAAAAGTACGATTATCACTCATTAACAAATATTTATCATCAGGAATTTTTTCATACAAAAAATCTTCGGTTACATCTTTAGAAAGGAAAAACTCGTCTACATACTCGTCATTTACATATAATTTATGTTCCTTATATTCTATCTTTTCACCCGGAAGCCCGATAACACGAGCTATAAAATGTTTGGGATCCTTATAACAAACAGAAACTACATCTTTTCTTTTAATATCACCAAAATGATACGAAGCTTTTTCGATTAATACAATATCATTATTACTTAAATTGGGTTCCATATAATCATTTGATACTTTTTGAAACGTTATTACAAATAAAAGTAGAAAAGCCATAATACCTAAAAAAAGAATAACTTTTATACTATCAAATAGTCCTTTTATTATATTTTTTAATATCATATATGCTCCTTATTATATCTAATATTATATCACTAAATATATGAAGATGTAAACGCACAAAAAAGCCAGCTTATCATCGCCGGCTTTTTTTACAAATATGCATTTAATTATAATCAGTGCACCAATTACAACCAAATGTTTACTTCCAAATGGATTTTGATCTGTCCACCCCCATTACTTCCTATTTGTCCTTTTGATGGCTAATGGGTTTAATGTTCAATAATATACCATCTAGTAACTACCATACCTTAAGTTTCTTAATATAGAATAATTATTTCTAATTACTAATATTATATAGCGCTAAAGCATTACTAGATAGTTGTTAACATACTATCAAACATTAATGGAGTGCCTATCTTAACATTTTAATATCTCTATTAAAATGCCGTTCATCGTTATACAATGTTCAACTTTCGTATCTTCACCTTGTATAACAATTTTAATATATCATATGCAAAAATCATTGTCTATATTTTTTAAGTAAATTTTTATGGCAATGTAAAAATTTGTCAATTATTTATCATAAGTGTCGAGAAAGCTTACGTAACTACCATCTTTTTTATAACCTAAAACACAATTTAAATTAATATTATCAAGTGATTTAAATATATTATTATCAATTTCAGGATTCATCTTTCTTAAGTTACTTATCAAAAGCTTTATTTCTTTTCTCTTGCTAGATGTTACCTCTAAGTAGTTTTCAGAGGTAAACTTACAAGCACAATTTAAAAATTCTAAATTATTACTTTTTTGCCATGCGACAATAGCAGCTTCCTTTACCAAATATAATGGTCTAATTAATTCTATTCCTTCATAATTTTCACTATGAAGTTTTGGAAGCATTGTCTTAACTTCACTACCATAAAACATCGAAAGAAGTGTCGTTTCAATTACATCATTAAAATGATGGCCCAAAGCTATTTTGTTACAGCCAAGTTGTTTTGCGTAATTATATAAATGACCTCTTCGCATTCTGGCACATAAATAGCAAGGGCTTTGTGATGCTATTGCATCAACTGAAGCAAAAATATCCGTTTTAAAAATTTCTAAGGGAATATTTAATAATTTAGCATTATTAATAATCTTTTCTCTATTTTCTTTTTTATATCCTGGATCCATTGTAACAAAGTAGGCTTTGAAATCAATCTTACCATGTCTTTGAATTTCTTGAATACATTTAGCAAGCAAGAATGAATCTTTGCCACCAGAAATACAAACCATAATCTTATCCCCATCTTGAAGTAAATTATAATCTGTAATTGCCTTAGTAAATTTACGCCAAATATCTTTACGAAATTTCTTAATAATGCTTCTTTCAACTTCTTTATAAAATTCCATATTTTCACTGCTTTCTTTTCATATGTAATTATACATTAAATTGCTAAATAAAAAAACCTGAAATAGAATTTCAGGTTATAGCCATTTCTTTTTATCATTAATCATTGAAAACAATACTAGTATTGCTAAACTCATTAATGCTCCTCCAAAAATATCAGAAAAATAATGAGCTCCTAAATATATACGTGATATACCCACACATAATATTAGTAATCCTAAAACTATTGAGTATATAATTTTATATTTTTTTGAATAACGACTTTTTATTAATAAATATATGAAAAATCCATATAAAGTGGTGCTTGCCATCATGTGCCCTGAGGGATATGAGAAAGTATTTTCAATAACCGTCATGTAAATTGGCCTAGGACGGCGAATAATAAGTTTAATAACATTATTAATAATGGTTGATATAATTAGCACACCAACTGTCGAAAATGCATACTCTTTTCTTTTTTTAATTAAATAAATAATAAATAATCCAGCAGCTACCCCAACTATAAATGACGTACTACCGCAAAAAGTAAAAGCTTTCATTACCTTAGTAGTTACCTCACTATGAAGTTTGATAACTAAATTATGAATTGTATTATCAAAAGATACATATTTGTTTGTGACAACTAATACGGTATTAATAATAAATAAAACTATTAAGCTTATAAATATATATAACTTACTTTTTTTCATGTTTTGCTCCAATAAAAATAAACTCACGTTGAATAATAAAATTAACAATAAATATCACGATGTCAACGACAATTTTAATTAATACTTCACTTACTTTACTAAATATTTTAGCAAAATATGTTACACCAAATCCCGAAACAAACATTTGAACTATTACCAATATGACGTATTTAATAAATGATGATTTATTCTTATTTTTAAATACCATATTAGCATTGACAAAATAGTTATAGGTACTTGATATTATTCTGGCTATTATCGTCGATATTAAAATATATCCATTACATTTAATAATCTTACTAAACATAGCAAACAATAAAATATCAATAACAAATGATGAAACTGATGCAAATATATACTTAATAAATAGTTTATATATTGCGAGCGAATCCTTGATCGGATTAAAATGACTTTCTGTATTACCATTTATGTAAATGGTTTCAATTGGAACTTCAATAATTGGAACATCTTTGGAAATTGTATCGATTAGCTGATTAGTTTCATATTCAAAACGATCTCCACTTGTTGTCATAAATTTCATCATTACTTCAGAAGAAAGCCCCCGAAGACCCGTTTGTGTATCGCTAACACCTACCCCAACAAAAAGTTTTAGCACTCTTCTTGTCATTTTATTACCAAACCGATTACGTGCTGGAACATGTTTTTGATCAAAATCTCGACAGCCAAGAATAAGTGCATCTTGATGTTCTAATACTTTTTTAGCACACTTTATTATATCCTTAACACTATGTTGGCCATCACTATCAGCAGTAACAACCCCTTTAATATTGGGATATTCATTTAGAATATAATTAAAGGCATCTTTCATAGCTCGACCTTTGCCCAAATTAATATAATGATGCAAAACAAGAATACCATTTTTTTCTAATTTTTTAAAATATTCTTTATACTCATCCCGACAACCATCATCGTAAACTAAAATGTTTCTAAATTCTTTTTTTAAATCCCTCAAAAAATTATCTAGAAGGTCAATATTAGGATTTAAAGTAGGAACTATTATAAATATATCGTCCATATTATTTTCCCCCCTCTGTTACTGATTTCATTGATATTAAACGATATGCATCTTGATAGAAAACATAATAGAAAATGTCATGCAATGTATCAGTTTTCTTCTGACCATCAGAGAGTGTCATATTTTTTTCTAAATAAATTTCAACTGAAAAAGCTTTATCATTATAAACAGTAATATTAGAAACTTTTTCATTAGTAAAAGGAACTTTATCTAAATCGTGAATTGAAGTAAATTGGATATCAATTTGGGTTGCCCATGAATAAGCTCTTTTGTACATTGTTGTACCCTCAATTAGATTTGGTGTCAATGTATAAAGCCCCCATCTATTGCCATCAAGATCAGCTGTCAAAAACTTAGACCAGTTTTCAGCAAATAATAATGGGTCAAAATCCTTATTGGCTAATTTCTTATACGCATCATCCAGAGAATCTGTATGATAAAAATCACTAGCAAAATATTCGCTGCCTTTAACTTGAGCATCTATTGTCTTATCAGATTTATCCTTAATAACTATTTCAGGTTTAGCAGTAAGGCCTTTTACTTTGTAATGATTTAGTTTTGGAAGGTCGACATAATCATAAGCATCTTCGAAACCTTCAATTTTTTCAGTGCCTACTAAATCATCATTTTTTACTAAATTATTATTAATATATAACTTGTAATCACTATTTAAATAGAAATCAAAACTATACAACCCTTCATCATTATAGCTTTGCATTTCCGCAATTTCCCAAACATTAAATGTTAAAAGGCCTAGTCTTTTCTCTTCCTTACTTCCATCAAGTGTGACGGTTCCAATTAATAAATCATCGGCATATAAATCGTAAATATTTTTTTCATCAGTCTTCTTATATGTAAGCTTAGCATCTTTTAAAAGATCCTTATAACCTTTTTCTAATGAAGATTTCTTTTCATAAGGGCTTGAAACTTTAGCTAAACTAAAGTACTTTTTAATATTGCCATTTTGACTAGATTTTTGTATATCTGTAAGTAAACTGTTTAGGTAATTATCAATATCACTTTTCTCATATGCTTTTAAAGAATTATTGACATAAATTAATATAAACTCCCCACATATAAATAAAATTATTGTAAAAATAATAAGAGATTTTTTATAACCAGACATTCTTTTTCTTTTTTTACTCATTTTGCTCACCTACTTTGCTATTAAAAACGCCTCAGGTAAACGCCAAGATGAATTTGAATAGTATAGTGTAACGGAAGTCATTAAATATTTATCTTTATAATACATTGTCGAAGAAGATCCTCCATCAATATTGGCAGCATTAACAGCACCATATCTTTCCATTATTTCAATTAAATCATTTGCGGTTGCTCCAAGATGGCCAGAAGCTCCTCTTCCATCTGTAACAAGTAATAAGACAGTTCCATCTTCTCTTTGACCAATTGCTGTTCTCGGATTTGCTCCTGAACCTAAACCATTAGATTCTCTTTTTTCACCATTAACAATTAATTTAACAAAGTGATTATTAGCATCTGAAGCTTCTTCTTGGAAAGTAACAGCATCTCTTATTTTTTCATCTGCTACAAGTTTTTCTACTTGATCAGTAGAAAGACCTGAAACAGAAAGAATCCTTAAAATATTATTTTCATCAAAGCCTACCATATAGTAGCCAACACCATAAGGACTATTCCAAACAATTTCTCCTTGAGATACAACAACTCCCATTGGATAGCCACCCTTATTAGCTGAAGATTGATAAATACCACCATTTATACCACCAATAGCATCAAAATTTTTAACAATTTCATCAAGCGTTTTACCATACTCAGAAAAAGGTTTTGTTGTCCCAACAAACACTTTTGAAGGATCATGGACTATCATCATTGTTCCAAAGAAATTACTTCCCGTAACTTCCTCAATTTCAATTTCTTCGCTAGCCTTTACTTCAATTAATTCAGTATCGACATCTGAAGTCATTTCTGCTAAAGAATTGCTATCAACAATCTCTTGAACCTTACTATCAGGAAGGACTAAACCTACAACAAATTTAAAAGCACCAGTTTCCAAAAAAGTAGTTACAAAAATATTACGAGCTTTTTTGGATGGTCCATAGCATATAAGTAAAAAAGTTGCATATAAAGTTATAACTGTAACCAAAAGAAAAACACCTACAAAAGACAATGCTTTTAAAATAAAATTAACTATTTTTTTCATAATTCAACATCCTTTACTGATAGATTTTCAACATATATATCATATCAAAATTGAAATTTTTAATCAATGATAATTTCCTATTTCCTAGGCATATTTTTTAAATAAACTTCCTTTAAATAATCGCTTGTAATATGGGTATAAACTTCAGTGGTATTTAAACTGCTATGGCCTAAAAGCTCTTGAACTGATTTTATATCGGCCCCACCATTTAATAGATGAGTTGCGAAAGTATGCCTAAATGTATGCGGTGTAACATTATTCTTTACCGCAGCGCTTACAGCCAGTTTTTCGATTATTTTCTCGATACCTCTTACGGTGATTTTATTGCCTTTATTATTAAGTATTAAATATTCATTATTGCTATTTCTTATCATTAAATACTTATCTAAAATAATTTCTGCATACTGCCCATAATAAACTATTCTTTCTTTTTTACCTTTACCAAGTACTCTTATAGTTTTTTCGTTAAAATTGATACTCTCTGTTTTTAAATTGACAAGTTCTGAAACCCGCATACCGGTAGCATAAAGCATTTCAATAATTAATTTGTTGCGGATATTTAATATATTATCTTCGGGAATACTATCATATATTTTTCGATATTCTTCGTAAGATAAAAAATTTGGCAGTTTCTTATCAAGTTTAGGATTACTTACAAATTTAAAAATATTGGAATCTAATTTTTTTTCTTCGATTAAAAAATCAAAAAAACTACGAAGTGAACTTAAAATTAAACTAATTGACCTATTTGTATAATTTTGATGATCTAAAAACTTCAGATAATCGATGATATTATCTTTCGTAAGCATATTAAAACTAAGTTTCTTTTTATCTAAATATTCAAAAAACTTTGTTACATGAATTGAATAGTTTTTAATTGTATATTCCGAATAATTTAATTCGTATTTTAAATATTCTTCATATTTTCCTAAATAATCTTTTATATTCATATTTCTAGTATATCATTTAAAAAAAAGACAATCAAATAATTGTCTATATTTTTGTAAGCATAATAGTCTTATAAACTTCTTTCAAATGCTCTTTTTTATCGTGATCCATGTTTATAAAATTTAAATGAATTTGATAGCCGCTATCAAGACTAATTAATAATTCTACTTTACCAGGCTTAAAATTGATTGCGCTCGTAGATATGGAGTTATAAGGAATAATATGAATTTTTTTATAATAAACCGCTAACATATCGCGGTCAAACAATATCATTCTTTTATTTGTAAATACTGCATAATCCTTACTATTTTTATAAGCTAATAATATCTTTTCGTTATTGCTTACGTATTCAAGTGCATACTCAGGTAAATCATCTTTTCTTACTTCATTACTCAAATCAAAATATTTAGTTAATTCTTTAAATTTTATATACGCCATAACTTCATCCCTATCTAAGTATATTTTAACATTATCTTAAATCAAAAAAAAGGACATTTACACTTTTTGTAAATATCCTTTAAAAAATATTAATGAATATTATTAATTCTAATATTTTTATAAGTTGAGTTACCTGCTAAATCTTTAACAGTTATAAATTCATTTGTATTAGCAGTATAAACTTTTGTAAATGTTTTAGCATCTACTCTTGTCCAACCATCAATATCTTGTAAATCTTCATTACCAGTAATAGTAACAGTTACAGGTCCACTTGTATTTGATGTTGTACTATATGATACGGTTACAGATGGAGCTGTTAAATCAGGTGTAAATGAATATGTATTAGTATTACCAGCTACATCGGCAAAATCAACAGTCACGCTAGTAGCTCTAGTAAAATCTTGGTAATATTCTGTATCACTAACTTTTGTCCAGCCACTTGAAGTAATTGTTACAGCTTCACTAAAGATTAGAGTAACCTTATCTGTTTTTCTATAAGAACCAGTAACAACTTGATTAATTGAACTTACTTCAGGAGCAGTTTTGTCAATATTAGTTATTACAATATTTGCACTGGCACTATTGCCAACTAAATCGTACACAATTACTGATTCATTTATATTATCAGTATATTCTTTTATAAATTTAGTTGATGATACTTTTGTCCAGCCTTCAATATCTTGTAAGTCTTTATCTGAAGTAATTGTTGCAGTTACATCTTGATTTGTTAGATTTGTTTCACTATAACCAACTTCTAGATTAGGTGCTGTTTTATCAATATTTTCAATAACGATATTATCAGTAGCAGTATTTCCCGCTAAGTCATATACAGTAATTGATTCATTAACATTACCATCAAATGCTTTAGTAAACGTCATACTATCAGCAGTTGTCCAACCAGAAATATCTTGTAATTTTTCACTAGCAGAAAGTGTTACAGTTACATCTTGATTTGTTGGATTTGTTTCACTATATGAAATTGATATTGTAGGAGCCGTTCTATCGATGTTTTCGATTACAATACTAGCAGTTGAACTATTTCCTACTAAATCAGTTGCAGTTATAGTCTCATTTGCATTTTCAGCATATTCTTTCGTAAATGTCTTAGCATCTACTTTTGTAAAGCCATCAATATCTTGAATATCTTCATCTGAAGTAATTGTTGCAATTACATTTTGATTAGTTGGATTTGTTTCACTATATGAAACATTTAATGTAGGAGCTGTTTTATCAATATTAGTTATTTCAATATTAACAGTTGCTGTGTTACCTGCTAAATCATAGAAAGTTACTGTTTCAGTAGCATTATCATCATATGTTTTAGCATATGTATTTTCACTATCAGTAGCAGCCCATCCATCAGTTTCTTGTAGTTTTTCATCTGAAGTAACTGTTACAACTACCTCGCCATTAGTTGGTTCTGTAGTACTATAAGAAGATATGCTAACTGTAGGAGCTGTCTTATCAATATTTTCAATTACAACATTAACAGTTGCAGTATTACCTAGTAAATCGCTTACAGTTATAGTTTCTGTAGCATTATAAGCAAATTCTTTAGTAAATTCTTTAGCTGATACTTTTGCCCAGCCTTCGATATCTTGAATATCTTCGTTAGATGAAATAGTAGCAACTACACTTTCGTTTGTAGGATCTTCAGTGCTGTAAGATACAGTAATTTCAGGAGCTGTTTTATCAATATTAGTTATTTCAATATTAACAGTTGCAGTATTGCCCGCTAAATCCTTAACTTCAACACTTTCTGTAGTATTTTCTTCATATGTTTTTGTAAATTCAGTTGCTGATACTTTTGCCCAACCTTCGATATCTTGTAAGTCTTTGCTTGAAGTAATTGTTGCAACAACATTATCTTTAGTTGGATTAGTATTGTCATAAGATACGCTTACTTCTGGAGCTACTCTATCAATATTTTCAATACTGATATTTGCCGTAGCTTGATTACCAATTAAATCTAATACAGTAATTGTTTCAGTAGTATTATCTTCATAAACTTTTGTAAATTCAGTTGCTGATACTTTTGTCCAGCCCTCAATATCTTGTAAATCTTCATTTGAATTAATGGTTACAGTTACATTTTCATTTGTAGGATCTTCAGTGCTGTATGATACTGTAATTTCAGGAGCTGTCTTATCAATATTAGTTATTTCAATATTAACAGTTGTAGTATTACCAACTAGATCTTTTACAATAATACTTTCAGTAGTATTTTCTTCATATACTTTTGTAAATTCAGTTGCTGATACTTTTGTCCAGCCTTCGATATCCTGTAAGTCTTCATCTGAAGTAATTGTTGCTGTTACAGCCTTATCAGTAGTAACAGAAGGATCATAAGATATAGTAATCATTGGAGCAGTTGCATCAATTGAATAGCTATAAGTATTTGTATTACCAGCTTCATCAGTAAATTCAATAATGCCATCAAGTGACATTGTAAATGTTGAAGTATAAGTTATAGAGTCACTACTTGACCATGTATTATCACTAATAGTTACTTTTTCATCAAATGTTACAGTAGCTTTAATCATAGGTGAACTACTACTTTGAGCTTCTGTTTCAAATGAAACAACCTCAGGAGCTACTCTATCGATATTTGTTACTTCGACAGCAACAGTTGTACTATTTCCAGCAATATCGATAATTGTTATATCTTCAGTAGTATTTTCACTATAAGTTTTTGTAAATGACTTATCATCTGTTTTAGTCCAACCTTCAATATCTTGAATGCTTTCATTAACAGATAGTGTAGCTACAACATCTTCATTTGTAGGAACAGTCTTACTATAAGATACTACACCTTCAGGAGCAATAGTATCAATGGTAAAGTTAACCGTTGTTTCGTTAAATGCTTTATCTACAACAGTAAGAGTATATACACCATTACTAACAGTATCGCCATTTTCAAATGATACTTCTTCACCATCTTTAGTAAGTGTTGCATCAAATTCATTATCATCAGTAATTTGAATAGCCGTTTCTTTATTTAATATTGCTTCGTCTTCAATATTAACTTCAGGAGCAGTTTCATCATTTAATACATTAAGTATCTCATCTAAAGTTTCTGTAAGTTCTTCTTTTAAATCATCGTTTGTTAAATTAGAAACTTTATCGCCAACTTCATTTTCATCAGCAAAATCGCGAGCTTCATCAATATCTTTTACGCTTTCAGCATTTTCAACCATTTCTGATAAGCTTTCAACAAGTTCTTTAGTTTCAATAGCGTTTGCTACTTCCTCTAAACGTGATTCTAGTTCACTTTTCTTATCGCTATCAGTAACTTTTTCTACTAATTTTTCAGCAGCATCATAAGAATCTTGATCTAATTTGTCTTCAGCATTTTCAACAGCTGCTAAAGCCTTTTCATAAGAATCATCAACCTCGTCTTCAGTTGACTCATTATTAGTCTCAGTAGGTGTAGTATTAGTTTGACTATTGTCAGTAGTGGTATTTGTATTATCTGTAGTAGTATTACTTGCTTGACCATTATTAGTTGTATTATTTACATTGTTGTTTGTCGTATTATTCGTAGTACTATTTGTTGTACTATTTGTTTTACCATCATCAGTAGTGTTATTGACTACTTTATTGGTATTTGTTGCATTTACATTATTGTCATCATCATTATCTTTGCCACTCGCAAAAGCAAAAACTGTTAAACCGATTAACAATAATATAATTATTGCAATAATAATTTTTTTCTTGTTATTCATTTAAACCTCCTAAAAAATATTCGAATATAGTCTAGACGAATTTCCCTACATCCAAATTCATAGTCTATTATAAATAATTAATTAATTTTTTTCAACGTATTTACGTTAAATAATTGTCTACTTATTTTTTCTTCATAAAGCCAATTTTATTAAGGGGCCATATGCGAAAAATAGCTTTACCAATTATGTCACTTTTTTGAATTAGTCCAACCTTTTCATCTCTACTATCAAGTGAGTCACTGCGATTATCTCCTAGAACAAAAAACATATCATCAGGAATTTTACTAAAAGAAAAATCCTCGGTTACAATATTATTTAAATAAGGCTCATCAACTTTAGAACCATCTACAAATAACTCTCCATTAACATATTCAATAGACTCTCCTGGTAAACCAATAACTCTTTTTACTAAAAATTTAGAATCAGCATAATAAAAAGAAATAATATCACCACGCTTAACATTTTTAAAACGATAACTAAGTTTGTCAAGTAAAACGATATCTTGATTATTAAGGGTTGGTTTCATTGAACTACCCACTATCTGCTGAAAACCAACGACGTAAATTGCAATAAGTAATACAACTATTATAAAAAATATAAGTTTAATTGAATCAATAATAAACTCTTTTATATCTAAAAAATCCATTTTATATCTCCTTATATAAATATTTTATCACTATGGCAAATGGATTGTAAACGCATAAAAAAACAATCTTGCGATTGTCATTTTTATTCTTCAGTTTCAGTTTTAAGTACTTCTTTGCCTTTATAGTTACCACATTTTGTGCAAGCTCTATGAGGTCTTAATGTAGCACCACACTTAGGACATTTAGTTAAAGCACCTACTTCTTTCTTAAGATGAGTTCTTCTCATCCTCTTTTTTGTTTTACTAGTTCTTCTGAATGGAACAGCCATTTTATTCACCACCTTTATTATAATAATCGTATAGTTTTTGCATCCGAGGATCTATTTCCTCCCCTTGCGCAACTTCATTTATTACTTGCCAATTATCACCTTTTAAATTATCAGCATCACTTTTAGTATATCTAATCGGCATCTCCAATACAATATTTTGCCACAAAAACTCCATAATATCAAGCATATTTTGCTCATTTATACAGTTTTGGGGAATTACATCATCAATATTAAAATCAAAGTCATAAGGCTCTTCTTCTAAAGTAACAGCATCGATTAAATACATTTGACCATAAACATGAAGATTTGCTACATACTCATTTACTTCATTTTGAGCTAAAAAACCATTTACCTTAACTTTTTCAAGCTTTTTAATATCACTATTTTTCAAATATTCTAAGGGATAATCAATTACCTCATCAATATCTATTTTATCTTTATAATTAAGATTACTTAAATTAATCATTATTATCTCCTTTTTAATCCATTGCTCTTTTAAACATTTTTTCTAAATCATAAATTGTAAACTTAATAATTGTTGGTCTTCCATGAGGACAATTATAGGGATTATCACATTTAACTAGTTCATTTAATATATATTCCATTTCCTCGAAAGAAATATGATGATTGGCTTTAATACTCATTTTACAAGCTAAGGTAATGGCAATATTTTCTTCGAAGCGTACACGATCAAATTTTTCTTCAAGGGTTAAAACCAAATCAATTATTTTTCTTATGCTTTCTTCTTCATAACCTTCCTTAAGCCATGTTGGATGTGATTTAACAATTATGGTATTAATACCAAATTCCTCGATATCGATATTAAGTGAGTCAAGAATTTCTTTCTTATTCATTATTTTTAAATAATCACTCGGACTCATTTCAATTGTAATAGGAATAAGCATGCTTACCTTTGATACATCTTTTTCTCTTAGCCTTTTCATATATCTTTCATAATTGATTCTTTCATAAGCAGCATGTTGATCAAGAATATAAACACCCTCTTCATTTTCTGCGATGATATATGTTCCATGGGCAAGACCGACTGGATATAAAACCAAACTTTTAATTTCTTTATTGTGCTCTACTTCTTTAGTGCCTAAATCCATAAATATTTGCTGTGGTTTTTCCTCAGAAATAATATCTTGTTCTACAATTGCCTCTTTAGAAAACTCAGAAGTTTCCATTGGTTTAACAATTAATAAATTTTGATACAAAACATCTTTAAGGGTTTCCGTAATTAGTTCACATAAATCTTTTATTTTAGATATTTTAACATCTTGTTTAGTCGGATGGATATTGACATCGACTATCGTGGGATCCATCTCAATTTTTAAAACTATTATCGGATACTTATTAACGGGCTTATATGTATAGTACGCATCATTAATCGCATTATTGATATCACTATTACGAATAACTCGATTATTAATAAAGGTCATCATATAGTTACGATTAGATTTTAATAAATGAGGTTTACAAGCATAACCAGATATTTCAAAATCATCAGTTATGGCTTTAAATTCCATCATATTTTTCGATGTTTCCATGCCAAATATTTCATGAATTGTTTTAAGAAGATCGCCGGAACCACTAGTTTTGACTATTACTTTTTCATCATTTGTTAAAGCAAATGCAATATCCGGTTTCGATAAAGCAAGTTTTTCAATAAAGGATACACAATTATAAAGTTCAGTATTTTCCGTTTTTAAGTATTTAAGTCTTGCTGGGGTATTATAAAAAATATTAGACACTTCGACTTCCGTACCCATTCTTTCAGGGCAAGATGAAACCTCAAGAACCTCGCCCCCTTTAAGATGAATAAATGTAGATTCTAGGCCATTAAAGGTTGCCATCTTAACTTCAGAAACAGAGGCAATCGAAGCAAGTGCTTCACCTCTAAAACCTAAAGTATCAATAAAATATAAATCATCTTCTTTATATACTTTACTTGTGGCATGTCTTAAAAATGCTTTTTCCGCATCATCTCTATCCATACCACAGCCATCATCAATAACTGTTATACTTTCCATGCCGGCTTTAATTAAATCGACAGTAATATTTTTACTTCCAGCATCAATGCTATTTTCGACAAGCTCTTTAACAACGGAAGCTATTTTCTCAATAACTTCCCCTGCCGCTATTTTATTAGCTAAGAGCTCATCCATTACTCTTATTTTGCTCATGAGCCACCTACTACGCTATCCCTTATAAAAATATCATCGATATTATCAATATAAACCTTACATTCATTTTTAAAATAAATGAATCCAATATTTTTAATAGTCATATCTTGATAAGATTTAATCTCTAAACAGTTTGCTAAATTTTCTCTTTTCTTTCTAGTAATAATTTCGATAACCTTTGGAAAGAATAATGTAATATGAACTTCTCTATCAAAAGAAACTACTACATCTCCGATTACTAATTCATATTCTTTATTTATAATCATTGTTTTAGGTACTATTAATCGACTTTTATTAGTTATAACATCACAAATAAACCCTGGAGCATCAACTAAAGTTACTCCATCAGTTTCAAGTGTAATAAATTCTTGTGTAGTATTTTTATAAACTGAAGTAGTAAGTTCATAATCAAATAAAAAGTTAATTAAACTACTTTTCCCAGAGGATGTCGGTCCACAGAAAAGAACGTTTTTATGTTCATTTATCAAATGTCTAATATCATCTAAACCAACATTGTTTTTAATTGAACATAAAATAACATTATCAAGGTTATAACTATTTTTTATTCTTGATACTAATTTTTCATAACTTATATTAATAGGAATAATATCAGCTTTAGTCAAAACAAATATTTTAGGATCATGAATCTTTTCATATAATTCAATCGTACTTTTATTTAAAGAAAAAATATCACACATAAAAAAGTTAAAAGCATCTCTCTGGTTTATTCCATTACATATATCAATATTATTAATATATTTACCTTCATCATGATAATTATAATGGATTATTTTAAAACATCTTTCACATAATTTATTAGTAAGCTTTTCTGAATAGCCAATCCCGTTTTCATCAATGTTTTGAAGTGTTACTCCACACCCTTTGCACTTAGTCATAATAGACACCTTTTTCTAATATTCCTTTTTTGGCAAATCTTCTTAAGATGATTCTTTCAAAGAAACGATTAAATTTTGTCCATATTGGTTCATATGTTCCTATAGAATTAACTAAAATACTTAAACAACCTCTTTTGTTAGCTCCTAAAATATCAGTCATTAGTTGATCGCCAATGCAGGCAATCTCTTCAGGCTTAAATCCATAGATTCTCATTATTTTTAAATACTTTTTCTTAAATGGTTTATGTGACGAATACGCAACATCAACATTTAAATTTTCTTTAAATGGTCTAAGCCTTTTTTTACCTGAATTAGAAAAAATTATTACTTTAAAATCAGCTTCGAGAGCATGAAAAAGTTCTTTTACATCACTAGAAGGCACATGCTCAGCATAAGGAGCTACTGTATTATCTAAATCAAATAAAAGACATTTGATATTTTGTTTTTTTAATTTTTTATAATCTATTTTATAAATACTTTGTGCATACATGTCAGGAATAAAATTCTCCACTTATACCACTTCTTTCTATATTATTTTATCATGTTAAATAGTTTACCGCAAATTAAAAAGCCTTAAAGGCTTTTAGATTTTTTAAAATTAACCAATAACTAGTGGATCATTATACGCACCAGTATGCGTTCCACTTACTAAAGTATCAGGTTTTAAATAGACGGCAGGTCTTACATTAATAGTAGCTGTTGTAGCCGCAATAGACGATGTAATACCTGCTGTAGTAATATCTATAACATTAGTTTTAGCTCCAGAGACAGGTGCCATAGTCCACCATGCAACGCCTGCTGATGGTAATGAACTTGTAACATTATTAAAACTTAACCAGCTTGTTAAAGCACAATTAGTTTTATAGCTACTAGTCCAATTAGGAAGAGCCCTTGCTAGACATCCAGTACGCGTATATGTACCAGTTGCTGCGTTATTGCCAAGTGTAGCATAGCTATAATCAGATACATGGATACTACCAACTTTTCCATACCAAAACTTAGAATAACCTGATGGCACAGCTCCAGTTGATTGGTATTCAAGAGCATAAAACTGAGCAGGTGTTCTTGATGCAGATGAATAACCGGTTGTTGACCATTTAACAACAGCAACATGGCTATCAGAAGCATATGTCTTGCTTTGCAAAGTATATGCAATACTAGTAGTGCTTGAAGTATCCCACTTATTAGAATTAGTTGAACTTGTATTAAATGCCATTGTTCCTTCAGAGGCGTTTCTAACTATTTTGACTAAATCACCAGTTTCTGACGCACTACATGTCGTATCCGTAAAAGTGCCTGTACAATATTCGACATTAGGAATAATTCCAACAATTCTCCATAGCTCACCGTTAAATGTAATATAATTATTAGGATTAGCACCAATATATCTAAATTCTCTTGGATGATCCATTACTAGTTTCCATACTTTACTTCCTACAGAAGATGTGCCTGACTTAGCAGCGGTATTAACTAAGTACTTAACAAGAGTATTAGTTGTCGATAAACTTTCCCCTTTGCAAACAACATTATCTACCTTAAATCTACCTTGATAGTTTTTATCAGCAAGTGAATTTTGATTAGCATTAACGTTATAAAACTTGCTTGTTAACGTCCATACAGCAGTTGAGGTGCTAGAGCCAGTACTATCAATTTGGGCCCCCTTGACAACAGTCGAAGAAGTTAAAGTGTTTACAGCCACAGATAAATCTGTTTCATTTTTTATGTAATTAATTCCTTCATTAACGTGCGTATTACTAGCTAAAGTTGCTTGAATAGTAAATTCATTTGCCGCAACGGTTGCAGTATGAGCAGTATACTTATTTGAGCTTGTCCATTCATAAATGATATCATACGTACAAGTAAATTTACTAGTTGAGTTACCAGTAAAATTAACAGTTAATGTCGTCGTGTTTGAAGCAGCAAGTGTATTTTTATTTGCTTGTGCCATAACTGCTCTTGTTACATTTAAACTCATCTCACCACCAAAAGTATCAAATACAGAATTATTTCTTTCAGACGTAGCAGTAATATTTGCAACATTCGTCACATTTAAATCGCCAATATTAAAAAAGGCGTATGTTGCAAAAGTTATAAGACTTAGTAACATAATAATGGTTATCGTGAGTAACACAATATTATTTTTATTCATACAGCACCTCTATTTTTTTCATTATACAACACATAAATAATAATAACAAGAGAAAGAAAACTCTATAATAATTATCACTTATCACATGTAGGACAAATTAGCACACCATTTTTATTGACGATTAAATCACCACATTTATCACATTTATCACCAGTTGGCTTATACCATGAAGCATATTTACATTTTGGATAATTTGAGCATCCCCAGAAGACTTTACCTTTTCTCGTTGGCTTTTCGATAACATCCCCATCACACTTAGGGCATTTACAAACTGTAACAACTTCTTTCTTTTCTTTTTTAATATACTTACATTTTGGATAATTTGAACATGCAACAAACTCGCCAAATTTACCCTTTCTAATTACTAAAGGATTTCCACATTCAGGACAAGTCTCACCAGTTTCTTCAGCCGGTTTTTTCTCCATGTTTTTAAAGGCGTTATCAACAAGCGGAGAAAACTCTTTATAAAAGTCTTCGAGCACTTTATGATAATCAGCTTTTTCTTCGGCTATCTTATCTAGATCATCTTCCATTGCTGCTGTATATTTAACATTGACAATACTCGAAAAGAATTCTTGCAACTTATCAGTTGTTTCAAAACCAATTTCGGTTGGTACAAACTTTTTATCTTCGAGAGTTACATAACCTCTTTCTTTAATTGTTCCAAGAATCGTTGCGTAGGTAGATGGTCTTCCAATACCTAAAGACTCAAGCTCTTTAATTAAACTACTTTCAGTATATCTAGCTGGTGGCTTGGTAAAGTGTTGTAGTTTATTAATTTCCTTAGAAATTAAATCACCTTTATAATCTTTTAAATTAGGAAGTATAACGTCTTCTTGATCTTCATATTCACTATATACTTTTAAATAACCATCAAACGTAAGAACACTACCAGTTGCTTTAAACATATATTCATTATTATCAAGCATGATAGTCGTTGCTAAAAATTTAGCATCAGCCATCAAAGAAGCTAAAGCTCTTGTATAAATAAGTTTATAAAGTTTATATTCGTCAGCTGCTAGATATTTTTTAATGCTTTCAGGGGTGCGGTTAATTGAAGTTGGTCTAATACCTTCGTGAGCATCTTGCACATTTTCACTTTTCTTACTTTTTTTAACATAACCGACATATTCTTTGCCGAATTTTTCATTAACAAAAGCATATGTTGCTTTAATAAATTCATCAGATATTCTCGTACTATCAGTACGCATATATGTAATTAAACCGGCTGATTCCTCACCAATATCAATTCCTTCGTATAGCTTTTGCGCTATCTTCATCGTTTTAGAAGCAGGAAAACCAAGTTTCGAAGAAGCTAGTTGTTGCAAAGTTGAGGTTTTAAAAACTTCTTTAGCACTCCGACTCTTTTCTTTTTCTTCGATACTGGCTACTTTAAATGAATTAGTAAGCCTTCCTAAGATAACATCTGCTTCATCTTCATTATTAATCTCCACTTCTTTACCATGGTATGTATCAAGAACTGCTGTAAAATCCTTAAAGACAGCTTCGACTGTCCAGTATTCTTTTGGAACAAAAGCAAGTATTTCTCTTTCTCTATCGACAATTAGTTTTAAAGCAACACTTTGAACACGACCAGCTGATTTACCACCAGTTTTTGATTGCATTAATTTACTTAATCTAAAACCAATAATCCTATCCAAAAATCTTCTTGTTTCACCACTGTGGACTAAATTCATATCAATCCTACGTGGATTTTCTAAAGCTTTTAAAACAATATCTTTGGTAATTTCATTAAATACTACCCTATCATATTTATCATCAGGAATAGCAAGCTCATCATATAAATGCCATGAAATAGTTTCCCCCTCGCGGTCTGGATCAGTTGCAAGATATATGTGATCTGCACTTTCCACAAGTTTCTTTAAATATGATACATCTTTTTTCTTACCACTTATAATTTGATAATTTGGTTTAAAGTCGTTTTCAATATCAATACCAAGTCCATATTTACCAGTTGTAGCTAAATCACGGATATGGCCCTTTGATGATACTACATTATAATCTCCACTTCCTAAATATTTTTCAATAGTTTTACATTTAGCTGGAGATTCCACGATAACGACATTTTTCATTTAATCTATTCCTTTCTTCGCTAAAGCATCCCTAACAGGTTTAAAACTTTTACGATAAAAATCAAGAACACCATATTTTTCCATTAACTCGATATGCCTTTTAGTGGGATAACCCTTATGTTTTCCTAGCTCATATAATGGATATTTTTCATCAAGTTCATACATAATATGGTCTCTTGTTACCTTAGCAATAACCGATGCCGCAGCAATAGTAATACTTTTGGCATCACCCTTAATTATAGGCAATACATTTTCTTTATGCAAGTCCATTGCATCAGTTATGATAAAATCAGGTTTAACTTTGAGCTTAGACACAGCTTCATTCATTCCAAGACGACTTGCCTCTAAAATATTTATTTCATCGATTTTTTTGCTGTCAATAACTGATACGCCAACTGCGATTGCATCCTCCATAATAATATCATAAAACTTTTCTCTTTTTTTCTCAGTTAGTTTTTTTGAATCAGTAAGACCATCCAATTGGTAGTTTTTAGGAAGAATAACTGACGCTGCGACAACGGGGCCGCACAAGGGGCCTCTTCCAGCTTCATCACAACCCGCAATTAAATTATAACCTTTCTCATATAATTCCTTTTCATATTTCAATAAATCTACTTGCATATATCTAACGTAATATTTCTAACCTTTCCACTTACTAAATCATTATATATTTTTTCACTAACTAAATTATAATCTATTTCATTATTTTTATTATAGTGCCATTTAAAAGCAAGCTTTTCCATGATTTCTAAATTGTTTTCGCCAGAAACTTCATAATAATCTTTTAATACATCAGGATAATATTTTTGATATAAATCAATAATACTTGATGCAACATCGAAGATATTTAGAACTTCTTTTTTGATTGAACCGATTGCTGCAATATTCATCGCTTCTTCTTGATTTTCCAATTTAGGCCATAATATACCCGGAGTATCTAAAAGAACAATACCAAAATTAGTAGGTAAAAAAGATAAATTCTTTGTAACACCAGGTTTATTTGCAACTACAGTAGCTTTCTTTCCTACCATTTTATTAATAAGTGTTGATTTACCAACATTAGGAACCCCAATGACCAACGCTTTGATTTCTTTTGGTTTTAATCCTTTTGCTTTTCTTTTTTCTTGAATACCTAAAGTAACTTTTTTAGTTAAATCGATGATTTTCTTATAATCATTATTATCTTTTAAATCGATACATAATACATTATAACCTTGCTTTTGATAAAAACTAATCCATTTATTAGTTTCATTTATATTACATAAGTCTTTTTTAGTCATGATTAAAATCTTTTCTTTATTTTTAAGTAAATCATCAATCCCCTTTATTTTTGATGATAACGGTATTCTTGCATCGACAAGTTCATAAACAATATCTATTAATTTCATATTTTCTTGTATTTGTCTTTTAGTTTTAGCCATATGACCTGGATACCAATTGATTTGGCTCTTTTGAAACACTTTTTCATTATCTTGATTATTCATAAGAAATCACTTCCTTTTTTCTATAACATTATAACATAATTATTAAATAGAATTTATATCTTCCTTAAAATTAATTTCAATACTTTTGTCTTCATGAATAAAAATATTATCAATATATTTTACAATTCTATTTCTTGTTATTTTTTTTATATCATTATTTTCTACTCTTTTTAAATTCGTTTGTTTTAATATCTCATCGTAAAATTTGTTTTTTTCTATAGAATGATTAGTACAAAGGCCATTTGTTATATAACTTTTACAATAATAGTAATCTTTATTTTTCCCTTTCTTTATATACATTGACTCGCCACAATCCTTACATTTAAAATAACCAGATAAAATATCTT
>JAFYER010000006.1 GCA_017544165.1 Bacilli bacterium
ATATATTGATTATAAATTAACGTTGTTGTATATTATTAACGCTGTCTAAAAGGCAGATGGGCCTATAGCTCAGTCGGTTAGAGCGCGGTGCTGATAACGCCGAGGTCGATGGTTCGATTCCATTTGGGCCCACCAAATTGAAAATTAAGTCACTTGCATAAGTGATTTTTTTATGTAATAAAGCAATATAAAAGTGCTACAATATTTTTCATGGAAGAAACAATTCAAAGTAACGAAAATAATGTGCAAGAAAAAAATTCTACTGAACAAGTAATAGAAGAAAAACCTCTTGATAAAAAAGCCCTTAAAAGAGAAAAAAGATATAACAAGATTAGAAATCATTTATTTAAAGAGAACGATATTAAATACGAAGGTCCTCTTTCATATCGTTATCTTCGTATTTTTGCCTGGATATTTTTAGCTTTCGGGCAAATTGTTTTGCTTAATTCTTTATCTGAAAGTTTATTAAATCAAAATGCTCTTGGCCCTTTTGGCGCTAGCGCGCTTAGCATTTTAAGTAGCCTTTCGACACCTTTGTTTATCATCGCCTCATTTGGCATGGTTTTAAATAAACGCAGAAAGGTGTTTGATTATATTCTTTTATATGGTTTAGCTTATTTAGGCGTTGGTCTAGGCTTTATATTTTTCTATTTAAGATATGTTAACGGCCTATTTGTTTATTTAGGTGTTGATAAATTACCTTTTATCACTTTGTTCGAAGGGTTTTTATCAGATAAAGTACAAGTTAATGTTTTTGCGGATTTATTCTCTTTTGTCTTATTCCATTTCTTTTTAAATTACACACCGAATAAGTTTTTTAAAGGCAAATTATTAATCGTTTTCCGTTTATTTACTTTGTTACCAATTCTATTTATTTTAACTTCTTATGTTTTAAAAATATTAGCGGCCACTAATCAGATTTCGATGCCGTTTTATATTTTCCCATTTTTGACCACTAAATCACCAATCGTTTTCTTGGTCTTCGTTTTAGCGGATTTATGGATTAAAAACCGTGAAAAATGGTATCTTAGATTAGGCGCTAGTAAAGAACAATATAACGAATATTTAAAAACTAAACGCAACTCATTACATGTTTCTATTAATCTTACAATTATCATTTTAATATCAATCTTATTTGATGTTTTACTTTTAATTATTGCGGTTATTTATTTTACCGCTACTAATTTACCAGTTGAAAAATTTGGCGATATTGCCATCGATACATTTGGTGTAGGACAAGCTATCACTATGCTATTAACGGTTCCATTTATTTTCTTATATTCATATAAAAGAAAACATAAAGATACGAGAATTGATTTACTAATCCCAATTGTCGGCATTGCTTTAATTGTTCTAGTTTATGTTGAAGGTATTTACCAATTCATTTTAGAGTTTTTAAAATAGGTGAATGCATTTCTTATTGATAAATAAATAGCATTTTGTTATATTGTTTTAGCGCTGGAGACTTAGTTCAGCGGGAGAACGCTTCCTTCACACGGAAGAGGTCGTAGGTTCGATCCCTACAGTGTCCACCATAAATGCCGTCTTAGCTCAATTGGCAGAGCAGTTGATTTGTAATCATCAGGTTGTTG
>JAFYER010000007.1 GCA_017544165.1 Bacilli bacterium
ACTCATATTGATTTTCTTTTTTACGATATTAATCATACCACATCACACCCTTTCTTTGCAATAGCAACAAAAAAATCAACTTGCGTTGATTTAATCATTAACATCGCTTGGTGCGACGATTTTATCTTTTGGAGCAAGTGAGCAGAATCGAACTGCCGTCTCAGCCTTGGCAAGGCCGCATACTAACCGCTGTACTACACCTGCACTTGAAGACATTGTAGCAAAAAAGTGTCTAAAATGCAACAATAATTGATAAAAAGCTAAGTTATTGATATAATCTTGTTATAGAAAGGGTTATTCGATTGAAGAAGTTTCTGAATATTTTAAATAGATTTAAGCGTAAAATAATTGAATATGTGATAACCAATAGACTTTTTTTAACGTATCTATTGATGTCTTTGTGTGGGATGATTCTCGTTAGACACGTTACAATCGGTCACGTTTCAAATTTATATCCATTTATAACAGATTTTGGTATTATTCTTGTAATTGGGGCATTAGGTTACTTTATTAAACCTAAAAATCAATTCAAGTACTTCTTTTCATTTGTATGCCTTTTTTGCTTGATGGAAATAGTTAATTGTGTTTATTATGTATTTTATACTTCTTTTGCTTCTTTTGGCGAACTTGCAAGTGTTTCCCAAGCTGAAACAGTTACTGGATCAATAATGGAAAAAATGAGTTTTGCATATTTAGTGTACATAGCCTTTCCAATAATATTTTATTATGTTCATCGAAAATTATCATCTTCCTCATATTATATTTTTATGAGTAAGATTGAAAAGGGCAAGAAAATGGCCTTGTTTACTCTAGTATGCGGAATTGTTTTTGTAATCATTTCATTTGCCTGTGCTACTAAAACAGATTATTCAAGATTGTCAAAACAATGGAATCGGAACTATATTGTTGAAAGATTTGGGTTAATTTTATACCAATGTAATGATTTGTTTCAAACATTAAGACCAAAATTTAGCAGTTTATTTGGTTACGAAGATGCTCGCATTATCTTTGATAATTATTTTTCTAATGAAGATAATTCTAAATATAAAGAGAATAATAAATTTACTGGTATTTTAAAAGATAAGAATATTATTTTTGTTCATATGGAAAGTATCCAAGACTTTGTAATGGATTTAGAGTTTAATGGTGTTGAAATAGCTCCGAATATCAAACGATTAGCAAACGAGGGAATGTATTTTTCTAATTTTTATCCCCAAGTATCAACAGGAACTTCTTCGGATACAGAGTTTACTTTATTAACTAGTTTAATGCCGGCTTCATCAGGCATTGTATTTGTAAGTTATTATAATCGTAATTATATTACTATACCTAAATTATTAAATAATGAGGATTATTATACTTTTAGTATGCATGGTAATTTAGTTTCAATGTGGAATAGGGCAAAAGCTCATCCATCTTTGGGATATCAACATCTTTTCTTTGAGGAATCTTTTGATTATACTGAGGATGATGTAATAAATTTAGGCATAAATGATAAATTGTTTTTTGAGGAGGCTATTCCTATTTTAGAGAACATTGAACAAGAGAATAATAATTATATGGGAACAATTATTACACTTTCGAATCATTCACCATTTACATTTATTGACAAATATGGTGAAGTTGATTTCTCTCAAACAATTATAAAATCAGATGAAAAAACAGGAATTACAAGTGAACTTATAACTAACTATTTGGATGGAACTGCTGTTGGTAATTATTTGACAAGTGTTCATTATGCTGATGATGCTTTAGGTGAGTTTATTGATTATATTAATAATTCCCCAGCATTTGATGATACTATATTTGTATTTTATGGTGATCATGATGCTAAATTATCAAGAAAGGAACTTAATTATTTATACAATTACAATCCTGAAGATGGAAGCACTTATACAGCTGAGGATGAAGAATATACCCTTTATGATACTTTTGCTCATGATTTAAATAAAAAAACACCATTAATTATTTGGACTAAAAACAAATCTTTAAAATATACATTTACAGGCGAAGTTGATTATTATATGGGCATGATTGATGTAGCTCCGACTATTTTGAATATGTTTGGACTTCAAAACCCATATGCTCTTGGTCATGATATTTTCAACATTAGAGATAATAATATTGTTGCTTTTCCTAATGGTAATTTTGTTACTAATATGTTATACTATAATAACTCAATAGGAGAGTATAAAGTTATTAATGAAAATACAATAATTGATGAAAACTACATTTCTGAAAAGAAAAAATATGTAGAGAATTTATTAGATGTTTCTAATTCGATAATTGTATATGATTTACTAAGTGTTAAGGAGAATAAATGACAAGAAGAAAGAAAAAGAGGGTTGTCAATTTCTTTAAAATAATAGTGACTATTGTAATTGTAGGCGTAATTATATTTATTTTTTATACAAAATATCCATTTAAAAATAATCATAAAGTTGATGATATAAGAGGATATCATTATGCAATAGAAAATAGAGATTCCAAATTGATGAAGGATAACTTTGCGTTGTTAAAAGATGTTTTATTGTCACAAGAAATTGATTATGAAAAATATGCTGAATATCTCAGCAAATTATTTGTTATTGATTTATATACATTAAGCAATAAGAATAATAAATATGATATTGGTGGTACAGAATATGTTTATCCAGATAATGTAAATAGTTATAAGCTTAAGGCACAAGATACTTTATATAAGTATTTAGAAAATAAAGATGAAAGAAAACAGAATTTGCCGACAGTTTCAGAAATTTCTTTAGATAGTATTGAAGAAACTACCTATAAATATAAAGATAAGGAATATGCTGCATATAGAATAACTCTTTCATGGAAATACACTAAAGATTACGGCTATGATACCCAAGCTGATTTAGTTATAATGAAAGATAATAAATTTTTATATGTTGTTGAATTTAACACCGAGGTGGAATCATGAAAAGGTTGTTTAGAAAAATAAGAAAGGTTAATGGCTTTGCTCGTTTTGTTTTAATTATTTTTTCTTTAGGATATCTTGTTGGTTTTACTTTCTTTATAAAAAACATATTAGATTTAAAGGGTATTGAAACTTTATTGAGGTACTGTGTAATTGGTTTTTTTGCCTTATATTTATTATTCTATTTTTTTGTTTCTTTGAAAAAGTTATTAAAGAAGAAATATGTATTTTTTATCTTGACTTCTATTTTAACCTTAATTTTTATAGCAGCTTTTTCTATTAGTTCTTATGCAATTGATATGTTGGTCGATAAAATTTCAAATATTAATGAAAAAGATAAAATAGAATATACGTCTTATTTGATAACCTTAAATGATCATACTTTAGATGATGATAGCATATTGGGAATGATTGATGATGAAACAAATATAGAAGGTAATATTTTAGCAAAAAAAATAATTGCTGAGAACAACCTTTCTCAAGAGATTAAAGAATACGATTCAAAAAATAGTGATGCTTTTTTAGATATGTTATATGACTTATATAGTGAGAAAATAGATGGACTATTTATTTCCAACAATTATGTAACTTTATATAGTAACGAAGAGGACTTTGGCAATATTGCTAATGAAACAAGCGTACTTTATAAAATAAGTGGTCTTTATGTTAACAAAGATGCTGGTATAGATAGTAATAAATCATTGGAAAATCCTTTTACGGTTTTAGTATTAGGTGTCGATTCAGAATATGATGGTTTAAATGCTAATGCAGCGTTTAATGGTGATACATTAATATTAGCTACTTTTAACCCTAAAACTTTGACGGCAACTCTGCTAAGCTTACCTAGAGATATTTATGTACCAATTTCATGTCGGAATAATAATTATGCTAAAATTAATTCTTCGGCTGCGTATGGAACATCATGCGTTATTGATACAATTGAAAATTTAACTGATATTACCATAGATTATTATTTGAAGATTAATTTTAAAGGCGTAGTTGATTTAGTTGAAGCTGTTGGGGGAGTGACTGTTGATGTTGAAACTCCTAATTATGAATATAATCATGGTGTTTATTGTAATGGTAAGTTTTGTGAACAAAATAGTGATCGACAATGGGGTTCTAAAACGATTTACATTAATCCTGGACTACAAACTTTAAATGGAGAGCAAGCACTTGCATATGCAAGGTGTCGTGGTTTATATACAGAGGGTGATATTGCTCGTAATCGTCACCAACAAGAAATTATTATGGCATTAGCTAAGAAAGCTTTACAAATTAAAAGTTATAATCACTTTAAAAAGATATTAGATGCAGTAAGTAATAATATTGCAACAAATATGAGCACAAACCAAATACTATCAAGCTATAACATTTTTAAGGACATGGTTAGTAAAGCTTTAAAAGATGAGGACTTTATTAACATTCAAAAAACAAAACTAGAAGTTTATAATTTGCCAGTTTATTTACCGTCAGGGAATATAACATCTGCTCTTGGTTATTATGAATCAAGTTTGAATGATATTATTAAAGCATTGAAGATAAATCTTGAAATTGAAAAGCCGGAAATAATTAAATCATTTAGTTATTCTTTAAATGAGGAATATACATCAAAAGCAATAGGCGAAGGTCTTAGAACTGGCTCAAGTAATTCAGTTCTTGCTGATTTTGTAGGTAAAACAAAAGAAGATGCCGAAGCCTATTGTCATGAAAAAAACTTGGATTGTTCATTTAAATACGTTGATGAAAATAGCAAGTATTTTGACGAAGAACTCGATGAAGACTTAATTGCAACGCAAGTACCACATGGAAATACATTAATGAAAAACGTTGATGATGTTGTTTTCTATATCAATGGAAAATCTGCAAAAAAAGATAGTAAATCTGTTGATAAAGATATTGATGATAATAAACAATTATCCGATGAATAAAAAAAAGGAATTACTTCTTCCTTTTTTTATTTTTGCCATTAGTTTTTGGTGTTTTCTTTCTTGGTTGGGTCTTCTTTTTAGTAGGACCTTTACCTTTATATCTATTGGTTTGGTTGTTGTTTGTTTGCTTTTTCTTGGATTTATTTGTTGTTTTATTATCCGTTTTAGGCTTGCTTTGAGTTGTTTTAACATTTTTCTTTTTAGAATTATTAACTGGAATGTTTTGAACTTTTTTCTTTGGTACAATATTATCTTTCTTCTTTTCTTCTTTCTTCGCAGGAATAATATTGATAATTTTGTTTTTAGTTTTCTTAATAACTTTGATAATTTTATTTTTAGTTTTTTGTGAAATAACGTTAGTGATTTTGTTTTTCTTTTTAGGTTTAACAACTTCAACAATTTTGTGTTTAACTTCTTTCACAGGAATAACTTTAAGAATTTTATATCTAATTGGCTGTTTTTCTTTTTTACCATAGACTAGTATTAGGACGATTGCAAATAGTGCTGCTAAGTATATGCTTATCAAAACTATAAAAATAATATCAATTTTGTCAAAAGTTCTTCCCATAATATCATCCTTTATAATACACGTACTAATACTATTTAACCATATATAAGTTGATAGTCAAGTTATAATATTAAATTTATTAATAATTTTTGCTAATATGATTTTATCGTGATAAAATATGCCTAGGTGAGTTTTATGTTTAAAATTATGGGATTAACGGCAAAAGTAGATAATAATATCATTCTTAATGATTTTAATATGGAAATAAATGATGGAGAAATTCATGTAATAATGGGGCATAATGGGGTTGGAAAATCAACATTATGTAAAATTATTATGAATGACGAAAATTACGATATTTTAAATGGTAAAATTCTTTTTAATGGCAAAAATCTACGCGATTTGAAAACATATGAGATTGCCCGCGAAGGCATAATGCTTATTTCACAAAATCCCATAGCAATCGAAGGTGTAACAAATGCCGAGGTATTAAGAACTGCTTTAAGAGAAACTCGCAATGATAAGATTAATATTTTTGATTTTAATAAAAAAATGGAAGAGGTATGTGATAAATTAAAGCTTTCTCGTGATTTTATCCATAAAGACATCAATGTTGGGGCTTCTGGAGGAGAAAGAAAGAAAATTGAATTATTACATATGGCTATTTTAGAGCCAAAATTTATTATGCTTGATGAAATTGATTCAGGTCTTGATGTCGATGCAATCAAAGATGTAGCAAGTTTTATAAATGAGTATCATAAAGAGACTAAGTGTAGCATTTTAATAATTACTCACCATCCCAATATTATCGACTATATTAAACCAAATTATGTTCATATATTAGATGAGGGACACATTGTAAAAACCGGTGACTATTTGCTTGCCAAACAAATTGAAAAATATGGTTTTGTTAGTACTAATGCTATGACTGAAGATGGTAATCATGAATAAATTATATAAAGATAGAAAAGTAATAAATATTATCGATGATAATACCAATTTAAAAATTGAAGTAGAAAAAGATAATATGATTATTATTAATTGTTTTTTTGATAATATTCAGGATATGCAAATAGATGTAAAACAATTTGACGATAGTTATTTAGTAATTAATTATGCTGGTTTTATTCGGGAAAATGCTAATGTAAATATTAATGTTGATGTAATCGGAAACAATAATAAAACAGTTGTCAACACTAGAACAATTTCTCAAAAAAATCATGCAACGTTTGAGGTTAAAATAAAAGCAAATGAAAGTACACAAAACAATGATATTATCGAAGATTTAAAGGCTATTAATGAGGAAGGGACAGTTACTTTTTTACCTGTATTGCAAGTTGACACCAAGGAAGTAAATGCCTCACATTTTGCTACCATCGGTGGTTTTGATAAAAATGAATTATTCTATCTTGAGTCAAAGGGTTTAAGTACCAATAAAGCAAAAGATATTTTAAAAAGAAGTTTTATAGAAAATTTATTTAGTGATAATTTTTTAAAAATGCTAAATGATAGAAAGGAAGAACATGAATAGAGAAGATTTTCCCATGTTAAATAATGATATTATTTATTTAGATAATGCTGCGACTAGTTTAAAACCCAATAGTGTTATTAATAAGATGGTTGATTATTATGAAAATTATAGTGCCAATGCTCATCGGGGTGATTATGATATTTCCTATAAAGTTGACTTAGAATATGAAAATACTAGGGAGCTTGTTAGGGGTTATATTAATGCCAAAGACACGGAAGAAATAGTCTTTACAAGTGGAACAACTGAGTCGCTAAATATGATAGCAAGTGGTTTTTTTGCAAACATTATTGAACCCGATGATGAGATATTAATAACCACATCAGAGCACGCTTCAAATGTACTTCCTTGGTTTAGATTAGAAAAAGAATATGGTTGTCATGTCAATTATATTCCACTTGATCAAAACTATCATGTTACTTTGGATAATGTAAAAAAAGCTATTACTCCGAAGACTAAAATAATCGCATTAGCTGAAGTTAGTAATGTTATTGGTGATGTAAGACCAATCAAGGAAATATGTAAATTTGCTCACGAAAATGATATTTTTGTAGTGGTCGATGGCGCTCAAAGTCTTCCTCATATGAAAGTCGATGTACAAGATTTAGATTGCGATTTTTTAGCTTTTTCTGCCCATAAAATGTATGGACCTACCGGATTAGGCGTTTTATATGGCAAAAGGGAATTACTAGAAAATCTTGAACCAATTAATCTAGGTGGTGGAATGAATGAATCATTTGATAATCCTGATGCTATAATACTAAAGGATTTACCAACAAGACTTGAAGCAGGAACACCAAATATTGCTTCGGTAATTGCTTTTTCAGAAAGTATTAAGTATATTCAAAAAATAGGTATTGATAAAATTAATGAGAAAGAACAACAACTCCGCAAGTATTTAATTGAAAAGTTAGTTAGGATACCTCACATTGATATCATTAATTTAGAGGCTGATTCAGGTATTGTAACATTTAATGTAAATAATATTTTTGCTCAAGATGTTGCTTATTATTTAAATAAATATAATATTTGTGTAAGAGCAGGAAATCACTGTGCTAAAATATTAAAAAATGCAACAAATGTTACAAACACAATTCGCGTTAGTTTAGCATTTTATAATACGGAAAGTGAAATTGATACTTTGGTTGAACTTTTAAAAGATAAAGACAAAATAATGAAAGAGATGATTTAAATGGATGAAGAAGTAAAAAGAGAAATTATCTTGGAACATTATCAAAATCCCTTACACAGACATTTACCTGAAAAAGAAGGATATGACAAAGTTAACACTGCTAATCAATCTTGTATTGATAATTTAGATATTTACGTCGATATTAAAGAAGGCATAATAAAAGATATTACATTTACGGGTGAAGCTTGTGCAATAAGTATATCGTCGACATCGATAATGATTCAAAATCTTATTGGTAAAAAAATTGAGGAAGCCATAAAATATATCGATAATTTTGATAATATGATTAATGAAAAAGAGTATGATTCATCACTTTTAAAAGAGGCTAATGTTTATGATAACATTTATAAGCAAAATTCGAGAAAGTCATGTGCTTTTTTACCATATCGAGGAATTAGAGAAATTCTTGCCAAATATCAAAAGTGATAGTATAATGTTTGGTGAAAAAACGAAGACCAAGAGGAGTAATCTACATTTGTTTGAAAGAGAGGAAAAGTTATTAGCTGGAAGCTTTTCTTAAATAAAGTAGATGAAGGTAGCTTGAACAGTTGCATATCTAAGTAAATAGGATATGATGTTAGTCGCATTAAGACATTGAGAACAAATTAAGGTGGTACCGCGGATTATTCGCCCTTAGGTAGCATCTTTTTTTTATGAAATAAGAGGTGTAGAAAATGTTAGATTCAAAATATGATCACAAAAAAGTTGAGGAAGGAAAATATGAAACGTGGAAAAAAGCGGGTTATTTCACTGCCGGTGATACTTCGAAAAAACCATATTCCATTGTTATCCCACCTCCAAATGTAACGGGTGTATTACATTTAGGTCATGCCATGGATACAACTTTGCAAGATATTATTATTCGTTATAAAAAAATGCAAGGTTATGATGTTTTATGGCTTCCTGGAATGGATCATGCCGCAATTGCAACGGAGGCAAAAGTTGTTCAAAGACTAAAAGATAAAGGGATCAATAAATATGAATATGGCCGGGATAAGTTCCTTGAAGCTTGTTGGGATTGGACAAATGAACATGCCGATACTATTCGAAGCCAATGGGCTAAACTTGGTTTAGCTCTTGATTATTCAAGAGAAAGATTTACTTTAGATGAAGGTCTTAACAAAGCTGTTACCAAAGTTTTTGTCGATTTCTATAACAAGGGACTTATTTATCGTGGCGAAAAAATAATTAACTGGGATCCAGAAGCTCAAACAGCTCTTTCCAATGAGGAAGTTATTTACCAAGATGATAAAGGAGCTTTTTACCATTTAAAATATTTTATCGAAGGTACTGATGAGTATTTAGATGTTGCTACAACAAGACCAGAAACTCTTTTTGGTGATACCGCAGTAGCAGTTAATCCTGAAGATGAAAGATATAAGCATTTAATTGGTAAGAATTGTATTTTGCCAGTTTTAAATAAAAAAATTCCGATTATTGGAGATGAACATGCTGATCCAACTTTTGGAACAGGTATAGTTAAAATTACACCAGCTCATGATCCAAATGACTTTGAAGTAGGAGAAAGACATCATTTAGAAAGAGTTATTGTCATGAATCCTGATGCCACGATGAATGAAAATGCTGGAAAATATGTAGGCCTCACAAGAGAAGAGTGCCGTGAAAAATTAGTTGAGGATTTAAAAAATGATGGCATTTTAATCAGTATCGAAGAGATTACTCACTCAGTTGGCCACTCTGAAAGAACAGGTGTAATGGTTGAACCATATTTATCTAAGCAATGGTTTGTTAAAATGGAATCACTTGCAAAAAGAGTTCTTGAATTTCAAAAAGATAAGGATAAAAAGGTTAATTTTGTTCCTTCGAGATTTGAAAAACACTTAAATCACTGGATGGAAATTCAACATGATTGGTGTATATCAAGACAATTATGGTGGGGACACCGAATTCCTGCTTGGTATAAGGGTGATGAAGTTTACGTTGGGGAAACTGCACCACAAGGGGAAGGCTGGATTCAAGATAATGACGTACTTGATACATGGTTCTCTTCAGCTTTATGGCCTTTTTCAACACTAGGATGGCCAGAAAAAACAAATGACTTTGAAAGATACTTTCCAAACGATTGCTTAGTAACAGGTTTTGACATTATATTCTTCTGGGTTGCCAGAATGGTTTTCCAATCTGAGGAAATTAATGGAGTAAGACCATTTAAAGATTGCGTAATTCATGGATTAATTCGTGATAAGATTGGCCGTAAGATGTCAAAATCTTTGGGTAATGGTATTGACCCAATGGATATGATTGAGGAATATGGAGCAGATGCATTAAGAAATTATTTGACTACTGATGTAGCGGCCGGAACCGATTTGCGTTTTGATACAGAAAAAGTTAAAGCTAATTGGAACTATATCAATAAAATTTGGAACGCTTCGAGATTTGTCCTTATGAATATATCTGATTTAAAAGAAATTAAATTAGAAAACTTAAAACCGGAAGATAAGTGGATTTTAACTAAATTTAATAAAGTTATTAAATCAGTAACAAAACATATGGATAAATATGAATTTAATATCGTAGGAACCGAGCTTTATAATTTCGTTTATGATGATTTTTGTTCAAATTACATCGAAATGGCTAAGTATACTATCGATGATGATTCGACAAAATCTGTATTATGCTATGTATTAACTGGCATTTTAAAAATGCTTCATCCATTTATGCCATTTGTTACCGAAGAAATTTATCAAATGCTTCCTATCAAAGAGCAAGAAAGCATTATGCTTTCTAAATATCCAGAATATAACAAAAAACAAATTTTTGAGATTGAAGAGGATGCTGTTAACGATGCTATTGATTTTATAAAATCTTTTAGAAATATTAAAGCTGAAAATAATATGACAAAAGATTTAAAGGTAATGTTTGATACCGAAGATAATAATGAATTAATTGTAAAAATGTTAAAACTTGAAGATAATCTAATTAAAGAACCTTTAGGTATCAAAGCATATAAAGTTTTTTCAAGTAAAGTTAAGGCAACAATATTCTTTGAAAAAATAGAAACAAGTGCTGATAAAGCCTTTAAGGAAGCTCAAATTAAGTTATTAACAGATTCAATTAATCGTCGTGAAAAACTGCTTGCCAATGAAAACTATGTCAATAAAGCTCCAAAAAATATAGTAGAATTAGATAGAAAAAAGCTTGAAGAAGAAAAAATAAAATTAAATGAATTATTAAAATAAAAAAGCATTGCTAAAAATAATTCTTGATAGTAAAATTGATTATAGAGAAAGGATGATTAAAAATGGAAGATAGTAAGAAGTACACAAAATTATTTTCGTTGATATTGTTAGTATCTATTTTTGCTGGTTGGCAAGTAATGCTATTAGTTGCAGTACTGGTTTTATTATTTGGCAAAGTAGAGGAACCTGTTAAAAAGATGGCAATTGCTGTAATAACTTTTGCTGCGGGTCTTGCATTATTCAGCTTATTTTGGGAATTAATTTCAAGTGGTATAGCACTTGTTATTGATGGTATTACATCACTTATTACATTCTTTAATTCTTATCTAGATAATCCTATAAGTATTTTGAACTTACAAAGATATCTATTTAATCCAATTGAAGTTGTTGTAGCATTCCTAGATTCAGCAATAAAATATGCAATCACATTTATGAAATTCTGTTTTATAGTTGCTATGCTTGCTGGAAAAGAAATGAAGTCAAACTTTATCTTTGATAAAATTAAAGGCTTTGTTACAAAATTCACTGACTTTGTTAGTGAAAAAGCACCAGTTGATCAATCAACAGAAAACTAAATAGTTGACGAAAAAAAGTCCTACAATTGTAGGATTTTTTTTTATAATTTTTTCATCCGTTTGTTGACTATTTTTTTAATTAATTGTAAAATTGTATTATCGAGTGGGTGATTTAGTATGGATAAAAAAGAAATGATAGAAAAGGTTAAAGAAGCTTTAGATATTATTAGACAAAATAGCCAAAAATCTTATGATAGTGTGTTCTTTACTTCTTCGGATGGAAGGCATATAATGAAAGAATTTGAAAGTATTTATAACGATTTTTTGGCTACTTATCAACTTTTAATTAATAATGACATTGCGCAAGAAGATGATATGAAATCACCAGTTTTAGAATCTGCTGGTGACTTATCTTCTGAAGAACCAAAGGTTGAATTACCCGTAGTTGGATTATCATCAACCCAAAGTTTATTTGAACCGGCAGGTGACTTGTCTTCTGAGCAGCCAAAGGTCGAATTACCCGTAGTTGGACTGTCATCAACCCAAAGTTTATTTGAACCGGCAGGTGACTTGTCTTCTGAGCAGCCAAAGGCTGAATTACCAGTAGTTGGACTGTCATCAACCCAAAGTTTATTTGAACCGGCAGGTGACTTGTCTTCTGAGCAGCCAAAGGCTGAATTACCAGTAGTTGGACTGTCATCAACCCAAAGTTTATTTGAACCAGCAGGTGACTTGTCTTCTGAGCAGCCAAAGGCTGATTCGACTGTAGTTGAATCAACTTCATCTCCTAGTTTATTTGAACCAGCAGGTGATTTAAGTGAAGATACTTCCAAAAAAGCATCAACTGATAATGGAACAAAATTACCTGTAGTAGATCCAGAAGATTTTACATTTCATATGAAAAAAGATTCTATAATCCCTGATTTACCAATTAGTGAAGATGCGAGTCAAAATTTTACAGCACCCTCTATGACAGAAGAACAAATTAAGGCTTCTCAAAGATTATTAGATTCAGTTCCAGCAGTAAAGGAAACTATTGATGTTGATCCAATTCAAGCCGAGATTAATCGTTTATATGATGATTTTAAATCACCAGCAATGTCACAAGACAAAAGTGTTTCAGAACAACCTAAACCAACTAGTAATAGAAAAAAGGTTGTAAAAAAGAGTCCATACACATGGAAAGAAAAAATTGGAAATAGTGTAAGTAAATTACGTGGTATTTTATATAAAGAAGGCTTTGGAAATCGTTCTAAAAGTTATATGAGAGTATGCCAATTAATTGCTAATTTCAGAGTTAATTATCGAAATATATCACTTGAAGAAGCTGATAAAGGTTTAGAGACAATAGATAAAGCTATATCAAGTTTAGGCGATTTATCTTTTGAAGAGAAGAAAAGATTATATCGTAAATTAACTAGACTTGTAAAAGCAGTTGAAAGATTTAATATTCAAAAAGAAAACAAAGCTAGTGCTGCACCAAGTGTAGGAATGTAAAAGGAGAACAAATATGAATGTTGATGATCTAATTACTTTAGATGATGGAAAAGAATATATTCTTTTATTTAAAAGTGTTGATGGAAATGATAATTATTTTTTAGGCGTTGAAGCCATTAATAATGAACCAACTGAAAATTACGAAGTTTTTAAGGAAATTGTCGAAAATGGCGAAAGCTCTGTTGAAGAAGTAACTGATGAAGCTTTATTAGAAAAGCTATTAGACGATTTTGAAGACCAGTTTGATAACGAAGAAGAGTAATTCTTCTTTTTTTTTATAATTATGATATAATAAAAAGGAGAGGATGATGGAAAATGAATAAAGATGTTCAAGAAGAATTACAACCAAGACGCTGGTTACTAGTTGTTTTGATACTTATTGCAATAGTAATATCAGTGGTTTTAATCAATAAAGTTGTAATGGATAAAAAAGCTGAAAAAAATGAAGAGGGAGGTATTTTTGATATTTTTAAGGATACAACCTCTAAAATAAATACGTCATCATTTAATAGTGATTTTGAGATGTATAAGGGAACAGAATATGGCTCAAGTGTATCTAGACTACTTGATGAAGTAATAACAAATAATAAAAAGAATAAGGAAAGACTTGTAAAAGTAGTTTATGAAAATACTGAAACGACAGACCCTACAGAAATTAAAGATTTGAAAAAGAAATTTGATACTTGGGATAAGCTTGAAGTATCACTTGATTATGATGATGAAGGTTTTGTTTACTTAATAACTATTGAAAACTATGATACTCAGGCAGTTGATGAAGATAATTCTAGTGCTGAAAGTAATGTTGTAAATAATTCAGGTAATAGTGGGGTATCAACACCAGTAATCGATAATAATGATGATTTTGAAAAAACTTCTTTTAATAGCTTTGCAACATTTCATAGTGGTACAAAATCCGGTTTCTTTGTTAAAAGTATGATTGACTACGTAATTAATAATAATAGTTCTAATTCTGAACATATTTTATTTGTAAGTTATAAGGGTACTAATACGACTGATGTAAGTAGCTTAAAAAAATTAAAGGAAAGTTTTAGTGATTTTACAGATTATGAAGTAACTGTTAGTTATGCAGATGATGGTTATGCAAGTGGGTTTAATGTTAATTAGGAGGTAAATTATGGATAAAATGGATATTGTATATATTATACTTGCAGTATTACTTGTAATTATTATTGTAATACTCGCTTTATATAATCGCCTTGTGCGTCTACAAAATAAAGTTAAAAGAGCAAAAGCTAACATTGAAATTATTTTGAATAAAAGATTTGATTTAATACCAAATATTGTTGAATGTGTTAAGGGTTATTCTAAACATGAAAGTAGCACTCTAAAAGACATTGTTTCTTTGAGAAATGAATACAATAATCAAAAAAATATGAATATTCATAAAGCCCAAGAAATGAACGATAATTTAACTAAATATTTAGCAATTATTGAAAATTATCCAAATCTTAAGGCAAATGAAGAGTTTATGTCTTTACAACAAAAACTTACAAGAATTGAAGATGAACTTGAATATGAAAGAAAACGTTATAATAGCGATGTAACGAATTATAATATAGCAATTGAATCTGTCCCAAGTAATATTGTTGCTTCAATGTTTGCTTTTAAAAAATCAGAGTTATTTCAAATTGAAGCTGAAAAAAGAGAAAATATTAATGTAAAATTGTAAGGTTGCCATTTGGCAATCTTTTTTATTTGTTTGTTTTTTGATATAATTTTTATTAAAGAAGGTATTTAAGATGTTAAAAGAAAACTACAAAAATTTACTTCCTGATATGGATTCTTGGTTAATACCTAGGGAAAATGGCATGCTTCTTAGTGATTATCATATAAGCATTCTTCAGAGAAATGGCATTAATTATCTAGAATATGGCAGTATAAAAGAATTACTATTTGCAATTAATGATATTTTAGAGGAAGATGATAATGATGAACTTGAAGAAGTAGCTAAAGATTTAGATGAAAAAAATTATTATAAAAATGTTAACAAGTAGGTAATATGAAAAAAATAGGACTATTTATAATTTGTTTATTAATTACAATGCATGTTAATGCTGAAACTACCATTAAAAAGGCTCAATTTGTTCGTTGCGTCGATGGTGATACAGCAGTTTTTAATGTGGATGGGCAGGAAACAAAATACCGTTTTTTAGCTATTGATACGCCAGAAAGTGTCAAACCTAATACAGCAGTCGAGGAATTCGGTAAGGATGCAAGTGAATATACATGTAATAAACTTACAAATGCTAAAGAAATTGTAATCGAATATGAAAATAGTAATAAAACTGATAAATATGGCCGATATTTGGGATGGATATGGGTCGATGGTAGTTTGCTTCAAAAAGAACTAATTACTGTTGGCTATGCGAAAGTGGCGTATATTTATGGCAAATATCGGTATACGGAAAGTTTATGTTTAATTCAAAGCTTAGCTAAAAAAGAAGAATATGGATTATGGGGAAGTGAAACAGAAGACGGATATTGTTCAACTGTAGATTTAACCGGTGTTGATGATATTATTGATTACTCGAAAATTAATGATAATAATTCTAATAACGAAACATTGTCTAATAGTGAACAAAAAGCATATGATATGTTTGAAAAAATAGAGAATATTCAAAATAAAGTTGAAAAATATGTTGGCAAAAATGAAGACAAACTAACAAATGTTGGATTTATCATTTTTATAATAATAGGCGTAGTTTATCTAATAATAAATGAATTTAAAAAATAAGCATTATTTTAAATCGGTCATATTATATATAGGAGATTTAATATGATTGATTTTTTTTTAAAACTTTCACCAGTCATTCAAGCATTAATAGCCGGTTTTTTTACTTTTTTTGTTACTGCTTTAGGCTCTTCGATAGTCTATCTTTTTAAAGGTATAAATCGAACTTTTTTAGATGGTATGCTTGGCTTTTCAGCAGGAGTTATGATAGCAGCATCTTTTTTCTCACTTTTAAATCCGGCGATTATCTTATGTGAAAAAATAAAAATGATTCCATGGCTTATGGTTGGTATAGGTTTTTTATTTGGGGGATTATTGCTATTTATTGGGGATAAAATTTTTACTAAACTTTTAAAAAAAAGAGGCAATAGCAAGATTAAACGCTCATTGATGTTAGTGATCTCGATAACAATTCATAATATTCCGGAAGGACTAGCAGTTGGGGTAGCATTTGGTTCAGTTAAATACCATATTGACGGAGCTACAATAATCGCGGCATGTATTTTAACACTTGGAATAGCTCTTCAGAATTTCCCAGAAGGATCGGCGGTTAGCCTTCCTTTGAAAAGGGAAGGATTTAGCACAAGAAAAGCGTTTATCATTGGAAGTTTAAGCGCTATTGTTGAACCAATGTCATCGGTAATCGGAGCATTAATTGTTTTAAAGGTTAGATTTCTATTACCATTTCTTTTAGCTTTTGCGGCCGGAGCAATGATCTATGTTGTTATCGAAGAAATCATTCCTGAAAGCCAAACGAATAAATCGAAGGATTTAATGGCGCTTTTTTCCATTATGGGCTTTTTACTTATGATGATTTTAGATGTTGCTCTTGGTTAACTTGACATAATTCGACGTTTTTTTTACCGGATGCTTGGTAATATATATAGCAAGTGATATAATAATTATGATAGAAAGGAGGATGAATATGTGTAAAGTAAATAAAATTTTATTTACATTATTTGTCTTCCTTTTTTTGACTTTTAATGTTAACGCGGAAACCATAATTAAAGTTAGAGTTACTTATAGCGATGTTAATATGCGTAGTGGTCCTGGAACTAGCTATAGTATTGTAAAAAAAGTTGCTGTAAATGCCTCATATAACATGGCAAGTCAGACTAAGATTGCTGATGAGGGAGGATGTTCTGATGGATGGTATGAAGTTTACTATAATGATACGGATGTAGGTTATATATGTTCAAGTTATGCTGTTTTGGATAGTTATGAAATTGCTAATGAAGTTGCGACAACTGAATGTGAAATTGATTTATCCGGTAAAGGCTTTCCTCAAAGTTACTGGACAGGATTATGTAATTTAAAAAATCGTTTTCCTAACTGGAATTTTGTTGCGGACAAAACTAATCTTGATTTTCCAACAGCTGTTTCAAAGGAATCTGTTGGGAAAATGTCATTAATTCAAACACCAAATGAAGGCTTTTTATCAACAAGTAGTGATTCATACGATTATTTAACCGATACTTTTATAGTCAAGGAGGGAAGTAATTGGTATTCTGCTAATCAGGCAGTAGTAGCTTATTACATGGATCCTCGTAACTTTTTTGATGAATCTTCAATTTTTATGTTTGAAAAATTATCTTTTGATAGTGGCTATCAAACAGTAGAGGCTATTCAAAGCGTTTTAGATGGAAGAGATATCAATGAACACGCACAAACAATTTATTCTGCAGCCGAAGAGTTTAATGTCAATGCCATTTATTTGGCTAGTAGAATTCGCCAAGAAACAGGCGGTAGTTATAGTGGTTATGCATTAGGTGGCTATTCTGTAACAAATGATGAAGGCGTATTTTTCGAACATATTTATAATCCATACAACATAGGTGCTTACACTGGTGTTGGAGATGGCCTTGTTTGGGCTGCTACTGGTACTTATTATTTAAAACCTTGGATTACGATTCCGATTGCTATTCGTGGTGGTGCCTCTTTTATATCTTCCTCATATATTGGCCAAGGCCAAGATACAAGTTATTATCAAAAATTCAATACGGGTTCTTATTCAACAGCTTCAGCATATTCTCATCAATATATGACAAATATTCGGGGAGCAGCTTCAGAAGCCTCAATCACATATAATGGCTATGCTGATATGGACATACTTGATAATACCAGTTTTACATTTGTAATACCAGTTTATGACAATATGGCAAGTAGTAGTTATGAACTTCCTAATATTGGTAATCCTAACAATCATTTAAAAAATATTTCAATAAATGATAAAACAATAAATAATTTTAGCCATGATAATTATGAGTATACTTATTATACGTCAAGTGCAGTTAATAAAGTAAAAATAAGTGCTACTACTATTAATTCGTCGGCTACAGTTCAAGGAACAGGAGATATATCACTTACTAGTGATGAAACAGTTGCAACACTAACTGTCACTGCCCAAAATGGTTTAGTTCAAAAATATACAATTAAAATTATCAAAACGGATGGTATTGATATTTCTGTCAAAGATATTGTTGATAATATGGAAATCACTGTAAATGATAATTTAATGACTTTTGGTGTCGGGATTGATGTTGCTAAAATAACTTCTCTTGTTCATTCAATATCTGCTACTGCGGAAGTTACTGTGTCAAATAAAAATCAAGGCATTCTTGTAACCGGTGATGTCATTACTATTAAAAATGGGACGGAATCTTTAAGCTATAATGCTGTAATAAAGGGTGACCCAACTGGTGATGGTAATATTAATATACAAGATTTACTTAGACTTCAAAAATATATTTTAGGTTATGTTTCATTAGAGGGGAGTTATTTAAAAGCTTGTGATACCAATCAAGATGGGGTAGTAAATATCGTTGATTTACTTAGAATTCAAAAACATATTTTAGGATATGTAACGATAAGTTAAAAAGGAGTGAAAGAATGAAAAAATTATTATCTAAAACACTATTATTAGTCTTGCCATTTTTGTTTATGCAAAATGTGCATGCAGCCAGTGCTACAATTGCGGTTTCCTCAAGTGCTAATCAAATAATTGTCGGAAATAATGTAGTAGTTTATGTAACTATTTCTTCAGCATCACCATTAGGCTCATGGGAATATACCTTAAACTATGATAATTCAGTATTTAAATTAGTATCTTCAGATGTCGATTTACATTATGCATCATATGCTAGCAACGATAATACTAAATCAGTTACTTATAAATATACCTTTACAGCTTTAAGAAGTGGTAGTTCAAAATTTTATATTGATTCTTCAGCGGTAATAGGTTGGGATGAATCATATTATTCTACAACTGATGGCAGTAAAGTGGTAAGTGCCATAACATATGCCGAATATCAAGCAAGTTTATCAACAAATAATAATCTTGATCGTATTGAAATTGATGGTTATGAAATTACACCAGAATTTGATAAAGATACTTTAGAATATAGTGTAAAAGTTAACGAAGATGAAACGCTTATTAATGTTGCTGCATATGCTGAAGATTATCGGGCAACGGTAACTGGTGATGGAGAAATTGAAGTATCAGCTGGTAACAATGTTGTCAATATTGTCGTAATTGCTCAAAATGGTAGTGAAAAAACTTATAAACTTACTATCGAAGTCATTGATAAAGATCCAATAGAAGTTAAAATAGATAATAAAAACTATACAGTTGTTAAAATTGCTAGTAATTTAACAAAACCAAAGAGTTATGTCGAAAAGACTATTACTATCGATGAAAAAGAAATTCCTGCTTTTTATAGCGAAATAACTGAATATACACTTGTGGGTTTAAAGGATGAAAAAGGGGAAATTGGTTTATACATTTATGAAGATGGTAAATATACTAAATATATTGAACTTAGTTTTGGAAATATAACAATTTATCCACTTCCAATGAATGAAAAAATGAATAATTACCAAAAATATAACATTAAGATTCAAAAAAATGATATTGAATGCTTAGCTACTAACTCATCATCAAGATATAAACTAATTTATGGAATGAATGTTGAAACAAAAGAAAAAGGTTTATTTATTTATGATAGTAAAGATAATACAATAATGAAGTATGATGCAGATAGTTTTGCAGTTATAAATGATAAATTAAAAAAAGTCACTTATGTAGCAATTGCTTTCGGAGTTACAACATTTGTTTCATTAATTACTCTTATTATTGCTAGCAGCAAGAAAAAAGGTAATAAAAAGATTGAAAAAGTAGATAATAAACCAAAAGAAAAAGATAAAAATAAAGAAGTTGAAGCAAAAGAAGAGCAAGAAGAAGTCTATGATATTTTTGCGGATGATCATAAAAAAAAGAAAAAAAAGAAATAATCAGCCTTAGGGGTTGATTTTTTTATTTGTTTGCTGTAAGTTGTAATTACAACGATATTATGGAGGAAAGGATTTATTTATGAAAAATACACCATTATTAAAACTAAAAAATGTCAGTAAATTCTATTATAACAAAGGAGTTGTCGCTAGTGGTTTTTCCAAAGTTTCTCTAGAGTTTAACCTTGGAGAATTTGCGGTAATCACTGGTGAAAGTGGTTCAGGTAAATCGACTCTTTTAAATGTGCTTTCCGGTCTTGATTCTTATGAAGAAGGTGAAATGTACATTAATGGAAAGGAAACAAGCCATTATAGTGAGGAAGACTTTGAAAACTATCGTAAAACTTATATTGGAAATATATTTCAAAGTTTCAACTTAGTAGGTAGTTATACCGTTTATCAAAATATCGAATTAGTTCTTTTGCTAAATGGTTATAACAAAAGTAGTATTAAAACAAAAATAATTGAATTAATAAAAAAAGTTGATTTATATAAGTATCGTAATACCAAAGTATCTCGCCTTTCTGGTGGCCAAAAGCAAAGAGTAGCAATTGCTAGAGCTCTTGCTAAAGAAACACCTATTATTATTGCTGATGAGCCTACTGGTAATCTCGATAGTAAGAGTGCCAAAAGTGTTATTAAATTACTATCCGAAATTGCTAAAGATAAACTAGTAGTTATTGTTACTCATAACTATGATCAAGTTGAAGAATATGCCACTAGAAAGATTGAAATGCATGATGGCAAAGTAAGAGAGGATATCGACTTAAAAGCATACAAATCAAAAGAACCTGAATTGAAAGAATATAATAATATTACTTTCTTTAATAAAATAAGAATTGGCATTCGTAATACATTTAATATTGTACCAAAATTTGTTTTGACATTTATTGTCTTCCTTTTCGTCGTAGTAGCTTTTCTAGGAGAATATTCCGGTTTTAGACAAGCTGAATATGAAGAAAAAAAGGGTGGATATAGTGATTATTTTCAAAATATTGATGATAAAAGAATTGTAATAAAAAAGAAGGATAAATCTTACTTTACTGATACTGATTATGAAAGTATTAAAAAAATCGAGAATATAGATTATATTGTCAAAGATGATGCTATTTTAGATACTGAATATCTAGTTGTAAGTGGCAATTACAATTTTTATGGCAATATAGCAGGTAATAATAAAATAACTAAAGTAGATAAAGGAAGACTCCCCAAAGAAGATAATGAAATAGTCATTCAAGGACCTAAATATGATTATTATTTAGGTCAAATGGCTAATGAAATATTAGATTCATCATTTGAATTACAAACTATCTTTGATACAAAAATAAAAGATAATCTAAAAGTAGTTGGAATTATTTATAATGATGATTATTCTGGCTATATTCATAAGTTTTATGTTGCGGATGCTATTTTAAAAGAAATTCGCACGAGTACAAACGAACAGTATTCGAAGATGATTGTTACTATTAATGATAAAAAGTATGAAATAGGTCAGTATGACGCATATATGCGCATTACGCCAAATAAAGCAGTTCAAAAAGGTGAAGCAATCATGTCTTATGATTTAAACTACTTATGTAAATACGATTGGTGTGGTAATAGCGTTATCAAGGTGGATGTGGAAAATCTTTATTATAAGGATAGTAAGGAACTAAAAGTTACCTACTTATATACAAAATATACCTTTAAAAATTTACTCGAAGGCGTTTATGATGAATATAACCCACGAATCTATATTTCGGAAGAGGATTATAATGATCTTTATAATAAAGAACCATATCAAAGTAGCATTTTTGTTAAAGATGTTAAGAAGATATATGATGCTCAAAAAGCATTAAACTCTAAAGGATATAGTACTTTAGTGATTAAGGATACGCTTAATAATGAAGCAGCTGAAGTTTTAAAAGTAATTAATATTTTTAAGATTATTTTAACAACAGTATTGTTTGTAGTATTATTCTTCATTGCATATTTTGTTATCCGTTTAATCCAAAAATCAAAGAATGTTTATTATTCGACAGTTAGAATCTTAGGTGGTAGTAAAAGAGTAATTCGTGATTTTATTAGTATTGAATTATTAACTGATTTTAATATGGCTTTTTTAATAACGGTTTTCTTTGTTATTTTGAATAAAAATAATATTATTAAAAGTAATTTTATTAGTGATATTACATCATATCTAACACTAAAAGATTTTATTATAATTTATATTATTTTAACAGTAATGAGTTATTTTATTTCTCTAAGATATGCTCGGAAACTATTTAAGTCCTCAGCGATGAAGACATATAATGAGGAGGTTTAAAATGATAAAACTTGAAAATGTAAATAAATACTTTAATCATCATAAGAAAAACGAAATACATGTTATTAACAATACTTCATTAGACCTTCCGGAAAAAGGTTTAGTAGCTCTTTTAGGACCATCGGGGTGTGGTAAAACAACCCTTTTAAATGTAGTTGGCGGTCTTGATAAAGTTAAAAGTGGTAAGATTTATGTCAATGGTAAAAGAATTACCAAAAGAACGATGCATTATGTCGATAAAGTACGTAATTTAAACGTTGGTTATATCTTCCAAAACTATTATTTAGTGGATAATATGAGTGTTTATGATAACGTTGCTTTATCACTTAAAATGATTGGCATCAAAGATAAAGAAGAAATCCGCAAAAGAGTTAGTTTTATTTTAGAAACAATGGGTATTTATCTGTATCGCAATCGTCCTGCGAATATGCTTTCTGGTGGAGAAAGACAAAGAGTTGGGATTGCAAGAGCAATTGTTAAAAATCCAAATATTATTATTGCTGATGAACCAACTGGTAATCTAGATTCGGGAAATACCATTGAAATAATGAATATTATTAAATCTATTTCTAAAGAGAGATTAGTTATTTTAGTAACTCATGAAAATGACTTAGCAAAGTTTTATGCAGACCGTATTTTAGAAATCGAAGATGGCGTTATTACTAAAGATTATATTAATAAAAATAATGAAAATCTTGATTATCGTCAAGATAATAAGTTCTATCTAAAAGATTTTAAACATATTTCTCACTTTGAAAATGAAGATAATGAAATTAATATTTATAATGATTTAAAAAATGATATAAAACTGCAAATAGTTGTTAAGGATAATAATATTTATATCAAAGGTGGTAAAAATCAAAAAATAGAAGTAGTAGATAATGATTCTAATATTGAGTTTATCAATGATCATTATAAACAAATTGATAAATCTGTTTATGAAAAATATGAATTTGCTTTTAGTAAAATAATTGATGAAACAAAAAAGAAAAGATATAGTTCAATATTAAATCCTTTTACGCTTATTATTAATGGTTTTAAAAAATTACTAGATTATTCATTCATAAAGAAAATATTATTACTTGGTTTCTTGGGATCAGGTGCTTTTGTTACATATGCTGTATCTAATGCCTTTGGTATTACGAGAATTGAAGATAAATACTTCGTTAGTCAACCAAAAGAGTATTATAAAGTTTCAACTGGAATGTTAAAATACGATGATTATTTACGTTATGAAAAAATAGAAAGTGTTGATTATTTAATCCCTGGTAAAGGTGAAGTAACACTTCAGATGCCAGTCGATGATTTTTATCAAAGCTATGGTAGATCAATTGGTTTTTCTGGTGTTCTTATTAGTAACAAATATTTAAAAGAAGAAGATCTTACCGAAGGAAGACTACCGGAAAATGATTATGAAATAGTTTTAGATGAACTTGTTTTAAATAATCTTGTTAAAAAACATACTAAAAATGTTGGTATAATTAAAAATAAAGACTTTATTGGAAGAACTGTCAAAATTAATAATATGCCTGATTTTAAAATCGTGGGTATTGCTTCCCTTACTAACAGAGGTATCTATACATCAGAAAAGTTATTTATTAATATGCTTGCTAATACTAAAGATAACGATGATGAAGATTATTACTATTATGAAAAACTGACTATGGAAGAGGAAACCATTAATTTCTTAGATTATAATTTGGTAGAGAATATTAATCTAAAAAAGGGAAGACTACCAGAAAATGATTATGAAGTTATTTTACCTATCTCTAAAGAGGGAGAATATACTTTAAATAAACAAATAAAAGAAAAAATAAACGATACTAAATTAACGGTCGTAGGATTTTACGATAATAATAATGTATCTAGTTATTTAGTAAATAGTAATACTATTAAGATAAATCTAATTACCACTTCGAAAAATATTATTGTTATGCCAAAAGACGAAAATAGAATTATTGATGATTTTAATAATGAAAATCTCAACATTATTTCCACATATGATGAAGCAAAGCAAGCTTATCAAAATGAACGAAAAGCAATTATTAAAGCTGGTATGACAGTATGTATAATAATCCTTGGTATTTCTTTCGTCGAAATCTATTTGATGATTAGAGCATCATTCTTATCAAGAATTAAAGAAATTGGTATTTATCGAGCTATCGGTGTTAAACGAATTGATATTTATAAGATGTTTTTTGGTGAGATTTTTGCTATTACGACAATAGCATGTGTACCAGGCTCATTATTTACAAGTTATGCTCTTCATAGTTTAAATGTTATATCTTACTTTGCTGAAAACTATATGGTTAATCTATTTACAATCATTTTAAGTATTATTTTAATATATGCTTTTAACTTATTTGTAGGATTATTACCAGTTATTATGGTCGTTAAAGATCCACCAGCTAAGATACTAGCAAGAAAAGATATTGATTAATTGTCAAATCAAGTGTCAAATAGATGCTTGATTTTTTTATTTATTTACTTTTGTTAGGTATAATGGTTATGGAGGATGTATGAGAAGTGTAGGAACAATTGTAAGGGGTATAAGAACTCCGATTATTAAAGAAAATGATGATTTAAAACAAATTGTCGTTGATAGTTTAATGAAAGCAAAAGAAAGTGAAGGATTTGAGTTTAGAGACCGCGATATTGTAGCAATTACTGAGGCTGTCGTAGGAATTGCCCAAGGAAATTATGTTACAGTGGATCAAATTGCTAAAGATATTAAAACTAAGTTTGGTGTTAACCACATAGGTGTATTATTTCCAATTCTAAGCCGTAACCGTTTTGCGGTACTTTTAAGTGCTATAGCAAGAGCAATGGATAAAATAACATTACAAATATCTTATCCGTCAGATGAAGTAGGGAATGATATTTTAGACCGTGATAGGATGAAGTCCCTTGGAATAAATCCATATACAGATGTTTTATCCGAGGAAGAATATCACGAAAAATTTGGTGATTGGAAACATATTTTTACAGGCGTCAATATGGTTGATTTCTATAAGGATATAATTGAAAAAGAAGGTTGTGAAGCCGAAATAATTCTTGCTAATAATCCAACCGAAATATTAAATCATGTAAATGACGTTTTAGTTTGTGATATTCATACTCGCGAGGAAACAAAAGAACTTGTTAAAGCCAAAGCAACAGGTAAAGTGCTTGGTATGGATGAAATATGTAATGAGCCAGTTGATGGGAGCGGTTGCAATCATAAATATGGACTATATGGTTCAAATAGATCTACCGAAGAAAGGGTTAAATTATTCCCTGAAAATGGTGAAGAACTTGTTTATGGTATTCAAGACGAACTTAGAAAACTAACAGGCAAAGAAATAGAAGTTATGATTTATGGTGATGGTGCTTTTAAAGACCCCGTTGGAAAAATATGGGAATTAGCTGATCCTGTTGTATCTCCAGCATACACTAAGGGCCTTGAGGGAAGTCCTAACGAATTAAAACTTAAATATTTATCCGATAATAAATTTAGTGATTTAAAAGGCGAAGAACTTGCTGAGGCGATGCGTCAAGCTATCAAAGAAAAAGATCAAAATTTAAAGGGTAAAATTGAAACGCAAGGTACAACTCCACGAAGATATTCTGACCTTATCGGTTCGCTTTGCGATTTAACATCAGGATCAGGTGACAAAGGAACACCAGTAGTATTTATTCAAGGCTATTTTGATAATTATTCAAATTAAAAGTTTTCTTCGGAAAGCTTTTTTTATGGTATACTACTTATGATGGTGGTAGTATGAAAAAAGTAATTTTTTTCTTTTTATTATTAATTCCTTTGAATATCCTGGCAATTGATTACCCAAAACTTAATTCAAAATATGCAATTGTATATAACTTAAGTGATGATGAAATGTTGTATGAAATGGATTCTGATAAAGTAATATCTATTGCTTCACTTACTAAAATTGCTACTACAATAACGGCTATCGAAGAAATAAAGGATTTAAATGAAAAGGTTACTATTACTCAAAAAATACTAAATACAGTAGATCCTGTTTTAAGCAAAGCTGGTTTAAAAGCAGGCGATGAAGTAACATATCAAGATTTACTTTATGCATCAATGCTACCAAGTGGAGCAGATGCTACGAACTCTCTTGCGATTCTTAGTAGTGGGTCTATTGATAGTTTTGTTTCTAAGATGAATGATTTAGCAAAAAGAATAGGTCTTAAAGATACACATTTTGTCAATGTTACAGGCCTTGATGAAGAAGGGCACTATTCTAGTACAAAAGATGTTTTAAACTTGCTCAAGTATGCTTTAAATAATAAAACTTTCAGAGAAGTATTTACTACTAAAAAATATACTTTATCAAATGGGTTAGTTGTTAAATCAACACTAGATAAGTATAATGCTTCATTAAACCTTGATTTATCAAAAGTATTAGGAAGTAAAACAGGTTTTACCTATGATGCAGGTTATTGCATGGCATCCCTTTCAAAAATTGATAATCATGAAATAATTATTATAAATTTAGATGCTCCTTATGAAAGCGGTATATCATATCATTTAATTGATAATGCTAATCTAATAGATTTTGTCGAAGATAATTATGATAATATTACTTTAGTAGCTAAAAATGACGTTATAAAAAAAATAAATGTGTCATTAAGTAACATAAGTACATATTCTATAAGAGCAAATGATGATATAATAAAATTGTTACCAATTGATTATGATAAGAACTTATTAGAAATAAAATATGAAGGAAAGGAAAAATTAAATTTTATCGATAAAAAGGGTAATAAGATAGGAACAATTACTTATAAATATAATGGTAAAGAGATTCTTACTGAAGATGAAATAATTGATACAGATATTAAAATAAATATTGTTAAGATTATTAAAAGTTATTTCTATATTCCTTTGATAATCATTATATTGCCATTAATTTTAAAAAAGAAACATAGATAAGGAGTTTTTATGAAAAAAAGAGTAAATAAAAAAAGATTATTGATATTAATTTTAGGTTTTCTTATTTTGCTATGTATTGTTATTTTTTTATTAATAAAATTTTGCTTTACCAAAATAACTTTCCAAAATAGGAGGATTGCCTCAGTTAATACTACTTATAAGTTGAAAGAATATGTTGTAAAGGTTAGAAATGGTAAAGTAACTAACTTAGATGAAGAGATTTATTTTGATAAACTAGGTGTTCAAAAAGTTGATGTCTATTATAAGAATCGATTTGGCATCAAAAGAAAAACTATTTTAAAAATAAATGTAGTTGATGCTGACGCTCCAGTTTTGGAAGCTCCAAGTAAGATCACTATTGTCGAAGGAGACGATGATGATTTACTTGAAAATGTTCAAGTAACAGATAATTATGATAAAAATATTAAAGTTACTATCGAAGGCGATTATTCCAAGGATAAAGCTGGAGTATATGAACTTTTCTTTGTAGCTAAGGATAAAAGTGGTAATGAAGCAAAAGAACCCTTTACTTTAGAGGTAACTGAAAAAAAACAAGTTGTTGTTAATCAAAATACAAGCGCATATTATGTAAAAGTAAACAAAACTCATAATGTTGCTGTAGTATATGGCAAAGATAGTAATGGTGAATATACTAAAATTATTAGAACTTTTTTAGTTTCAACTGGTGGGGATAATACCCCAAATGGGGTTTGGACGACCACTGATAGATATGAAACCCTTTCTTTGGTTGGGGGAGTATGGGGACACTATACTTTAAGAATAACTGGTCCTATTTGGTTTCATTCAGTTCCATATTTTAGTAAACCAGCCGATGGCCATTGGAATGATTTAGAATATGAGGAGTTTAATAAACTTGGAACAACTGCTTCGCTTGGTTGTGTAAGGCTTTCAACCGCTGATGCTAAATGGATATATGATAATTTACCTTGGCATACACAGGTTGAAATCTATGAGAGTAGTGATCTTCCAGATGGAGTAGTAAAACCTGCTGGTGTTAAAATAGATGTTGATAGTGAATATAGAGGTTGGGATCCAACTGATCCAGATCCTGATAATCCATGGAATTTATAATTTACAAATAATAATTAAAATGCTACAATGATAGGGAAATCAAAGAAGAGGCCATGACTTATAAGTGATTTTTAAAGAGAGTTAGCGCTTGGTGCAAGCTAATAAAATAATTATAAGTTCCTACCTTGGAGTGAAATGCAAACATTTCCGGTTAAAAACCGTTATCAGTAGTTAAGTTAAATAAAAGGATGGTACCGTCTATTAAGACTCCTTATGGTAGCATCTTTTTTTGCTTTTATGGAGGTGTTTTATGGATAATAAAGCAATTGTAAAAAAAGAAGAGGATTTTGCTAAATGGTATACAAGTATTGTAAGAGCTGCTCATTTATGTGATTATTCCTCAGTCAAAGGATGTATGGTAATTGAACCAAACGGTTATGCTATTTGGGAAAAAATGCAAGAAATACTCGACAAAAAATTTAAAGAACTTGGTCATGTCAATGTACAAATGCCACTTTTGATACCTGAAAATTTACTAAAAAAAGAAAGTGATTTAGTCGAAGGGTTTGCCCCAGAAGTTGCTTGGGTAACTTTAGGTGGTTCAAAAGAACTTGAGGAAAGACTTGCTATTAGACCGACAAGTGAAACTATGTTTAGTGATTACTATCATACCCATATTAATAGTTATAAGGATTTACCTAAACTATATAATCAGTGGTGTAATGTCATGCGCTGGGAAAAAGAAACTAGGCCATTTCTTCGCAGTAGAGAGTTTTTATGGCAAGAAGGTCATACTATTCATGCCAGTGAAAAAGAAGCTGAAAACGAAACGAAACAAATGATTGAGGTATATCGTTGGTTTCATAATGAAATTCTAGCTATTCCTTCGATAACTGGTTTAAAAACCCCAAAAGAAACTTTTGCAGGCGCAGAGTATACTCTTACTAATGAGGCCTTAATGTATAATGGTGTAGCCCTTCAATCAGGAACTAGTCATTATTTTGGTCAAAAATTTAGTAAAGCATATGATATTAAATATACAAATAAGGATAATAAACTTGATTATGTTTATCAAACATCATGGGGAACTACGACGAGAATGATAGGCGGACTTATCATGGTTCATAGTGACAATTATGGTCTTGTTTTACCACCGAGAATTGCTCCTAAACAAGTTGTAATTGTTTTAATAACTGGTAATGAAGAAGAAACCAATTTAGCAAATAAATATAAAGATGAACTATTAAAAGATGGCATATCTGTTTATATTGATGATACAGATAAGTCGCCAGGATTTAAATTTGCCGAAGCTGAAGTAAATGGTATTCCGGTTAGAATCGAAATAGGGGCTCGCGATTTAAAAGATGGTAAAATAACAATAGCAAGACGTGATACAAGAGAAAAAACTATCATACCTAGTGATATAGATATTGCAAGCTATGTTAAAGAACTTCTTGAAATTATTCAAAATGATATGTATCAAAGAGCAGTAGAAAGAAGAGATTCACTTACTTTCAAAGCTCATAACATGAAAGAAATGAAAGAAATACTTGATAAACAACCAGGATTTATTCATGCTATGTGGTGTGGTAATGAAGAGTGTGAAAATAAAATTAAAGAATTAAAAGGCTGCAAATCACGCTGTATCATTCAAGATGGTGAGAGAATTGATTATAACTGTGTTTGCTGTGGAAAACCAGGCAAATATCATGTTATATGGGGAATTCAATATTAACAAAAAAAGAACGTATATTTAATATATTTAAGCGTTCTTTTTTATTACAATAATACTATTAAGACCTAACTCGAATTTTCGATACTTTATTAAGGTAGCTTTGTTTGATAACTTCTTAACTAATTTTTTTATATCTTTTTTTGAATAATAATGGACATGATCTTGTATTTCTAATTCATTTATGATGTGCAGTTTATAAGCCATAAATTCTAAAAGGGGTTTAGAACATGGAGCGGGTGTGGTTAAGACAATTAAACCATTTGGTTTTAAAAGTTTTAAACAATCTTTTAATATTTTTCTTGGATCATGTAAATGTTCTAACACAGCATTTAAAAAAACAACATCAATTGATTCTTTTTTAATTGGAAATTTTTTCATATCAACATTGTTAATAAATTCAATATTATCAATAGTTTTATTATCTATTTTTAAGTCAATACCATATCCCTTACGTATCTTTTTTTTGCTGCGCATTAAAAAATCGCCTTTTTGGCCACAGCCAATATCTACGATTATTCCATCAAAAGGAATATATTTTTTTACTTTACTATATCTAATACTAGCAATAATATTATCTAATCTATTCCATTCATTTGTTACTTTCATTTTGACTCCCCAAAACTATAACCCTAATTTAATAATACATGTTTTTTGGTTAAAAAGCTATTGTAATAGTAAATATATAGACAAAAATGTCATTTTATGTTATCTTATTAGTGTCTTAGCCCGTTGGTGAAGTGGCCTAACACACTGCGTTCTCAGCGCAGCATTCAGGGGTTCGAACCCCCTACGGGTTACCAATAATTATGACAGTTCTATTATGGAACTGTTTTTATTTACACAAAATTGACATTTTTGCTAATTTATGTTATAATTAAAGTACTTTTCAGGGGGTTTTAGTGTGAAAAGGATTAATAGGTTAAAAGTATTTTTATATAAAGATATACTATTTACAGTTTTTTTAGTTATTATTAGTATTCCAATTTGGCTTTCTTTTGATGTTTCAGAACTTAACGAAGCTAAAAAGTATGATGATTATAATTATATCAACTATGAGTTTTTAAATAATCCAACATATACGCTTGCTTCAGTAAGTGATGATTATGCACTAAAAAATATCGAAACACAAGATTTAATAGTTTATAATTATACAAAAGCTGATGCAAATTATTCATTAGTATTAAAAATTAACAAACAATCAACAGCAGTAATTGATGATATTAAATTAAATGTTAATTATGATGTTAATTATTTAAAAGATTTTAAATATTATGAAGATAATAATTATTATTACTATATTATCGATTCTGATCATCTTCAAGGGGATAGTCAAAAGTATATTTTAAGTATGTGGAATGATGAAGAAAATATCCAAGAAGCAAATAATACATTTGATTATGAGTTTGTAATTTTATAATCCAGTTTAACTGGATTTTTTTGTATTTATTATTGATATTTTATATGGTATACTTATATATGGTAGAGGTATCATATGAAAAAGAAAAGTACGATAATAGTAATAATTTCAATGATAATACTTTTAACAATAATTGCTTTAGCATCCTATTCTTTTTTTGGCTTATCTAATTTAAACATTACGAATGCGGTTAATTTAAATACCACTACGGAAAGAAATAATATGGTATTTGATACTTTAGGTGGTAGTTTTAACTTACATGTAGATGCTGGTGATATGACTGAATATTTAAGTGGAAATATAGCAGCAGAGAACAATACTACCTTAACAGTTAATTTCCAAGCAAATACTAGTTATGCATCAGTATGCACATATGATATAGTTTATGAATGGACAAGCACTAATAAATATCAAGCTCACACTACTGGTGTAACAGAAAAAGAATTTACTATACAGGCTGAGCTAACTTCAAACACACATGTATCACAAGGAATAAATTATATTCAGGGTGAAACTGACTTATCAGTAGTGGTTGGAAGCCAAAATAGTGCTACTGTTGTATCTGGCGCTCAAATAGATAGTACTGGAACTACAATGAATACAGCTGTTTGGACTTTAACAACTAGATTTCACAATGCAAATGGAGATCAAACATCACTAGCAGGTAAAACATATTCTGGTAGGTTTAAAGTAGCTAATGTTTCATGCGTGGGAGGAACAAGACAACTAACCTTAACTGAATATTTAATTAATGATGCTCCAAAAAGCGGAACAGATGCAGTATCAAGTAGTCCTTGGATATTAACATCAGATCATACAGGAGAATGGCGTTATGTAGGCAAAAATCCAAATAATTATATTCAATTTAATGGCGAATTGTGGCGAATAATAGGGGTAATGCCTGGCATGACTTATTGTACTGGAGAATATGGAAATGCAAATGAATGTGACACTACCTCCACTGGTAGTTTAGTTAAAATAATACGAAATCAATCAATTAGCAGTAGCGCGTTGCGTTGGGATTATAAACAAACAGGAGTAGGCTCATCAACATCAAAGTATGGTTCAAACGACTGGAGTGATAGTCAGATAATGCTTATGCTAAATGGAACAAATTATTTAAAAACAGGATATGATGTAAATGGAACTAAGCTGCATACAAGTTATACGATAACGAGCAATGTGGTCGCTGGGAATGGATATAACTATTATAATGCAACATATAGCTATCTCGATGGTAACGGAACAGCAGTATATACGCCAAGTAGTGCTACAACAAGCAGTTATACAGCCACAAGTGGAAGTGTTTATAAAAAAATTGAAAGTAGTGCACTATCACAAATAGCAACAGTCAAATGGGATTTATATGGATCGGGTAGTTATTTTAATTCCCTTATACCAAGTCTGGGAAGTCCAATCGACTTTTATAATAAAGAAAGAAATATAAATGATCTAGGATCAGTATATGAAAATAGACCAGTGTATTGGTATGGAAAAATAGGACTTATGTATCCAAGTGATTATGGGTATGCTACTAATGGTGGAAACACATACGATAGAAATACTTGTTTAGGATATAAAATGTTTGGATGGAGTAGTGGTGATTATAAAACGGATTGTGCAACAAATAGTTATCTATGGTATAACAACATAACATCGACAGCGCCAACAAGTGGTGCGAATCAATGGACAATGACACCGCGCTCTGGTTACGCGTTCTATGTGTTCTTTGTCCTTAGCAGCGGCTACTTGATCGACTATAACACCTACATCGCCGATGCGGTCCGCCCCGTATTATATTTAAAAGCTGATACAAAAATAATTGGTGGAAATGGTTCTTGGAGTAATCCCTATACAATTGAAGAAAAACAATATTGGTTTCCAAATAGATTTTCATACGGATATACTTATCCAGAAATTGGGGGAGAAGTTCAAACTCGTGGAACTCAATCAGGATATAATGTTTATGTAGGTCAAGATAGTTATAATTATTATAATTGTGCAACAATATATGGAAATGAAATATGTTTAAGCCAACCATATACGCAATATGGGTTATCCGGACATACAATAAATAGTAATTTTACAGCAGAACAACAAACAAGTGTTAAGCAAGCGATATATCAAATAATTATTAATGCCGGACTTAACATTAATATTAATGAAGACTGTTCTGCATCATCAATGGATGGTTATTGCGCCGCTGGCGATTTTGAAATAGAAATTGATAATGAAGGAAGTATTACAATTCTTGATTATGCCAATAACAAACATTGCGTTTTAACACCTGATGTTGTTTATTGTGAAAGTACCGGTTAATATAGTTTTATTGTTGGTTGAAAAATAATGTTGAAGATTAGATTACACTTCTAGGATGATAAATAATTAATATACGATTAAAGAGCTTATTTTAAAAATAGGCTTTTTCTTTGATTGAAAAAAAGTAGTTTATATCATATAATGATATAGTTAAAAAGATGGAGGTTTTTATGGTTAAGAAAATCCTTAAATCAGTTCGTGAATATAAAAAAGCTTCTATTCTAACACCAGTATGTATGTTAGGAGAGGTTTTAATGGAGGTTATTATACCTATTTTAATGGCTAAGTTATTAGATTCAGGCATTGAAACAGGTAATCTAAATAATATTTTATCTATCGGAGTATTACTTGTAATGTGTGCTATTTTTTCATTATGTTTTGGTATGCTATCTGGTAGATTTGCTTCGATTGCCTCTAATGGGTTTGCTAAAAACTTAAGACATGATTTATATTATAAAGTACAAGATTATTCTTTTAAAAATATCGACAAATATTCAACGTCAAGTATTATTACAAGACTTACTACCGATGTAACTAATGTGCAAAATGCTTATCAAATGATTATTAGAATTGCTGTAAGAGCTCCACTTATGTTTGTTTTTTCTTTTCTAATGGTTTTTATTATCAATAAGAAAATATCTATTGTCTTTTTAATTGTGGTTCCTATATTATTTGGTTTATTAATTCTAATTGCTAAAATAGCTCATCCTTATTTTGAAAAAGTATTTAAAACATATGATGAACTCAATAATGTTGTCAAAGAAAATGTTGGGGGAATAAGAGTTGTTAAATCTTATGTTAGGGAAGATTATGAAACAAAAAAATTTGATAAAGTATCTAATAAGATTTATAAACTATTTACTAAAGCAGAGAAAATTGTTGCTTCAAATAGTGCACTTATGGATAGTGCTATTTATACAACTATCTTGTTAGTTTCGTATATCGGAGCAAGATCAATTGTAAATGGAAATCTTACAACTGGACAGCTTGCATCATTATTTACATACTCAATGAGTATATTAACTAGTTTAATGATGGTATCAATGATTTATGTTATGATTATCATTTCTCTTCCTTCGATGAAAAGAGTAGTGGAACTACTTGATGAAAATCCTGATATTAAAGATAGTGATAAAGTAATTGATATTATACCTAATGGAAGTATTGAATTTAAAAATGTTGACTTTTCATATAATAATGATAAGAAAAAACTTGCTTTAAATAATATAAATATCAAGATAAAATCGGGAGAGACAATAGGTATTATTGGTTCGACTGGTTCCGGTAAATCAACACTTGTTAATTTAATACCAAGACTATATGATCCAACTTCTGGAGAGGTTTTAGTTGGAGGCAAAAATGTTAAAGATTATAGTTTATATGCTCTTCGTAATGAAGTATCAATGGTTTTGCAAAAAAATGTTTTATTCTCTGGGACTATTAGAGATAATCTTTGCTGGGGTGATGCTAAAGCTTCTGATGAAGAAATTAACAAAGCATGTGATTTAGCATGTGCAACTGAATTTATTTCTAAATTTGAAAATGGTCTTGATTATTATATAGAGCAAGGTGCTACGAATGTAAGTGGTGGTCAAAAACAAAGACTAGCTATAGCAAGAGCTTTATTGAAAAAACCAAAAATAATTATTTTTGATGATTCAACAAGTGCTTGCGATACCATGACTGATGCCAAAATTAGAAATAATTTAAAAACTTTTATGCCAGATGTTACGAAACTAATTATTGCTCAAAGAATATCTTCGGTCGAAGATGCTGATAAGGTTATTGTCATCGATGAGGGTAAAATCGTGGATTTTGATACACCAGAGCATTTAATGAAGACTTCAAAAATTTATAAAGAGATAAATGACTCTCAAAAAAAGGGGGTGACTCTAAATGAATAATAAAGTAAAAATGGCCCAAGGTATAAAAAAACAACCTATTAAAAAGGGCACTATTAAAAGATTATTTAAATATATTTTTAAATATAAGATTACTATTTTTATAGTTATAACATGTATTATTATTAATTCAGTTGCGGAAGTTTATGGCCAATTGTTTTTGAAGACCCTTATTGATAAGTATATCGTTCCTCTTGTAAATAGTAGTCATCCTAATTTTACCCCTCTTATCAATGCACTTTTGATGATGGCTGGTATCTATTTAATGGCTATCATTACGATGTATATTTATAACCGTCTTATGGTCAACATTACTCAAGGGGTGTTAAAAAGTATTCGGGATGATATGTTCCAAAAAATGGAAAAACTACCAATTAGATATTTTGATAATAATTCGCATGGTGATATTATGAGTCATTATACTAATGATACAGATACATTAAGACAAATGATATCTCAAAGTTTACCAAATACTTTTGCTAGTTTAATAGCTATTATATCAACATTTATTTCGATGATATATCTAAACTTTTTATTAACAATAGTTTTAGTAATATGTATTTTCTTAATGCTTTTGATATCATCAAAATTTGCTAAGAAAAGTGGTAAATACTTTGTTGCTCAACAACAATCACTTGGTAAAGTAAATGGTTTTATCGAGGAAATGATTGATGGTCAAAAGGTTATTAAAGTCTTTACTCATGAAGATGTCGTTAAAAAAGATTTTGATAAGATTAATAATGAACTATGCAGTAATAGTACAAAAGCAAATGTCTATGCCAATATGTTAATGCCAATGATGGCTAATTTAGGAAATATTACATATGTCATTATAGCTATTTTCGGAGGCTTATTTGCAATATTTTTACCTAACGGTCATTTAATTACTTTAGGAACAATTGCGGCCTTCTTGACGCTAACAAAGAGTTTTACATTCCCAATTACAAGAATATCTCAACAATTTAATTTCATTATTATGGCCTTATCGGGTGCTGCCAGAATATTTGATTTAATGGATCAAACCCCTGAAGAAAATAATGGTAAAGTTAAACTAGTTAATGTCGAAATAAAAGATGGTAAATTAACTGAAGTTGACAAAACAACCTCAAAATGGGCTTGGAAAATGGAAAGTGGTAAGCTTATAGAACTTAAAGGTGATGTAAGATTTAATAATGTAAACTTTGGCTATGTCAAAGAAAAAGAAGTGTTGCATGATATTTCTTTGTATGCAAAACCTGGTCAAAAAATTGCTTTTGTGGGTTCCACTGGGGCAGGTAAAACCACAATTACTAATTTAATTAATGCTTTTTATGATGTGGAAGATGGAAGTATCACATATGATGGCATTGATATTAGACTAATTGATAAAAATGATTTGCGTAAATCATTTGGGATGGTTTTACAAGATACTAATTTATTTACTGGAACAATTATGGATAATATCCGTTATAGTAGGTTAGATGCTACGGATGAAGAGTGTATAAAGGCTGCTAAACTTGCTAATGCCGATTACTTTATTCGTAATTTACCTGATGGTTATGATACCGTTATTACCTCAAATGGGGCTAGTTTATCGCAAGGGCAAAGACAACTTTTAGCAATTGCTAGATGTGCGCTATTAAATCCACCAGTTATGATTCTAGATGAAGCCACATCTTCGATTGATACAAGAACCGAAAAAATAGTTCAAGATGGTATGGATAAACTAATGGATGGAAGAACCGTTTTTGTAATAGCACATAGACTTTCTACTATTCAAAATGCCAAAGCAATAATGGTTATGGAAAACGGTAAAATAATTGAACGTGGTACTCATGAAGATCTTTTAAAAGAAAAAGGAGAGTACTACAATTTATACACTGGAAAATTAGAATTAGATTAAAGCAAAACAATCAAAAAAGTAACATCAAAATGTTACTTTTTTTCTTTAATAATCCTATTATATTCATCTTCGTCGATATCAAGACATTTTAATATTTGTTCTTTAGTAAAATTAGCATTTTGCATGTTTTGTATTATTTGAAATCTTTCTTGCTCAATGCCTTGTTCTTTTCCTTCAATATAACCTTTTTCTTTTCCTTCAGCAAATCCTTGTTCAACTGCCATTTGCTTTTGAGTATTCATAAGCATAATATAATCTTCTTCAGCTGATATCGGAGCGACGAAATCTAAATCTTCATTCAATTTACACACCTTACCTTTGTATTCATCTATGATATCCTTATTGGAACTTATTTCTTTGAGCTCATTAAGTTCATTAGGTTGTAAGTCAAGCATCATAATCAAATCATATTTTTTGATTGATTTCTTATCGTTATCATACCAAAACTTCATAATCTTGTCCATGTTGATAACAATTATTTTAAAATTGTTAATATATAAGTCA
>JAFYER010000008.1 GCA_017544165.1 Bacilli bacterium
AAACACTGCTAAGCGCAGCGTTCATCTTCAAAATCAATAACTTTGTCTTCGGAAGGTAGTTTTTCAAAAACTATCTTTTGTTTTTTAGAGGATGATTTACCAGAACCATCAGTAATTGTGTATTTAATCCAGTATTGGTCAATATTTTTTTGCTCATCAACTTCGTGACATATAATATGAGTTATTTCATATTCATCGCTATCATCCCAAGCTGTTAAGTGTTTATAATTAATATCTTTAATACTTATAACATTATAAACATTATCATTAAACTTAATCGTAGGGGTAGCTACATCAATTTTGCCATTATATGTTTCAACATATTTTGTTCCTTTTTTTGGATTGGCTACCCAGCCAGTTCCAGTGTTTTTAAGCTTAATTTTATACCAATAATTTCCTGTGTTATTAACTTCATAATCTTCGATAGTAAATACTTCACCTTTTTTGACAGTATCTAAAATTTTAGAATGTTGATTGGCTTCATCGCGAACATTTAATTCATCAACAAGCACTTCAAGATACCAACCTTTCTTTACTTTTTCCTCATATTTTTTATTATCAATATTGTGTTTAATTGTTTTAATACCTAGGAATGCAAGCCAAAAGGCTATAACTATTAAAAATAAAGTAAAGATTTTTTTCATATATACTACCTCCCAAATAAAATATCATATTTTTGCTATTTATTCAATTGCAATACTTTGTAAAGTTTCTTTTTTTATATGTATTAATTTGTTATAATATTTATTAATAAGGTGATAAAATGAGTTACTTAGATAGTTTAAATACAAATCAATTAGAGGCGGTAAAACATATAGATGGACCATGCCTTGTTGTTGCCGGCGCTGGCTCTGGTAAGACTAAAGTTTTAACAACGCGAATTGCTTATCTTATTGATAGTGGTGTAAGATCAAGCAACATTTTAGCAATCACTTTTACAAATAAAGCGGCTAATGAGATGCGAACTAGAGTAGAAAATTTAATCGGAGCTCATAGTGCTTTCGTGGGGACGTTTCACTCTTTTGGTTTAAAGATAATCAAGGAAAATACGGAAGTTTTAGGAATGTCTAAAAACTTTACGATTATTGATACTGAAGATGTAAATAGTGTAATAAAGAAGATTCTAAAGGATTTAAATATTGATTCTAAAGAGTATTCACCAGCCTTTATTAGAAATAAAATATCCTTTATTAAAAATAATATGTTATCAGAATCTGATATTGATAAATTTTTAACATCTCCTCCTGAAAAGATTGCTGTAAGAGTATATTATGAATATGAAAAAATTTTAAAGAGAAATAATACAATTGATTTTGATGATTTACTTAAAAAACCAGTTGAATTATTTAATAAATATCCTGAAATACTTGAAAAATATCAAGAACACTATCCATATATATTAATTGATGAATATCAAGATACTAACGAAGTTCAATATAAAATGGTAAGACTGCTTGCTAAGAAATATCGAAACCTTTTTGTAGTCGGAGATCCCTCTCAATCAATTTATGCTTTCAGAGGTGCTAATTTCCAAAATATTTTAAATTTTGAAAAAGACTATCCTGATTGTAATGTTATTAAATTACCTCAGAATTATCGAAGTACCCAGACAATTTTAAATGCCGCGAATGATGTCATAAAAAACAATAAAGAAAGAAAAGATATTGACTTATTTAGTAATCTTGGAACAGGAAGAAAAATTAAATATTTTAGGGCTTTCAATGATGAAGCGGAAGTAGCCAAAGTAGTAAGTGAAATAAAAGATTTATTACTCGAAGGATATAAAAAGAAAGATATAGCTATTTTTTATCGAACCAATGCTCAATCAAGAGCTATCGAAGACAAAATGGTTAAAGAAAATATACCTTATAAAGTATATGGAAGTTATTACTTTTATAAAAGAAAAGAAATAAAAGATTTACTTGCTTATTTAAAACTGATAGCTAATCATGATGATGACATATCTTTAAAGAGAATTATAAATGAGCCAAAAAGAAAAATTGGTGAAAAAACGATTGATAATTTAGAAAATTTAGCTATAGCTGGCAACACTTCAATGTTTAATGCTATCTCATCTGGCAAAGAATTAGAATTTAAGGAACTAATTATTGATCTTACTAAAGATGTTGAAAGTTTATCTTTAACAGAGCTTATTGATGCTGTTTTAGAAAAAAGTAAGATGAAAGAGGTTTTAGAAAAAGATAAAACTTTAGAAAGCGATTTGCGATTAGAAAACTTAATGGAGTTTAAAAGTGTTACTGAAAATTATGAAAAAGTAACAGGCAGTGTCAATTTAAATGACTTTTTAGAGGAAGTAAGTTTAGTAGCCGATGCCGCGGATTATTCGGAAGATGGTGATGCGATAACTTTAATGACCGTTCATAGTGCTAAGGGGCTTGAATTTAAAGTTGTCTTTATTATCGGCCTTGAGGAAAATATTTTACCACATGTCAATAGTTTATTTGATGAATCACAGCTTGAGGAAGAACGTAGACTAATGTATGTAGCTATCACTAGGGCAAAAGAAAGATTATATTTCTTAAATGCCCAGAAAAGAATGTTATTTGGTAGAATAACAGTTAATCAACCGAGTCGTTTCATAAGCGAAATTAATTCAGATTTACTCGAAGTAGAAAATCAACAACTTGAAACCGCTAAGATTAATAAATCCCTTTTATATGATGAACAAGGAAATGGAGCCGATTATAAAAAAGGTGATTTAGTAGCACATATTACATATGGAAAAGGCATTGTTATGGATGTCGATGAACGATTTATTACAATTGCTTTTAATTATAAAATAGGAACAAAAAAATTATTGAAAAATTATAAAGGTTTAAAGAAGGTGTAAAAATGGAAAAAGATTTATGTTTAGTAGTTATGGCAGCAGGTATGGGAAGTCGTTTTGGTGGACTTAAACAAATAGAGCCAGTAGGACCAAGTGGTGAAATAATAGCTGATTATTCTGTTTATGATGCAATTAGAGCAGGTTTTACAAAGGTTGTATTTATTATTCGCAAAGAACATTTGGATTATTTTAAAGAAAATATTACTAAAAAATATGAAGGCAAAATTAAAATTAAATTTGCTTTTCAAGAATTAGATACGATTCCAAATGATGTTAACTTGCCTTCGGATAGACAAAAAATGCTCGGAACTGGTCATGCAATTTATTGTGCTAAAGATGTTATTGATAGTGATTTTGTTGTCATTAACAGTGATGATTTTTACGGCTATGATGCCTTTTTAAAGATTAAAAAATATTTTGACGGCCAAACGGATGAAAACGAATATATAACTATCAACTATCCAATTAGTAGTGTAATGAGTAAAACTGGCGTTGTCAAAAGAGGCATTTGTTTTACTGAAAATGGCTATGTTACTAAAATGGTTGAAAGTGAAGTGTCCTTTGAAGATGGAAAATATATAGCTAAACCATTATCAGGAGATTCACCTTTTGAGATAACTGCAGATCAAGGCGCTGCGATGAATTTTTTAGGTTTCCATCATAAGTTTTTAGATGATTTGGAAAAAGAGTTTATAACTTTTATTCATGAACCTATCACTCTAACAAATGAATTTTTAATACCAGAAGTATTATCAAAGTTATTAAAAGAGGGAAGAATAAAAGGGATCGAACAATTGGCTAGTTCAAAATGGATGGGAATAACCTATAAGGATGATCTTGAAGAGTTTAAAAGATTCATTAATGAACTTATTGCTAATGGACAATACCCAAACAATTTATGGGGGTAACCATGAAGGAAAGAGTTGAAGAATTAACCCGTATTCTCGAGGAAGCAAATTATAATTATTATGTTTTAGATAATCCGACAATTACTGATCAAGAATATGATAAATACATGCGTGAATTAATAGACCTCGAGGAAAAATATCCAGAACTTAAAAAAACAACATCACCAACAATGCATGTAGGTGGTGAAGTAATTGATAAATTTAATAAGATAACGCATCAAAAACCCATGCTATCATTACCTGATGTCTTTAATGAAGATGAGATTGAAAATTTTGTTAATAAAATAAGCGAAGAACATTTAAATCCGAGCTATGTTTGTGAACAAAAATTTGATGGCCTTTCTGTATCTTTAGTTTATAAAAATGGTATTTTAATAAGTGGAGCAACCCGTGGTGATGGCGTAGTAGGTGAAGACATAACTCATAATGTTAAGACTATTAAAGCAGTACCACTTCATTTGAAAAAAGATATTGATATTGAAGTTCGCGGCGAAATAATTATGAGTAAAGCAACTTTAGAAAAACTTAACAAACAAAGAAGTGAACAAGGACTTCCACTTTTACAAAACTGTCGTAATGCTGCGGCTGGTTCTGCAAGACAATTAGATTCGAAAGTAGCAGCTCAAAGAAACTTAGATAATTTTATTTATCATTTACCAAATCCCGAAGATTACGGATTAAAGACGCATTATGAAGCACTTGAATTCATGAAAAGTTTAGGCTTCAAAGTAAGTAGCAAATGTGCTTTAGTCAAAACAAAAGAAGAAATAATAAAGTATATTGATGATCTTGCAAAGGAAAGGCCTAATCTTCCATATGATATTGATGGTGTTGTAATCAAAGTTAATGAACTAGATATTCAAGAAAAACTTGGCTTTACTAGCAAATACCCAAGATGGGCAATTGCCTATAAATTTCCATCCGAGGAAGTTTATACGAAACTCAAAGATATTATTTTTACAGTAGGAAGGACCGGCCAAATAACGCCAAATGCGGTTTTAGAACCTGTTATTGTCATGGGCTCAATGATTAAAAGAGCAACTTTACATAATGAAGAATATGTAAGAGAGCTGGGTTTAAAAATCGGTGATATCGTAGCTATTCATAAGGCAGGAGATGTCATTCCTGAAGTTATCCGCCCCTTAGAGGAACGAAGAACAGGTCTTGAAAAAGATTTTGTAATGATCGATACTTGCCCAATATGTGGTGAAAGACTTATAAAAAAAGATAAACTAATAGACTATTTTTGTCCAAATGAACATTGCCCTGCGCGTAAGATTAATAGTTTAATACATTTTGCCTCAAGAAATGCCATGAACATTGATGGCCTAGGCGATGAAATAATTGAAAATCTATATAATGAGGGTTATTTAAAAACTATTTTAGATTTTTACTATTTATATGAACATAAAGAGGATTTAAAAGAACTCGAAGGTTTTGGCGAAAAAAGTGTCAATAAAATACTGGAAAGTATTGATAATAGTAAACAAAATAGTTTAGAAAGATTACTATTTGGTTTAGGTATATCAGGTATTGGTGAAAAAAATGCTAAACTTCTTGCAAGAACTTATGAAAATATTGATAAACTAAAATATGCAACTTGTGAAGAATTGACCAATATCAAAGATATAGGTAATATTTTGGCCCAAAACATTGTGGACTTCTTTCAAAATAATAAACAGCTAATCGAAGATATTAAAAATATTGGTATAAATACTAATTATATTGGTGAAAAATCATCATTTAATGAATATATCACTGGTAAGAAATTTGTTATAACAGGAACAATCGAAGGATTAAGCCGTGATGAGATAAAATCATTTATTGAAAAAAATAATGGAACAGTTAGTGAATCGGTATCTAAAAATACGGATATTGTCATTGTCGGAGCAAATCCCGGTAGTAAATATCAAAAAGCTCTAGATTTAAATATCATGATCTATGATGAACAAAAACTTAAAGAAGTAATGAAGATGTAATTACTTCTTTTTTTATCTTATCTACCAAAACCCTCTTGATATATATATATATATATAGTACAATGGGAAAAAGTAGAGGTATGGTATGAAAAAAGATATTAAAAAAACTACTATTTTTTCTATTTCTTGCGTTACTATAACAGCTATATTAGTAATTATAATGTTTGCATCGACATTTTATTTTAAAGACAAAAACGAAGTAATATTAAGTGATGGTATGTCGATAGCCATGTATGTAGATAATAACGAAGTAGCAAACTTAAATGATGTACCTTCGGGGTATGTTATTGATACTACCCAAAGTTATTGTTATAAAACCGATCGAAACACACCCGATACTGGAGCAATTTTGCAAACTAATGGCAGTGGTGAACATATCATAGGCAATCTAGTAAAAAATGAAAAATGCATGTTATATTTTAAACCATCATTAGCTACTTGGCTTGTTAATAGTGCTCCAAGAAGTGGGATAGATGCCGTATCAAGTAGTAATTGGATACTGACTTCTGATCATACAAATGAATGGCGTTATGCGGGGAAGAATCCTGATAATTACATCCAGTTTAATGGAGAACTATGGCGCATAATCGGTGTAATGCCCAATATGACATATTGTACAGGCACATATGGTAATGCAAATGAATGTAATACAACTGCAACAGGTAGTTTAGTAAAAATAATTAGAAATCAAACAATCAATGGTAGTAACATGCGCTGGGATTATAAAACTACAGCCGTTGGCTCTGCAACTTCGGGATATGGCTCTAATGATTGGAGTGATAGTCAGTTAATGCTTATGCTCAATGGAACTAATTATTTAAAAACCGGTTATGATGTAAATGGAAATCAGCTGCATACTAGCTATACAATAACAAGTAATGTAGTAGCAGGAAATAATCGTAACTATTATAATGCATCTTATAGCTATTTGGATGGAAATGGAACAACGGTGTATGTGCCTAGCCAGGCTTCGGCAGCACAAAATGGTTATACAGCTACAAGTGGAACTTTAACAAAAAAAATTGAAGCGTCTGCTCTTTCAAAAATAGCAACAGTCAAATGGGATTTGTATGGAACAAATAGTGATACAACTGCAGCTGAAGGTAGTCCATCAGCTTTTTACAATAAAGAAAGAAATATAAATAGTTTAGGAGCAGTATATACAAATTCATCACTTCTTGAAAACAGGCCAGTATATTGGTATGGAAAAATAGGACTAATGTACCCCAGTGATTATGGATATGCCACAAATGGAGGAAGCACTTACAATAGAAGTGTTTGTTTAAATTATCAAATGTCTGGATGGAATAGTGATAGTTATAAAACAGATTGTGCCGCTAATAGTTACTTATGGTATAGAAATATAACGTCAACAGCCCCTGGAACATCAGGCAATAGTTCTTTTACATTAAGCCCCCGTTCAAGTTATGCTTACCAAGTGTTTTCTGTTGATAGTTCTGGAAAGATTAACGTTCCTACTTGTTCTAATAACCTCGGGGTTCGCCCTGTTTTATACTTAAAGGCTGATACCATATTTACTGGTGGATCTGGCACTTGGAATGATCCATATACAATAGTTTAAGTGGAGGAATCCACTTTTTTGTTTGGTTAATGTGGTTTAAATGTTAGATTTGAATAAATTTATATTGTGTAGTATAATGTTAATACTTAAGAAGGTGAATAATGAAAAAATTATGGCGTGAAAATAGGGTATTACTCCTTTTAATAACGATATTAATTATTTGTTTTATTGCAATTGTTTGCGTTGCATTAACATTTTTTTATTCTAAAAATGTAAGTAGTTATGGAACAAGACTAGATGGTATTGAAAAACATCCTGTAAGTGATAAATTTAAAAATAAATATGAAGATGCTCTTTTAGAAAATGAAGAGGTAACTAAAGTAAAAATAAATGTTAAAGGTCGAGTAATTTATGTCCATTTACATTTTGCAGACGAAGTCTCTTTAGAGGATGCTAAAAGTCTAGCAATTGATTCTTTAGAGTTGTTTGATGAAAAAATATTATCATATTATGATATAAATTTTGCTTTAAAAAATAGTGAATTTATTATGTATGGTGCTAAAAATACGATAACTGACCACGTATCATGGAATAATAATACAGAAATAGTAGTTGAGGAAGAAGAAACTGATGAAGACTAAAAAAATTGCCTTAATTGGGGTTATTTGTGTGATAACTCTTGTGGCACTAGGTATAGTTTTATACTTAATAAAAAACGCAAGTGGACTTACCATAAATGAAAAAAATTGGCTCGATCAAGCTAGACAATCAGGCCAAGTTATCAATATTAATGTTATAAATGATGCCGACGTATTTGGAAGTAATGGTGCCGGAGTCTTTTATGACTTTATTAATGATTTTAAAACTGATTATAGTTTAAATATTAATGAAATAACTTATAATTATGGATCTGTCAGTAATGATATTTCTTTAGGCATAAAGACTAATTTAAATGAATTTGATAAGATTTTTTATACTGACCATTATGTCTTGGTGGGTAAGAATTACACAATAATAAACAAAATAAGCAATCTTAATGGTAAAAATGTTGGTGTTTTAAGTAGTGAACTTGCTTATATATCAAATTATTTAAAAGATTCAACAATTATCTATAAAACATATGATAATAAAGATAGTTTATTAACTTCTTTTAATGATAATGAATATATTATTGTACCTTTGCATTTATATTTAAAGGATATTATTAAAAATAATTTAAGAGTTTGTTATCATTTTAGTGATATAAATATTTACTTTACTCTTACTACAGGAGATAGTGAACTTAGCAGCATTATTAATAAATATTTTGAAACATGGAAGTCAAAATATAATGATTATTATAATGATAATTTATTTGCTTTAGTAACAAATAATTTAAATATATCATCGACTGAGATAGATGCCATGCGAAGTATGACTTATGAATATGGTTATATTAATAATTCTCCATATGAAGTTATTTCAGGCGGTAACTATGGTGGTATTGCAGCCGTTTATCTAAAAGGTTTTATTGATTTTGCTGATGTTGATTTTAATTTTAAAAAGTATAGTAGCTTTAATCGGTTTACTAAAGCCATTGCTAAAGGTAATGTCGATATTTTCTTTGGCTATAGTAATTTAACTAGTGATTTTTCTAAAACGGAAGGTGGACTTAATAGTTCATATGTAGTAATTGCTAATGTAAAAAATAGTATTGTGGTAAACTCTCTAAATTCCCTTATTGGCAAAACTGTATATGTTGATAAGAATTCTATTTTTGTTAAATATTTAAGTGCCGTTAATGGTATTGATATTAAATATTACAGTAGTAATAAGGATCTTGTTCGGTTAAATAAAAAAGATGAAATAATATTACTTGATAAAAATATTTTTGAATATTATAAATCTCACGGATTAGAGAATTATTCCGTTCGTTTTGAAAATAATTTAGATTACATTTATGGATTTAATGTTAAAAATAGTAGTGCAATGTATAAACTTTTAAATGCTTATTTAAATATTTCGGATCCAAATCAAATATTAATTGAAGGGTTGTATAATCACGAAAAAACGGTTAGATCAGGTAGAGTAATAGGATTTGTTGCTAAATATTTTATTGCCGTCGTATGTATTTTAGTTGTGGTTTTATTGATGTTTATTAAAAAAACAAAGAAAATAGTAATCGCTAAAAAAATAAAGAAAGATGATAAAATTCGTTTTATTGATCAATTAACTCTTTTGAAAAATCGGAGTTATTTATCTGAAAATATTAAAAAATGGGGTAATAATAATATTTATCCTCAGACAATACTTGTTATCGATTTAAACCATTTACAATCAATTAATGATGTCGAAGGATATGAAGAGGGTGACAAACAAATTAAAGCGGCCGCTAATGCATTAATAAAGACCCAACTTGATAATTCAGACATTATTCGAACTGACGGAAATGAGTTTGTTGTTTATATGGTAGGATATTCCCAAAAACAAATAACAAATTATATACATAAATTAAATAGAGAATTTAAAAAATTACCTTATAATTATGGCGCTGAATATGGTTATTCAATGATTTTAGATGATATTAAGACAATTGAGGATGCATTAAATGAAGCAACTAAAATTTTAAAAGAAAAAAAGGAAGAAAATGAAAAAAAGAATTAAAGATTTTTTCACAAGAATTATCAAAGTTAATAAAAGACCAGATATGATACTACTTCCTGGTCAATTAGCTTTTTTTCTTGTTTTAGCAACTATTCCTACGATTACCTTAATAACTTATGGAGCATCAATTTTAAATCTATCTACTGACTTTTTGAAAAGTTTCTTTGTCAAAGCTTTTTCCAAAGATATAGCGGATTTACTTTTAAGTGTTTCCAATGCCTCGAATGCGGGTATTAAATTAACACTTGCGCTATTATTTAGTTACTATATTGCAAGTAATGGGGCATCATCAGTTATTATTACGTCAAATCAAATATATGGCCTTGAAAATGGTAGCTGGAGTAAAAGAAGATTAAAAGCTATTTTTATGACTTTTATCTTTGTTCTTATTATTGTTTTTCTTTTGATTATTCCAATATTTGGTGATCAAATTGTTTATGTCATTCAAAAGGTTAATATGAACCCAAAAGTTACATCGCTAATTGTAACAATATTTAATTATTTAAAAAGTCCAATAATGTGGATATTCTTATTTTTACTTATTAAACTGATTTATGTTATGGCTCCAGATAGATATATAAAATCACATAATGCTAATTATGGTGCTATCTTTACAACGATTTCCTGGATTTTAACAACAGAGATTTATTCATATTATATTAATAATATTGCTAATTACTCTGCTTTATATGGTAGCCTTACCGGAATATGTGTTTTAATGATTTGGTTTTATTTCATCTCTTACTTTTTCGTTATTGGCCTTAGTCTTAATTTTCAAAGAGAAAACGAAGAATTGGAAAAAACTGCTAGTTTAATTAACTATGATGAGTAAATATTATAAATAGTGCTATTACAGGTATTACTTATATAGCATTATTTTTCTTTAATATCAATCTAGTATATTAACTAACGATATTAAGGAGTAATATCTAAAAAGAAGTATAAAATTGATACTTCTTTTTTTTTATTATTTTTGTTATAATAGGGTTATATGAAAAATAAAAATGTATTAATCTATGGTGGTGTATTGATTATTACTATATTAATATTAGTAATATCTTTTTCATTTGCTTTTTTGGGAGCTACTAAAAACTTAGTAAATAATTTACCAGTAAATGTTACTTTTGCTGATGGTGTAGCTGCTAATTTTATAGTTACTGGTAACACTAATATTTCTTTAAATATTCCTGGAAACGAAATGTTAATGGACACTGTTGGTGAAGTGGTTGCTCAAAATTCAATTGGCATTAATGTTAGCTTACAAAGTAGTTTTAATCTAACTTGTTCATATGCTATAACCTGGAAATGGCTCGAAGATTCTGATGTTTATGAAAGAAGTTTTTCTGCCGACAATGAGTTTGTTGTAGCAGGTACTGATGGGACCCAAAATCTTGGAGAAATAAATGTTCCTTATGAAGATTCTTTGGTTTTGGGAAGATATATTATTTCTACGAATAATGCGACAACTACGCAAAATTGGACATTTACTAGTAAATTCTATAATTTAGATGTTAATCAAGATCATCATGAAAATAAAACCTATGAAGGCCAAATTGCTATAGAAAATGCTCATTGTTATGAAACCTCTAAACCAGCACTTGTTAATTATATTATAAATAATGCTGCAAGTTCTGGTGTTGACTCTCAAGGAAACAATTGGTATTTCTATTCAACAACCCATAGTTCAGATAGCAAAACCGATTATCGGTATGCAGGCAAGAATCCCAATAATTTTATCGAATTTAACGGGGAAATGTGGCGAATTATTGGTATAATGCCGGTTGAATATGATACTAATTCAGATGGTGTTGCCGATACCCAAGGAAATTTAATTAAAATAATTAGAAACACCTCGTTTAATACAGGCGCGTCACTTGACTATAAGCAAGTAGGGGTTGGCTCATCAACTTATAGTTCAGGTTCCAATGCTTGGTCTGATAGTCAAACAATGTTAATGTTTAACCCTTCAATTTTTTATACAACTGGTTATACCGTTGGGCGAACTGTACCAATATTAAGTACTATTCGTAATAGTTATTCTGTTGATGAAAATGGAATTAAATTTTATCGTAATCCTGGTAGTTTATGGGATACCAGTCTTTATTCTATATATCGACCGGCAGCTGCGACAACAACAGGTGGCTTTACTTCATCTAATACATTCACTAAATGTTCTGACACTACTGTTGAAAATTGTTTCAAACAGTTAGATGGCGATTCACAAGGAATGGTAGCAACAGTTAAATGGAATTTAGGGGGCATTTCAACTGTAGCAGCGAATGCTGAGACGATATATGCTAATGAACGGGGTAATTCTGTTTGTGCAACAATTTCAGGTTCAACTTGTACTCCTGGAACTAACTCACTAATAAGGCCAACTTATTGGTATGGTAAGGTTGGACTTCCTTATGCTAGTGATTTTGGATTTGCAGCGGGTGGATCAAATGATGGTACAACGTATCCGAGAGCTAATTGTCTAACAGCTAATTTAAATGCTTCAGGTAATTATCGCACTTATTGTGGAGTTCCTAACTATTTAATTTTTAAAAATGCAACTGCTTCGGCTAATGGTACTGCCTTAGGTGGAACACTGTTGACAGCTTTTTCTACTAACACATATTCGGTTACGTATATGACTACTAGTGGTTATGTTTATTCTACTTCTCCTTCGTCGACATCATATTATACTAGACCTACACTTTATTTAGATCCTCGTGCTGTTTATATTAGTGGTGATGGATCTTATAATAATCCATATCGTTTCTTATAATGCACTTGCAAAATGTATAAATTGTGTTAAACTATAAATGTAATCGCTGAAGAAAGATGATATTTATTGATATTTTTTAAAGAGAGTTCTTGGTTGGTGGAAAAGAATAAATATAATAATTATTTGCTACTTTCGAAGATTAAATGGTGAAGACCTATAAAACTAAAAAGTGAAATAAAGGATGGTACCGCCTTATAGGCTCCTTGGTATTATCCTTTTTATTTTTAAAGAAAGGAAGATTTTATGAGAATTTTTTTAGTAGCGGGTAAAGCCGGCAGTGGTAAAAATGAAGTTGCCAAATTAATAAAGGAGTATTATATTTACAAACTTGAGGAGTGTGCAATTACTAGTTATAGTAAATATATCAAACAGTTTGCAAGAGAGCTTACGGATTGGGATGGGATGGATGCCAATAAACCTCGGGATTTTATGCAACAAATTGGCGATAAAATAAGAAAGATTGATCCTTATTATTTTACATCTAATATGATAAAAGATATTTCTATTTATAAGGAATATGTTAATAATCTTGTTATTTCAGATGTGAGAATGCCTGAGGAAATTGAAGAGATTAAAGAAAATTTTGATGAAGTATATGCAATTTATGTTGTCAATCAATTTGGAAATAGTTCATTAACTATAGAACAACAATCACATATTACTGAAACGGCTTTAGAAAACTACGATGAATTTGATTATACTTTAGCAAATGATACAATGGAAAGCTTAAAAGATAAAGTATTTAAATATTTGGAGACGTTAAGATGAATTTAAAAGATTTATATATTAATTTTTTTATTGAAAAAGGTCATAAGCAAATACCAAGTGCACCAGTTGTACCGGAAAATGACCCATCTGTTTTGTTTAATACAGCTGGTATGCAACCATTAATACCATATTTAATGGGGCAACCACATCCATATGGAACAAGACTATGTGATTATCAAAAATGTATTAGAACTAATGATTTGGATAATATCGGCGATACTTATCATCATACATTTTTTGAAATGCTTGGGAATTGGAGTTTGGGCGATTATTTTAAAGACGAAGCTATAGAGTGGAGTTTTGAATTTTTAACTAAAGTACTTAACATTCCTGTTGAAAGACTTGCGGTTACTGTCTATGCGGGTAAGGATAATATTCCTTTTGACCAAACTAGTTATGATAAGTGGTTAAGTCTAGGAATTAAACCAGAAAGAATTGCTAAAACTGTAGATGATAATTTCTGGATAGCAGGTGATACTGGACCATGTGGACCAGATAGTGAAATGTTTTATTGGCGTAGTAATGACCCAATTCCTGAAAAATTTGATACTGAAGATGAACGTTGGGTTGAAATATGGAACGATGTTTTCATGCAATTTGAAAAGAAAGCTGATGGCTCAGTAATTGAACTTCCAAATAAAAATGTCGATACTGGGATGGGTGTTGAAAGAACTACTGCCATTTTAGAGGGTGTTACTGATAATTATGCCTCAAGTATCTGGAAAGATGTTATAGCGCTTATTTCTGATATTTCAGGTAAACCATATGAAGGTAATGAAAAATCAATGCGTATCATTGCGGATCACTTAAGAACTGCAGTCTTTATTTTAGCTGATCCTGCCGGAATTAAACCAAGTAATACTGATCAAGGATACATTTTAAGAAGGCTTATTCGAAGGGCTATTAGACACGCAAAAGCACTTGATATTGATATCAATAGCGATTGGGAAGAACAAATAGCTAAACTATTATTATCAAAATATGATGTTTATTATAGTGAACTTAAAGATAATCGTGATGTTGTCTTAACGGAACTTAAAAACGAAAAGGTTAAATTTAATCGTACATTAGAAAAAGGCTTAAGACAATTTGAAAAAGAAGTTCAAAGAGGTGAAGATATTGATGGAGAAACTGCATTCCATTTATTTGATACGTTTGGTTTTCCATTAGAACTTACTGTCGAACTTGCTAAAGAAAAAGGTTTAAATGTCGATACTAAAGGCTATGAAGAAAAGTTTAAAGAGCATCAAGAAAAGAGTAGAACCGCCTCACAAGGTAAGTTTAAGGGCGGGTTAGCCGGTGATTCAGAAACAGAGACTAAATATCATACCGCAACTCATCTTTTGAATGCTGCCTTAAAAAGAGTAGTTGGCCCAGAAGTTCATCAAAAAGGTTCTAATATTACTGATGAAAGAATGCGTTTCGACTTTTCGTGTGATCATAAGTTAAGTGATGAAGAAAAAGAAAAAGTTGAAACTCTTGTCAATAATTGGATTAAAGAAGGCTTAGAAGTTAGATGTGATGAAATGTCCAAAAGTGAAGCTATAGCATCCGGAGCAGAATGTATGTTTATTGAAAAATATCCAGATGTTGTAACTGTCTATACAATTGGCGATGTTTCTAAAGAATTATGTGGAGGTCCACATGTTAAAAATACTTCTGAATTAGGAGAATTTAAAATTTTAAAGGAAGAAAGTTCCTCTTCTGGTGTAAGACGTATTAAAGCAGTATTAAAATAAATGCTGCTTTTTTTCTTGAAATAAATAATTAAAAAAGTTATAATTTACATATAATAAGGGGATGAAAAAATGAATAATGTTTTTCCAAACGAAAATACTGATATTGGCACTGACCCAACAATGCTTCAAGTAATTGATTCGCTTGATGTTGAACCGCCAAAAGAGGTATTGGAATCTCTTTCAAAACAGGAAAATAATGAAAATGGCCCAGGGGAACCAACTGATAAAAATAAAAAAGGAAAGCACTCAAAAAAAGAAAAAAAGAAAAAAAGTATGACACCTAATCCTGATAAAAAACCACATGATACTTTAAAAAAAGTAATTTTTGTTATTGTTATTTTATTATTGATGGGAGCTGTCGCATTTGGTTTATATTTTTATCTTTCTTTGGGAAACAAGAAAAAAGATTTATTCTCAATAAACGATGTTCAAGTTTATGTTGGTCAAACAATTTCTAATAACATCAGTGATTACGGTTCTTTTTCAAAAGTTGACGTGGCATCATGCTTAATAACCGGCCTTGATAAAGTAGATATTAATACTCCAGGTGTTTATGAATATTCTGTCACATGTGATAAGATTAAGCGTAGTGCCAAAATTGAAGTTCTTTCTTTAGTTGATGTTAATTTCTCAACAAATATTTTGTATAAAGCCGAAAACGATGTGCCAACTGCTCAAGAATTTATCAATGCTGAAAATGAATATGATTATTTAACAGACGAAATGAAGCTAAAGGATTACTCTAAAACTAAAGGGGGTCCACATGGTATTGGAGTAACTATCAGCCATAAAAGTGGTACGGAACGAGTTGGTTATGCTGTATTATATGTAGTGGAAACTGCTCCTTCGATGAACTTAAGTTGTACAAATAATACAATTGATAAAACTAAATATGAATATAGTGTATCAGATTACTTCATTTTCGATGAAAATCGTAAAGATTTAGGAAATTCACTAAGATTATATAATTACAAATTTAAGGAAGTCGAGGACTTTAATAACGCTTTATTAAATGTTGAAAATAATAAAATCACTATAGATAATAAAGAAGGCTATTTTGTAATGGACACCAACGAATTAATTATAAAAATTGTTACTAAGTTAGATAAAGAAATGATTAGCAAAGATAATACACCGGATTTTCCAACAACATATACGGCAATTAGCTCATATTATACAAATACCAAAAATTATACTTGTTCAAATTAAAAAATGACTTATATGAAGTCATTTTTTTATTCTTCGATTAAAACACCATGAACTACAAGTTTTTGAGTTTCATCATGACAAGTCGATAATGTTATTATTTTACTATCTTTGTTTAAATCAATTTTAAAATCATATATACTACGATTTTTAATAAGCTCTAAAAATGCTATCTTTTCATCATCCTTGAAGAATGTTGTGGTCATATAGTCGTTAGTAGTAGGGATAACATATATCGAAAAAATCTTATATTTATATGATCCATATAAAGTATCAAATCTAATAATTTGATTCTCGGGATTTGTATACCAATTTTTGTATAAAACATTATTTAGGGTTCCAAACATTACGCCATTTATTAATCGGTTGTGGCCATAGATGATTGTGTTATCATCAACTATATCAGTTCGATTCTCATAATCTAAAAATAACCACCCATTTGGATCTTGCTCTTTATAAATATTATGAGAAAGATAGAATTTGTTATCATAATATTGTAATACGGCATAATCGATATTCGTATTATTTACTTTCAACCATCCGACTGCGTCTGAATTAATTGTCATTAAAGCTGCGATATAGTCATTTTTAATTTTGTTTTTGCTATCTTTTTCCAAATCCTTTACTATGTCTTCGACATCAGTTGCAATAATATGGGTTTGAATTTCTTTTTGGATTTTAGAAACTTGCTTTATTGATTTGTAATTATCAAATAAAACCATTCCTATTGAACCTATCGCCAAGGCAAACATTAAAATGGCACAAGCTCTTAATATGGAATTGTTTGCTTCATAAACAATATTTTCTTCGATAAACTTTTCACTATATTTTATTTTTATTAGTATTTTATATCTTTTTTTGATTGTTTTGTTATGCTTTTTTAGATATTCAATTATATCTTCATCTATCTGGTCACCATGAATTAATAATCGAATGTTCTTATGGCGATATTCTTTTAAAATATAAATAATTTCCTCGAGATTGATTTTAGTTGGCATATTGACATGAACAATTTTTAAATGTTTATTAATTTTACAAAAAGTACTAAAATCTTCGAGGTCTTGGTTTGAAAGAGGGTAATCAAGTAAAACGCTATATTTATAAAAGATTGTTGAATATGTTGTGAGCCCGTTTAATTCCATAAAACTTGATGTATATAAAACTTCATCACGTGATTCGGGAATGATTCCGTATTTATCGAGCATTTCAAACATAAACTGGGGAATATAACCAGCGCTTATATATTTAATATTATTACATTTGAGTAAGTACTCACACATTTTATATGGTAAAACTTCTTCAGAGGCATAATAAATGGAATTAATATTTTTAATTTTGTTAAAAATAGGCATAATTAAAAGAGCAACTTCCATTGTTTGAAATGATAAAATATTTAAATTATATGTTTTTGTTAGTTCACTAAAAAAAGCTGAAAGAATTTTGTAATTTTTTCTTATATATTCATCGCTAAATACAAGTTCATCATTGCTAATTACGTTTGTATTTAACATATTTTTATATTCGTAATTTAATTTTTTCCTGTTTAGAAAAGAAAGTTTATTATCTTTTATTTTAACAAGAATTTTCACTTGCAACCACCATCTTACTATAATATGATAACACACCTTTACACCAAATAATACATTTTTTTAAAAAATATATTGCTTTTTTGAATTTTATGTTATAATTAAGACATAATAAAGAGAGGATAGGAGTGAGAGTATTATGAAAAAACTTTTTGCGTTATTATTAGTATTAGGAGTTCTTTTAGCATTTCCACTTAATGCGTTAGCGGATGTTTCATTTAAATTGCCAAGTGATCCGAATAAAAAGGAGGATGTTGGTAACAATACAATGAAGTATTACTACAACCTAAAATTAGTTAATACTGATGATAGTGAAATTGAAGGTACTAAGTTAGTATTTAGAGGTGGCCCTGCAGTTAAATCATTTACTTGTGTAGCTAATGATAATTTTACAGTAACTCAAGATGTTGATGATGATTTGACAGTTTGTGAGTTTACTCCAAAAAATGACGATGCTGTTTCAGGCGAAACAATTGAGCTTGGACAATTAGTTGCTCTAATTGATTTAAATGCAAAAGATGAAGATTGTACTATTGAATATGGTTTGAAGCAAGTTACTGGAAAGATTACTGTTAATACTGGTTCTAGTGTTCCTTATATTATAATTACTGGTGGAATAGTATTAGGCGCAACTGTATATTTTGCTACAAAGAAAAAATCTAAACTACAAAGAATATAATTTTTAAAAGCTATTAGGTATTCCTAATAGTTTTTTTTTGTGATAAACTATTGCTAGGTGAGAGAAAATGAGAGAATTTACGGAACAAGAAGTTATACGTAGGGAAAAAAGCGAGAATATAAGAGCACTTGGAATAGACCCTTTTGGCCATCGCTTTGACAGAACGGCTTTTGCTAAAGACATTAAAGATAAATATCAAGATGTTCCTCATGACGATTTTGAAAATATGAATGATATTGCTACGGTAGCAGGAAGAATTATGTTTATTCGTAAAATGGGTAAAGCATCTTTTTTTGCTCTTCAAGATAAAACTGATAAAATTCAAATATACATTTCTATTAATGATGTAGGTGAAGATGTTTATAATTTGTTTAAAACAGCTGACATTGGCGATATTGTTGGTGTAACCGGTAAAATAATGAAAACCCAAACCGGTGAAGTTACAATTAAATGTTTGGAGTATACACATTTAGTTAAGGCATTAAGACCGCTTCCTGAAAAATTTCATGGACTTACTGATACTGAAGAAAGATATCGTCGTAGATATGTTGATTTGATGATGAATGAGGAATCAAGAAACATTGCTTTTATGCGTCCAAAAATTATTAGATGCATTCAAAACTTTATGGATAATGAAGGATTTACCGAAGTTGAAACACCAATTTTAACTAGTCTTTTGACCGGAGCTTCAGCAAGACCATTTGTTACTCATCATAATACGCAAGACATGGATATGTATTTAAGAATAGCACTAGAACTTCCATTGAAAAGATTATTAGTAGGTGGTATGGAAGCTGTCTATGAAATAGGTCGTGTATTTAGAAATGAAGGAATGGATCCAAAACATAATCCAGAATTTACTTTAATGGAAGCTTATCTTGCTTATTCAGACTTAGAGGGCATGATGGATTTAACGGAAAAGATGTTTACGAATATTGCTAAAAATGTAACTAATAAAATGGTTTATAATTGGTGTGGTAATGAAATAAACCTTGAAGGTCCTTGGAAAAGAATTAGCATGACTGATGCTATTAAAGAAAAAGTAGGAATTGATTTTAAGGAAGAAATGTCTGTAGAAAAAGCTTTAGAGCTTGCCAAAGAACACGAAATATATCCTGAGGAACATGAAAAAACAGTGGGGCACATTATTAATTTGTTTTTTGAAAAGTATGTTGAAGACACATTAATTCAACCAACATTTTTATATGGCCATCCAGTAGAGATTTCACCTCTTACGAAGAAAAACCCAGAAGATCCAAGATTTGTCGATCGTTTTGAATTATTTATTGGTGGTAAAGAATTTGCTAATGCCTATACAGAGCTTAATGATCCAATTGATCAACTTGAAAGATTCGAAGAGCAATTAAAGGAAAAAGAGCTTGGTAATGAAGAAGCAAATGATATCGATATGGACTTTATCGAAGCTTTAGAGTATGGTATGCCTCCGGCTGGTGGAATTGGTTATGGAATTGATCGTTTATGCATGTTATTTACTGAACAAGAAACCATTAGAGAAGTAATATTATTTCCAACGATGAAAAATATTAACAAGTAGTTTGACGGCAATAATGAATAAAAAGGTAGTTTATATTTTATTAATCATATCGATTTTAACAATTCTTTTTGGTTTTTTTGCAGCAAGTAATATTAGAAATGAATTAGTTAGTGGATATAATGAAACTAGTGTAGCTTCTGCAGTTGCTGAAATAGGATCATCATTTATGAGCGTTGTTATAGTATCTTTTTCCTTTTTCATAGTAGGTATTATTTGGCTAGTATATTTTGCAATTAATTTTGTAAAAAGAAAAAATAGTTTAGATTATATAACGAAAAAAAGCAATTTTGCTTTTTTTTTGTTTGCAGTAGTGCTATAATTTGGATAAGGAGGTAAATTATGGGAAAGGTTATTGGCATTATTGTTGTATTAGCTCTTGCAATTTTTATGGCTGTACTAACTTGTAAGTCAAAACATAATGACCTATTTAAATGGGTAGGAATTGTTATCTTTGTTGCATTTTGTTTTACATGGGTATTACCTTATGGACAATTTCAAAGCGGAACATTCTATGAAGCTGGAATGAATCGCTTAGGTTTAAATGATATACCGCAACTTTTGTATTATGCAGTATATTTTTGCTTAACAACAATTCTATACTTATTTGCAATAGGAGGCTTTTACGGAGTATTATCAAAAACGAAGAGTTATCAAGCATTAGTAAAAAAATGGTCTAAATTTGTTACTGGTAAAGAAGTACCTGTATCAATTATTTTAATCATTTTATTAGCTGCGCTTACTTCAATTTTAAAAAGTACGCTTATTTTACTTGTGTTTGTACCATTTTTAATTAGTGTTCTATTAAATGCTAAATTTGATAAAATAACTACAATGGGTTTAACTTTTGGTTCTATACTTGTAGGTTCAATTGCTGGTACATATGGAACAGATAGCTTATATTGGTTTAATAATTATGCTAATTCTACCGTAACTGTTGGTATTTATCATCGTTTAATAATCAGCTTAATTGCTCTTGTATTATTTGTTGGTTATAATGTTTATCGCGTTTTAAAAATGAAGAAAAACAAAATTAAAAACGCTGGTATTGAGGACGATCCATTTGTCATCGAAGATGTAAAAGGAAAAACAAAAACTTGGCCAATGGTTGTTATCTTTGTATTCTTATTTATATTTGTCATTTTAGGCTATATTAATTGGAATGCAAACTGGGGAATTGAGTCATTTAATAAATTCCATACATGGTTAACTGAGCTTTCTATCGGTAAAGAATTTAATTTATTTAGTTATATTCTTGGTACTGGTTCTGTAGCATTTGGTATGATGGAAGTAAGCAACATGATTGTTGTATTAATACTTTTATCAATTCTAGTAGCCTCTATTGGAAGATTAAAACCAAGCGAATTTGTAACATCTTTTTGCGAAGGACTTGGTAGATTAATTAGACCGGTATGTTTATATGCTTTAACATATATGATATTTATTATTACATATATGACACCTTTTGTACCAACAATTACAGATTGGGCATTTAGTTTAACTAAGAAGTTTAATCCATTTATTGCACTTTTAACCGGCTTTATATCATCTATTTTCCATTCTGACTTAGGATATACTTCATATCTAGTTAGTAGTGTACTTACAGTTAAGTATGCAAGTGATTTCAACTTACTACATACTATCTATGTAACTACATATGGTCTAGTTCAAATATTTGTTCCTATTGGTGGATTACTATTATTTGGTCTAGCATATTTAAAATTAGATTATAAATCATGGTTCAAGTATATTTGGATATTTGCTCTTGCAATGCTTATAGTAATGCTTATTTTTGTAGCAATTGTCAAATACGCAATGTAAGAATAAAATGACAAGCAGATTAATAATTTGCTTGTTTTTTTTGAATAAATTTATAAATATCAAACATAATTAATATAAAGGAATGATAAAATGTTTGATAAATATGATATAAAATGTTTAAAACTGTTTAAGGAAGCAGAAAGACAAAGAGAAATACTTCATCATGAATATGTCGGAACCGAGCACTTATTGCTAGCTATCTTAAACAATAATCCAAAATTAGAAAAACAATTAGGTATTAATTATGATCTTTTTTATAAAGAAGTTAAAATGGCTATAGCCCCCGTTCGTAAAAAAATAACAAATAATATATATACTCCCTTATTAAAAAAGATAATTAATAAATCCTTAAATGATGTAAAGGTGGATGAAACAAAATTATTATTTCATATTTTAGATGAAGGCGAGGGTGTAGCCATCCGCATTTTACTAGGAATGGGAATTGATATTGATTCTTTGTACAATTTGCTTAAGAACAATTTAGAAATAGACAAACATATTGAATTTGACAGTTATGGAAATCTCCTTAATAATACTATTGATTTAAATGAAAAAGTGGTAGGGCGTGAAAAAGAAATCAACTTAATAATTGAAACATTATTAAGAAAGAAAAAAAATAATCCGCTTTTGGTTGGGGATGCAGGTGTTGGTAAAAGTGCCATCGTCGAAGAACTTGCTCGAAGAATAGTTAAAAAAGAAGTTCCAGAACAATTATTAGATGCTAAAATAATCATGCTTGATATGGCAAGTATTTTATCGGGGACGAAGTATCGTGGCGAATTCGAAGAAAAACTAACTACTTTAATTACAAAAATTAAAGACAATCCTAATATTATTTTATTTATTGATGAGATTCATACGCTAGTTAATGCTGGCGCATCCGAAGGAGCTATATCAGCTTCTGACATATTAAAACCATATTTAGCTCGCGGAGATATTAAATGTATTGGCGCTACCACTAAAAAAGAATATGAAAAATACTTTGTTAAAGACAAAGCTCTTTCTCGAAGATTTGAACTTCTTCTAGTCGAAGAGCCTAACGAAGAAGAGACCTTTGCCATTTTAAAAAGCATTAAAGAAGAGTATATAAATTTTCATAAAATAAATATAAGTGATGATTTATTAAAAAGTTTAGTTCATTTAACAAAAGTGTATTTTCCTAATAAATATAACCCGGATAAGTCAATTGAATTATTAGACTCAGTTATGTCATTTGTTAAATTAAAAAAACAAAGTAAAATAATAAAAGACAAAGAAAACGATTTAAAAAAGATAGAACTAACAAAAATTAAACTAATCGAAAATGGTGACTTTAAAAAGGCATTACAAACCAATATTTTAGAGGACAAAATAAAAAAAGAGTTACAAGCAATTAAAAATAATAATCAAATTTTTATAACATCCGAAGATATCATGGATATATTGGAGTATAAAAATAATATTATCAATAATAGAAAAATTAAAATAATAAATTCATATGATAAAAGTATGATTAGATTAATAAATAATACATTGAAAAAACCAGGTGTAAAATCTTTTAAAACAAATGATATACCTGATAGTATTATTGAAAATATTGCAAAAGAGATTAATTATCAGGTGATTAAACTAAATAGTGAAAAATCCATAGAAAAGATGTTTAATAAAGTTAAATATTATCCAAGTACAATTATTATTGCAAGTGATAATGTAAATGAAATAAATAGTATTTTAACAAAAATATATAAAGATGGATTAGTTGAGCATAATGATGAATATATTAATTTTAATAATGTCATATTTTTCATCAAAACCTCAAATAAAAGTATGGGCTTTAATGCAAATGCAATTAGTAATGTTCCTTATGATGAAATACTTGAGTTTAAAACAAATAAAATTCCTGCATAGCCAGGAGTTTTTTAATAGATATTGAAGTGCATTTCATTTTTTGATATACTAATAGTAAGAAAAATAAAAATAAGGGAGATAAACTATGCGAAAGATTTTACTATATATAATAATTATTGCTTTAGCTATTTGTACATATCTTTCAATTTCATATGCCTATTATTCTATATCAATTGGGACAAATCAAAATATAACTACCAATGTGGCAATAGATGCGTGTATTACACTTACGGTTAGTACTCAAATAAATCTTAGTGGTGATAAAGCTGTTCCTATAAATGACAATAGGGCTTTGACAAATACTAATTATCGGACGGCTTTTACTGTTTATAATAAATGTTCCACAGCTCAAAATGTTGACATAGCATTTGCTCCTGGTTCTGCTAATACTATGCCAATAGAAGCTATAAAATATGCCATTTATGAGCAAGGAGCTACAGTTCCAACCGCAGGAACCGCATTAAGCACAAATAAAATAAGATTATATGATAGGGTAATAAGTGAAACATTATCTTCAATAAGTGAAACAGTTGAATATGGCTACCTAATCGGAAATAATTTATCAATCCCTGCTAATAGTAGTAAAGCTTATTATGTTAATACTTGGATAGATTATTCTGAAGGTGGTGGCGGTAATCTTTCTACAGCGAATAAAACAGCAAGATTACATTTACTTGCTGCAAGGAAGGGCGAAATAGGGGGTCCATTATTAAATGAGTGGCTAGTAAATACAGCTCCAAAAAGTGGAACAGATGCCGTATCAAGTAGTCCATGGATATTAACATCAGATCACACAGGTGAATGGCGCTATGCTGGAAAAAATCCTGATAATTACATCCAGTTTAATGGAGAACTATGGCGAATAATAGGGGTAATGCCTGATATGATGTATTGTACAGGTACATATGGTTCTTCGGATGAATGTTATTATGAGAATTGGCAAAGCGGACCATTAGTTAAAATAATAAGAAATCAACTAATAAGCAGTAGTACCTTAAGTTGGGATTATAAACAAACTGGAGTAGGTTCGGCAACAGAATCTTATGGTTCAAATGACTGGTCAGATAGCCAATTAATGCTCATGCTTAATGGTACAAATTATTTAAAAACTGCCTATGGTGGTAATATGCAAAATAGGGTTGGTCTCCATTCTAGTTATACAATAACAAGTAATGTTGTAAAAGGAAATGGTTATAACTTTTATAATGCAACGTATAGTTATCTAGATGGAAATGGAACAACAATATATAAACCAAGCAGCGCTACCAAAAGTAGTTATACAGCAACCAGCGGAACCTTATATAAGAAAATCGAAAGCTCTGCACTATCAAAAATAGCTTCAGTAGGATGGGGTTTATATGGAACAAATTCATATGATACTGCAGCTGAAGGTAGTCCATCAGCCTTTTATAATAAAGAAAGAAATATAGATAATACAGGATTGGTGTATACAAATTCATCATTGCCAGAAATGAGACCATTTTTATGGTTTGGAAAAATAGGATTAATGTATCCAAGTGATTTTGGATATGCAACAAATGGAGGAACAACATACGATAGAAATGTATGTTTAGGATATCAAATGTCAGGATGGAGTAGTGGAAGTTATCAAACAGATTGTGCATTAAATAGCTATTTATTATTCCAAAATATAACATCAACAGCGCCTGGGACAAGCGGAACAGCACAATGGACATTAAGCCCGTCCTCTAGTGGCGCGAACGCTGTGTTCCGTGTCGATAACGGCGGCTACGTGGGCGTCAGCGCCGCCAGCGGCAACATTGCGGTCCGGCCCGTCTTGTATCTTAAAGCTGAAACAATCTTTACTGGAGGAACTGGCAAATGGAATGATCCTTATACAATAAGTTAGAGGCAGTCCGAAGATAGGCGTCCCTGCCGGCTCGTGGGTCCGGCAGGACATATATATGAAATTTATCTGAGAAATATACATTTATATATTAAAAAAAGCTCGATAATTTGATAATCGGGCTTTTTTGTTTAATTAAAAGTATCTTTGAAGAGTTTTCTAAATAGTTCTAGGTCAAAGTCTTTTGATATATATAAATTGCTATTATCTTGTTTTGTAACAATACATTCCATATCATCATTTATTTCTATTTTAGCAGGAATAAATTTGACTATATTTGGGTCAATTATCGAAGCAATGGTTGTTGGATCTGGCGTACCTAGTCCAATTGTTCCATAATGTTCAAAACTAAATTCAATATATTTTTGAGCAATATTACTTAAGAAACGGGTTACGATGTCTTCTGAATCATGTAATGAATTGATGTATTCTTTTTCAATAAATGACTTAATTCCTATTTCATGGGTAACAACATCAATTCTTTTAAATGGCGCATTAAACACAGCTTGGGCTGCTTTAGGATCAATTTTAACATTGAATTCAATATATTTATTTTTAGCATAAGGATTATATGAAGCACCCATTACAACAACTTTATTAATCCTATTTGGAAGATTAGGATCTTTTTTGATTGCATTAGCAAGATTAGTAAGAGGTCCTAAACAAATAATTGTTAAATTATCTTTATATTTTTTTGATGCTTTAATCATAAAGTTTTCAGCATAAGTTCTTTCAACTTTACGATGTCTATTTACTGGATATACTGCATAACCTAGACCATCTTTACCATGTGCAAATTCGGCACTTTCTAATCTGCATTCATTTAATTTTTTACCACGATAAATAGGTTTATTGATTTTTAAAAATTCTTCGATTATTTTGAGGTTATTTTCACATTTTTCAACAGGTATGTTACCACTTGCAATGGTAAAACCAATAACATCTAATTTGTTTTTAATGGCTAGCATGATAGCTATAGCATCATCAATTCCTGGGTCAGTATCAATAATATATTTCATCTTATCACAACCTATTCTAAGATAATTATATTATAAATTAGTTTTAAAATCATTAATAATCCATCATTTTCATATTATTTGACGATGTAAATATAATTTACTGGAGGAAATATGACTTTGGGTTTAAATGATGAAGAAGTTAAAAAATCGCGTATTAAAAATGGTAGTAATAAAATAGATAGTAAAAGATCAAATACATTTTTAAAATTATTAATCGAATCTTTAGGAGATCCTATTATTAAAATATTGTTAATTGCTTTAGCTATCAAAGTTGTATTTTTATTTAAAAATTTTGATTTTTATGAAACGATAGGTATTTTAATAGCTATTTTTTTAGCTTCTTTTATATCTTCGATTTCTGAATATGGCTCTAATAAAGCTTTTGAAAGGCTTTCAAAAGAATGCGAAGAAATAGATGTTAGAGTTTATCGTAATGGAAAATTAATAACAGCTAAATCTTCGGATATAGTAGTGGGTGATATTATAAATGTAGGTAGTGGTGATAAATTACCTGCGGATGGTCATATTATTTCAGGTAATCTAAGCACCGATGAATCTTTTTTAAGTGGAGAAACAAAGGAAGTTATCAAAAAAGTAGGAAGTAAAGTTTATGGAAGTAGTGTGATTTATAAGGGAAGTGCCAATGTAAAAATTGATAGTGTAGGATTAAATACTTACATTGGTAAAATAACAAAACAAATGGGTATAAAAAATGAGGATAGTCCCCTTCGAAAAAGGCTTAGAACTTTAGCAGGACAAATTAGTAAACTTGGTTATCTTGGTGCAATACTTGCAAGTTTGTCTTATCTTTTTCTAAAGATTGTAGTTAATAATCATTTTGATTTAGTTTTAATATTTAATACAATTAAAAACTTTCCTTTGATGATGGAATATTTTATTTATTGTTTAACACTTTGCGTGACAATTATTATTATGGCAGTACCAGAAGGCCTACCGATGATGATTACATTAGTTCTATCTTCGAATATGAAAAAGATGCTTAAGGATAATGTTTTGGTAAGAAAAATGGTAGGAATTGAGACAAGTGGTTCTATAAATGTTTTATTATGTGATAAAACAGGTACTTTAACCGAGGGAAAACTAGGTGTCAAAAAAATAATAACTAAGGATGGTATAGAATTTAGTAATCTAAATATCATTAATTATTATCAAAAATATAGTAAGGTTTTATATGATTTATTATCTCTAGATAACGAATGCGTTATAAGTGATAAAAAAATAATTGGGGGTAATGCCACTGATCAAGCTATTCGAAAATTTATTATAAACTATCAAAGTGATTTAAATGTTTTAAAAACAAAAGAGTTTGATAGTGATACTAAATATAGTTATATTTTAGCTAGTGACAATAATTATTATATAAAAGGTGCTAGTGAAATAATCTTGCCTAAATGTCAAAGATATTTAAGAACAGATGGGCAAATATGTGATTTACATAATTATAATTTTTTACTAAATGACATAAAAAAATATACACAAAAAGGTTACCGTGTTCTTGCATGTGCTTATGGAAAAGCTCTAGATAATCTTATTTTTGTAGGTTTTATAATTCTTTCCGACACCATTAGGAAAAATGCTAGGGAAAGTATTGAAATGATTAAAAAAGCAGGCATTAAACCAATTATGATAACCGGGGATGCCAAAGATACGGCTATTAGTATTGGTAAAGAAATAGGGATAGTTAGCGATAATAGTATTATTCTAACGCATGATGATTTAGAAAAATATAACGATGAAAAATTAATAGAAATGTTAAAAAAATTATCTATTGTTGCAAGAGCGCTTCCCGAAGATAAAAGCAGGTTAGTTAGTCTTTATAAAAAATTAGGTTATGTCGTTGGAATGACAGGAGATGGAATAAATGATGCGATAGCTCTCAAAAAAAGCGATGTTGGTTTTGCATTAGGAAGCGGAACTGAGGTTGCTAAAGAGGCTGCCGATATCGTAATCATGGATGATAATATATCTTCGATTTGTAAAGCAGTTTTATATGGACGAACAATTTTTAAAAGTATTAGGAAATTTATTATTTATCAATTGACAGTTAATATTTGCGCCTTACTTCTTTCAATTATTGGAACTCTTATCGGTTATGCTTCCCCAATTACAATTGTTCAAATGCTTTGGCTTAATATGATTATGGACACCTTTGCCGGTCTTGCTTTTTCTTATGAACCACCTCTTTTAGAATATATGAATGAGCCTCCGAAAAAGAAAGATGAGAAAATAATAAACGCTTATATGTTAAATCAAATCAAAGTCAATGGTTTATATACAAGTATTTTATGTATTTTGTTTTTAAAACTACCTTTTGTTAAATCTTTTTTTAGATTTGATCTACATGGAAACTATTTTTTAACTGCTTTTTTTGCATTATTTGTCTTTCTTGGCATAATAAATTCATTTTTAGCAAGAACCCATAGACTAAATATTTTTGCAAATATCCAAAAAAACAAAATGTTTATTTTTATTAATCTTTTTACAATAATAGTCCAAATGATAATTATTTATTATGGAGGAAGTGTATTTAGAACATATGGATTAACTTTAAAAGAATTATTCTATGTTATATTTATTTCTTTAAGTTTATTTATTGTTGATTTTTTAAGAAAAAAACACTTACAAAAGAAAAATATCACTTTAGGAGTATAATCGTGCTATAATCTTTTTGAGAAAAGGCGGTGCATGTATGAAAGAGAAAATACTTGCTTTAATTGAAAATGGTGAATATCAAAATTTAAAAAAAGATCTCGAAGAATTAAATGAACAAGATATTGCTGATATTCTCGAAGAGGTTAGCTCAAATGAAGTAATTAAAATATTTCGTTTACTTCCCAAAAATAAAGCAGCCGATGTCTTTGTATATTTACCACTTGATGATCAACATGAAATCATTTCGCTAATGAGTCTTAAAGATGCTGGTTCTTTTGTTGATATGCTAGCATCCGATGATGCTACCGACCTTTTAGATGAAATGCCCGCCAATGTTGTAACTAAAATACTTGCTAATACCACTAAAGAAACTCGAAAAGGCATCAATGAACTTTTAAAATATCCTGATTCTAGTGCAGGAAGTATCATGACTTTGGAATATTTGGATTTCAAAAATAATATGACCATTGGTAAATGTCTTGAGAAAATTCGTAAAGAGGGTAGCGATAAAGAAACTATTACTAATTGTTATGTCCTTGATGAAAATAGAACTCTTTTAGGTAGTGTCGAAATCAAAGATTTATTACTTGCCGACATTGACCGCAATATTACGACCATTATGGATGAAGATGTTATTTCAATTGATACGTTAGTTGACCAAGAGATAGCAGCCGAAATGTTTAAAAAATATGACCTTTTAGCAATGCCCGTTGTCGATAGTGAAAAAAAGATGGTAGGAATTATTACTATTGATGATATTGTCGATATCTTAGAAAAAGAAACCAATGAAGATATTGCGAAGATGGCCGCGATTACACCCTCAGATAAACCATACTTAAGTTCTTCAATTTTTGAGATATTTAGAAAAAGAATACCCTGGCTTTTACTACTTATGATATCAGCCACATTTACAAGTTTAATAATTCAAAAATATGAAGCAGCACTCGCAACAATGGTTATATTAACGTCTTATATTCCCATGTTTATGGACTCCGCAGGTAACGCTGGTAGTCAATCATCTGTAACAATTATTCGTAGTTTAGCTATAAATGAAATTGAATTTAGAGACTTTTTAAAAGTTATTTGGAAAGAATTAAGGGTTTCTATTTTATGTGGTTTAACTTTGGCTTTAGCTAATTTAGTTAAACTTTTAGTTATTGATAAAATAAGTATTAAAGTAGCTAGCGTTGTCTGTTTAACTCTTTTTATTACTATTATCTTTGCTAAAATGATTGGTTCAACGCTTCCTCTTATAGCTAAGAAATTGGGTTTTGATCCTGCGGTTATGGCAAGCCCCTTTATTACAACAATTGTCGATGCTGTATCATTAATTGTATATTTTAATATTGCTACACTTATTCTTGGCATTTAATTCATATATTTTAATATGGAAAAAGATGATCTAAATAGTAAACTAAAAGAGATTGATATTGAAAATCGGATTTGGTTTATCTATATTGGTATCATCTTTTTAAGTTGGCAAGCAAATTATTTTGAAAAAAAATATTATCTTAATAACGACCTTCAAAGTAAGAAAAAATATCAAACAATAATGATATTTATTTTTACAATCCTTTTACTTGTTTATGCTTATTTTTTAAAAAGCTCATATGAAAGCGTTAAGAAAATAAAACCAAATGATAGTAATAAGAAAAAACTATTAATATATGGTTCATATTTAGCATCACTTTTAATTTTTATAAGCGGACTAATTTTTTTAATTATTACGATTAGTGACAATAATCTAGATGTTGAAGTAGCTTTTGATTAATATTGAATAATTATCATTTTTAAGTTATACTAAGTGTAGTAATAATTCAAAGGAGTTTGTTATGAAACAATATAAAAGTGTTATTATTGTTATATGCTGTTGCCTATTTGTATTGTTAGTATCAGGAACTTATCTAGCATCCTATGCTCAATTTGTAAAATATTCGTCAAAAACAGTTTTATTTAATGGAACGGTCTATGGTAATTATGCTGATATTATAATTTCAAAAGTTTACTCTAATGGCACCGAAGTAGCTGGTATGAATGCTGTTCCTGCTGGTTATTCACTCGATCAAGAAATGACAGGCTGCAAATATGGATCTGCGTTTTATACAAATGCCAATAATGAAACTGTCATAAAAAAGCTTACCCATGGTGATAGATGTGATTTATATTATGTTCCCCATCTTGTTTATTGGAATAACAGTAGTAATACTATGCTTTCTCCTGGTAGTTATCCAGCTACTACATATGAAACTGCAGCAGCAGCGGCAACGTATGGTTTTTGCATTGCATCTAATAGTTCAAAGCATTATTTATGTGATACGAGTTATGGGGTTCCGGTTTGCGTTTCCCAACCATATACAAAATATGGCTTAACTGGTCATACGGCAGGAAGCAATTTTACTACAGCCCAACAAACAAGTGCCAAAGCCGCACTTACCGAACTTTTTGCTAAACATGGTATTACTGTAACATGTGCATCAGCAACAAATTATGTAAGCTGCGGTGGAATTAGACTAGCTACAGATGGACTGTTTGATAGGCAGGGTGCATACTTGTGGTGCGAACTTTATGCTAATGGTAAAGCTAATTGCGGTTAATAGATAACATAAATAAAAAACTGATGAATTTTTAAAAATCATCAGTTTTTTTAGGCTCTTCAGGACTTAATCCATAGATTGGTAGTTCAATATCATTTTCTTGTAAAATATATTGTAATTCAATTTTTTCAATATATTTGATTTTATCATCAATAGTTATAGCTGCATAATCATCCTCAACTTTATATTTTAAACTATCAATACTTTTTTCTCTAATAGCATCTAATATTTTTTGAACCGTATCTCTTTTTAATTCTTTTTCATAATCTTTATGAATACCTTGCATTGGATCAATTACGTAGTACCAATCATAATAGTAAGAAAATATTATATTATTTTTTGTTATGTATAAGTAGGTATTATTATCTTTATTAATTTTTCTTAATAAAGCATTTTTTTCTTGAAGAACTCTTTCTCTTTTTATAACTCCTAAATCTACTTCGAGATACATTTCACTTTTAAGTAGTTTCTCAAAATCTTTTCTTTTTTCACTTCGATATACAAAGAAGGCTATTATACCTACAATTACGATAACTAAACCTAGTATCAATACAAAACCATCATTTCTTTCTCTTTTCATTCTTACTCCTTTACTAATTTATTTGCAACTTCATTAATTGGGCCAGCGCCGATCGTTATTACTAAATCATTTTCTTGAACTTTTTCTTTTAGATAATTTGCTATTTTATCAAATGTATCTAAATAAATAGCATTATTATTGCCATTTTTCTTAATTAATTCTACTAGATCTTCTTCATGAACATTGTAAATGTTTGTTTCTCTAGCAGGATATATTTTAGCTATAATAACATTTTCAAATTTAGATAATACTTTAGCAAATTCTTCGAGATGATCTTTAGTTCTTGAAAAGGTATGTCCTTGGAAAACAGCGTACTCGTGTTTATGCGGTGTTTTCTTAACTGAATCATAAGTTGTTTTAATCTCACTTGGATGATGAGCATAATCATCATAAACAAGAGCACCATTACATTTACCAAGTAGTTCAAATCTTCGACCAACTCCATGATAATTATATAATGCCTTTTTAATTGTATTAAGGTCTATATCATATTGATGAGAAAGGGCAGTAGCGGCTAAAGAATTTAAAACATTATGATTGCCACTTACACTAAGTGAAATATCTAATTTATATTCATTATTGACATATAGTTTATATGTTGGATGACCTAGATTATCAAAGGTAATATCTTTTGCCATATACATTGCCTGATTTTTAATACCATAAGTAATTATCTTTTTATCATAGTCTTTGACAGCCATTAAAGTATTTTCATCATCATTATTAACAACTAAAATACCATTTTCCGGTAAAAGATTGGTAAATCTTTTGAAAGAGTGAATGATATTATCTAAATTCTTAAAATAATCTAAATGATCATTGTCTATATCTAGTATTATTTCAGCAGTAGGGAAGAAATCTAAAAAACTATCTACATATTCACAAGCTTCGGCAATAAAATATTCTTTACTACCAACATGTTCATTACCACCGATAAGAGGCAATATTGCACCAATTTGAATTGTTGGATTTTTTTCTGCTTCCATGAAGATAGTGGATACCATACCAGTTGTAGTACTTTTACCATGAGTACCGCATATACATAAAACATTTTTATAATCTTTCATCATTAAACCAAAGAAAACACTTCGTTCATATAATTCTTTGTTGAGCTTTTCTGCATGAACTAGTTCCTCATTGTCTTTAGGAATAGCAGCAGTATAAACCACAATATCGGCATTTTCAACATTTTCTAAACATGGAGTATATGATACTTTGATTCCTTTTTGGATAAGCTCCTTTGTTAAATCGGATTCATTTGCATCATATCCCGTTATTTGACAATCAAATGATAAAAGTATTTTAGCTATACCACTCATGGAAATGCCACCAATACCTATCATATGGATTTTTTTGTTTTTAAACATAATATTCACCTCAGTTATCATTATTATAATATTATTTTTTTGGAAGTGCAATTATAGTTATTTGTCGAAAATTGACGAATTGCTTTAAATAATTATTATTGTTTGATATAAATAAGGTGCTCGTAAAAAATATCACATATGGAAAGGATTTATGAAAAGATTATTACTTGTTTTAATATTACTTTTACCATGCCAAGTTTTTGCACATAGTTTTGAACTAAAAAATACAAATTATGCTATTTGTGATGAAGATGATACTTTATATCCAATTCATTATTTAACCTACAAAAATTCGCCGGTATATTTTTTAAATTTAAATGATAATTACAATTATGCTTTGGGTACATATCATGAGTATATTGAAGTAGATGATGCTTTTTTTCTTTCTGAGTATTTATGGGCATATCCAGTAGTTAACTTTCAAACATATTATGATTATCATATGCAATTTATCACAAGACTTTTATGGGAGGATTTATACTATGAAAAAACTTTTAATTTTTGTAATGAGGAAGAAGAAGTTTTGGAAAGAAAAGAAGAAGAGTACCAGTTAGTTAAAAATAGGGTTAATAAAGTTTTGGAAGGGATTGATATTCTTAATGAAGATCATATTCAATATCAAGGACAAAGTGTTATTTATACTGATGATTTACTTCAGTTTTATACTTTAGTAAATGATAATGGTTTAGATGTTGTTATGGATGATAACAGTATTACTATTACTGGTGATGTTGGCGAGTATTTTTTAGATTTTTATTTAAAAGATAATTATGTAGGCAATGAATTAACCTTTACAGACGGTAAAAATAGATTAGCCACCATGCATCATCCTCCTTTTAATACATATGCCATGCATGTTACTATCTTAGAACTTGAAGATAATGAAGATAGTTTTGAACAAGAACAAGAAGCAATAATACTTGAAGAAACCCAAATTCTAATTGAAGAACCCGAGGAAAAGGAAATTTTTATAAATATTGATGATGAAACTGAAAATAATATTTCTTTTATCGCTAAAAATACTTTTGTGTCTACTTTGTTTTAATCCGCTTAATATAAAAGAAAATAATTATTATAGTAATGGTTATCATTTGATAATCGATAGTATTAACATGGATATTTTCTTTGAGGAGAATAGTACTTTAAATGAGGGTCTAGAACTTCATGAAATATCTAAAAATAATGGGCCTTTAATTATATCTGGCCATTCAGGAACAGGAAGCCTTGCCCTTTTTAATGATTTAGAATATTTAGAAAAAGGAATGATTATTAAAATAATTCATGAAAATTATCAAAAAGAATACAAAATAATTGATGTAATCTCTTATGAAAAGTTTAGTAAAGTAAATATTCCTGATGATAATAGTTATTTATATTTAATAACTTGTGATAAATATGACATGCAAAAACAACTAATAATTGATGCCAAATTAGCCAATATTATCTATTTTTAGATAAAAATTGGCTTTTTTGCTGTAAAAAAAAAGGAAATTGAGTATGTTGCTTTAATATATAAGGTTGTAGGGGATAAAATGGCGTATATAAGTGAAGAAGAAATTAACAATATTAAAAATGAAGCAAACATTGTCGATATTATTGGTAGTTATATAACTTTAAATAAAAGTGGCAATGATTATGTGGGAATGTGTCCATTTCATGATGACCACTCTCCAAGTATGCATGTTTCAACTAAACTTGGCATTTTTAAGTGCTTTGTCTGCAATACTGGTGGTAATGTTTTTACATTTGTGCAAAAGTTTGAAAATGTATCTTTTCCTAAAGCAATTGAAATTGTGGCTAATAAATGTGGAATAACATTTAATCATACGATAGAGAAAAATGTCAGTTCTAAATTTAAAAAAGAATATGAAATAATGGAACTTTCTTCGAAATTTTATCAAAATAATTTAGCCTCCAAAGAGGGAGTTGAAGCAAAAGAATACCTTTTGAAAAGAGGTATTGATGATTCAATTATAAATGAATTTAAAATAGGTTTATCCTTCGAAGATAACAAATTAAGAGAGTTTTTTGAAAATAAAAAGATTGATTTAGAAAAAGCATATGAAATAGGCCTTTTAAATAAAGTAGGCATCGATTATTATGATATGTTTATCAGCCGAATTATGATTCCTTTACATGACATGCAAGGTAATTTAGTGGGTTATACTGCAAGATGCTACAAGACGGATGAGAAAAACAAATATATTAATTCCAAAGAATCAATTATTTATAAGAAAAGTAGCATGTTATTTAACTATTATAATGCCAAGGAAACGGCTAGAAATCTAAAACAGATGATAATAGTCGAAGGAAATATGGATGCAATTAGCTTAGCAAGCCATGGTATTAAAAATGTCTGCGCGCTTATGGGTGTCGTTATTTCTAAAGTACAGATTGATTATTTAAAAAAATTAAATAGTAAAATTATTTTAATGCTCGATAATGATGATGCTGGTTTAAAGGCCACTTTATCAGTAGGCGATGACATGTATAACGCAGGAATTGATTTATATGTTGTTAGATTAAGTGGTGCCAAAGATCCTGATGAATATATTCGTAAATTTAGTAAAGATGAGCTTCTTAATAACATTAATCATCCCCAAAAGTATTTGGATTTTAAAATTGAGTATCTAAAAAAGAATCGTAATTTAGATAATATCGAGGAACTAACCGAATATGTCAAAGAAGTAATCGATTCACTGCAAGGGGCATCAACCATAGAAAGAGAAGTATTTATCGGAAAGATTAGTAAAGAATATAATATTGATGCTGAATTTTTAAAGAAAAGTCTTATTCCTGTCAAAGAGGAAAAAAAGATAATTAATAATCCTGTTTCGAAAGAAAAGAAAAGCAAATATACGCTAAGCGTAGAAAATCTTATTTATGCAATGCTCCTTGATAAACGTTTTTATAAGGTTTATGCAGACAAATTAGGATACTTACGAAACAAACTTGAAAGAGATATTACCCATCAAATAGGGGAATATATTGAAAAATATAAAGATATTGATATATCATCATTTATTAGTTTCATTGGTAATAATGAGGAAATGGCCAACTATATAAGTGAAGTTATTGCAATAAATCATAAAGAAAGTATCGACGAAAAGGAATTTTGTGATATACTAAGTGCCGTCATTAAATGTATTGACGAAGAGGAAATAAAAGAATTAAAGATAAAAATTAAAAATGAGCAAGATGTTGCTAAAAAAATTGAATTAATTGAAAAATTAACAGAACTAAAAAAGGGAAGTGGTAATAATGAAGGAAATTAAAACATTTAAAGAAAGAGAAGAAGAGTTAATTGCGGAAGGTAAAGAAAAAGGTTATATAACTTATGAGCAATTAGCGGCTAAATTAAAAGGACTTGATATTGATAGTGACTTACTTGATGAACTTTATAATCATTTAATTGAGCAAAATATTACTGTCATATCACAAGCTGATGTCGATGAAGGTGAATCAGGAAAAGCAAGAAAAATTGAGGATGAAGAACCAATTTTACTTGATGATGAGGAAATTACAAAGGATATTAATATTAATGATCCTGTTAGAATGTATTTAAAGGAAATTGGTCGTATATCTTTGCTTACCCCAGAAGAAGAGCAAGCATTGTCTGCTCGAATTAATGAAAATGATGAAGAAGCTAAGAGAATCCTTGCGGAAAGTAACCTTCGTCTTGTTGTATCAATTGCTAAAAGATATGTTGGTCGCGGTTTATTATTTCTTGATTTAATTCAAGAAGGTAATATTGGCCTTATGAAAGCTGTTGATAAATTTGACTCTGAAAGAGGATATAAATTTTCAACATATGCAACATGGTGGATTCGTCAAGCTATAACTCGTGCTTTAGCGGACCAAGCAAGAACCATCAGAGTTCCAGTTCATATGGTTGAAACAATCAATAAGATGGTTAGAATTCAAAGACAAATGACTCTTGAATTAAATAGGGAGCCTTCGGATGAAGAACTTGCTAAAAAAATGAATTTAAGTGTTGAAAAAGTAAGAGAAGTTATTAAAATATCTCAAGATCCAGTTTCTCTTGAAACGCCAATTGGGGAAGAAGATGATTCCCATTTAGGCGACTTTTTAAAGGATGAAAGTAGTCTTTCTCCAGAGGAGTATACCGAAAATGAAATCTTAAAGGAAGAAATTAAACAAGTTTTAATGAGCCTTCAACCGAGAGAACAAGAAGTACTTGAACTTCGTTTTGGTTTAATCGATGGAACTTGCCATACCCTTGAGGAAGTTGGTAAAAAGTTTAATGTTACAAGAGAAAGAATAAGACAAATTGAGGCTAAAGCTTTAAGAAAATTGCGTCATCCTTCGCGTGCCAAAAAATTAAAAGACTTCATGGAGGAATAATGTTAAAAAAGCGGTTAATGGCAATTGCAAATTTAGTTAAGAAAGATGCTATTGTTATCGATGTTGGAACCGATCATGCTTATTTACCAATTTACTTATCTCAAAATAAAATAGCTAAAAAAATTATAGCTACAGATATTAGTCAAAATGCTTTAGATGGTGCTCAAAAAAATATTGAAAAAGCAAATATTAAAGATATTACATTAATATGCACTGATGGCCTTAATGGTATTGATATTTTCTATGATACTCTCATCATCAGTGGCATGGGCGCTAGTCGCATTATAAATATACTTGATAATCATAATCTTCCTAATTACATTATATTAAGCTCCAATAATGACTATTATAAACTACGTAAATATATGAATAAGATAGGTTATAAGATTATCAAAGAACTAGTCGTTTTAGAAAATGATAAATATTACGATATTATTTCTTATGAAAAGGGTAATGAAAAACTATCAAATATTAATTTAAAATACGGTATTAGTAAAGATAAAAAATATTATAAGTATTTATATCAAAAACAAAAAGAAATATTTAAAAAAGCAAATTTTATAAAAAAAATGTTAATTTTTAAAGAATTAATTATTCTAAAAAAATTATCTATTTAAAAAAAGTAGGATTATTTACTCTAATAATAGTGTTTTCCTTTTTTGGGGAAACGCATTTTATTTGTTTTTGATTATTTTGTTTAAAACTATTAACTATTTTTTTAAAACTATTTGTCATTGGCTTTGCTTTTTCATAAAGGGGAATCATTTTATTAGCAATATTTAAAGTGCTAGAAATGCCAGAAATAATTCTAGAAAATAAAGAATTTGGATACATATAACCACCTAATTCATTATATGAAAAAACTGCTTATTAAGTACTAGAATAGATTAATCATTTATGTTATACTTATTTTAATAGGAAAGGGATTTGAAGGTGGACAGTAGCATAATTAGTGATACCAAGAAAATGCCAAGTTCCAATATGTTCATCGACTTTTTCAAAGCATGGCCATATCTTTTTTTGTATGCCTTAAGAGGTTTAAAATATATTTTACTTGATATGTGGATATCCCTTTTTTCTCATGTAAGTGTCAGCGTTGATAAAAGCGTCAAAAATGTTCAAACAAATGAATTAAAAGAAGGCGAAGCCTTATATGAAAAAACCAGAAGTCAAACTAAGAAAAAAATTTATAAATACAGTAAATCAACTTTAGCTCGTTATGAAAAGATGAAGCTTGAGTTAAATAAGGATTTACAAGCTTCTGGAGCAACGCGTAGCAAAGTGCCTAACGTCTATCAATTTACGGTTCGCGATGTAAGGGGTAATGGTAAAATATTTACTGATACGATGCCAGGTTTTTCAAAACTTGATATTAATTCTTTTTTAGTTAATCAAGGTTATGAAGTATATAGTATTAAAACTAGTTCATTTATAAATTTTGCATATAAAGATTCAGCAATTTTAGGTCGACCAATGAGCATGAAAGACCTCGTGTTTTTACTTACTCAAATAGCAACTTATTTAAGAGCTGGTATTACATTAAATGATGCAGTTAATATAATGTCAAAGCAATTAGGCAAAAATAAAAAAGCCCAAAAAACATTTAAAGCTATTAGTTATGAGCTTTCTTTAGGAGAGTCTTTTTCTAATTCACTAGCTAAACAAGGTAATTATTTTCCACCCCTACTAATAAATATGATTAGAGCAGCCGAGGCAACTGGTACTTTGCAAGAAACACTCGATGATATGGTTAAATATTATACAGAAGTAAATTCAACTCGGAAAGAGATGAAAAGTGCATTAATATATCCTGCTGTTATCTCAGTTTTTTCGATAGCGGTTGTAACTTTTATCATTATTTATGTTGTTCCTCAATTTACAAAAATATATGATCAATCTGGGTTGGAGATAACGGGAATGACAGCCTTTATCATTAAGTTAAGCGGTTTTTTACAAAAAAATATTGCTATAATTATTTTGCTATTTGCTTTTACAATGATTGCTGTTTATTTTGCTTATAAAAAAATCAAATCATTCAGAACAAGTATTCAAATTATTTCTATGCATCTTCCGGTTTTCAAAGATATAATTATTTATAAAGAGTTAAATATTTTTGCGAAAACTTTTGCGTCTTTGCTTAGAAATAATATATTTATTACAGATAGTATTGATATTTTAAGTAAAATAACGGAAAATGAAATATATAAAGCAATTTTATTTAGGACAATTAACAATATAGTAAAAGGTGATAAGATTTCCGAAGCCTTTAAAGATCACTGGGCAGTTCCCGAAGTTGCTTATCACATGATTGTAACCGGTGAATCTACGGGGCAACTTGCTGATATGATGCAAAGAGTAAGCGATTATTATCAAGAACAACACAAAAATATTGTTTCTGCTTTAAAAAGTTTGATAGAGCCATTTATGATAGTTTTCCTGGCAGTTATGGTTGGTGTTATTTTACTTGCCGTTATTGTCCCAATGTTCCAAATGTATGATCAAATTATGTAGGGGTAAATAAAAATGGTATTGATGTTTTTTCTAATAGGCTTATGTTTGGGTTCCTTTTATTTAGTTATAGGTAAAAGACTTCCACAAGGATTAAATGCTATAAATGATCGCAGTAAATGCGATAAGTGTGGTCATAAACTTGCTTGGTATGATTTAATACCAATTTTTTCTTATGTCTTCTTAAGAGGTAAATGCCGTTATTGCAAAGCTAAAATTGATATTTTAAATCCTATCATAGAAATAAGTATGGGCCTTTTGTTTGTTTATGCTTATAAACATTTTCAAATAGGTTATGAGATGTTTATGTTTATGATAACATCTTCCCTAATGATGATCATTTTTATCAGTGATTTTTCTTATTATATTATTTTAGATTCGCCACTAGTTTTAAGTGGGATATTAATATTAATCTTAAAATTATCATATTTAGGTTTAAAAGAAACAGCTTTTTCAATTTTAGCTGGTATAGCTTTATTTTTCTGTATGCTATTTATTAAAATTATCGGAGATAAAATCTTTAAAAGAGAAAGTTTAGGTGGTGGCGATATTAAATTTGCTTTTATTATTGGCTTAACCCTTGGTTTTCAACTAGGATTATGTGCTCTTATATTATCGACTTTTTTAGCTTTACCATATTCTTGTGCGGCTTTAATGCTCAAAAAAAATAATGAAGTGCCATATGGACCATTTTTAGCATCTTCATTATTTATTGTTTTTACTTTTTCTACTAAGTTTATAAATCTTTTAGATTTAATATTTATTAGTTTATAAAACGTAGGCTAAAATACCTGCGACAACTGAGGCAAGCATAAGAATTACCATAATCCATGCTGCTATTTTTTGAGCTTTTTTATTCATTATTTCAACTTCCTTTTCATAAATAATTTATCATAAATATCGATTATTATCAATATAATTAAGTATATGAAAAAAATAATCGTCATTCTAACAGTTATGATATTTATCGTAGGATTTATAACTAGCATTTTAAATAGTACTTCCTTTCCTAATGAATTATTATTTTCGAATAATAATTTTTTCTTTTTTTTAAATCTTTTAATAATAATTTCTTCTTTCGGACTTACTTTTATAGGTGTTCCGGCATTTTTATTTGTTTATATATTTGAATCATTTATGATGGGCTTTTGTACATTTTTGTTTCTACTAAATTTTGGCTTAAAAGGCATTATATTTATTATTTTTCTTTTAATATATAAGTTAATTATGCTTTTCTTTTTACTACTTAATAGTTTTTATTATATTAAATATATAATCCATCTTTTTAATTATTTCTTTAAAAAAATATACATAAGTAAACATAATATAAAACTATACTTAAAGAAAATAACTATTATTACATGTTTTATTTTAATTTTATTAGTTAGCTATTATGGTTTTGCATTGAAAGTGCTTATTCCAATGCTTAATAAGCTATTATAGATTTTAATGACATATTTTGATATAATTGTTATGTGATTGAAATGAAAAAGGTTGTTGTAGGAATGAGCGGGGGCGTTGATAGCGCTGTTGCTGCTTATTTACTAAAAAAAGAGGGGTATGAAGTCATTGGCCTTTTTATGCGCAATTGGGATAGCAATATCAATAATGATATTTTAGGTAATCCCAATGATTTTAATGACATTTGTCCCCAAGAAAAGGATTATAATGATGCCTTAAAAGTTTGTGAAAAACTGGGTATCAAACTTTTTCGCGTGGATTTTATTAAAGAATATTGGGATTATGTATTTAAATACTTTTTAGATGAACTTAAAAAAGGAAGAACGCCAAATCCTGATTTATTATGCAATCGTTTCATTAAATTTGATTTATTTATTAAAGAGGCAAGAAAACTAGGGGCAGATTATATTGCAACTGGTCATTATGCTCGAATCGAAAATGGTAGACTTTTAAGAGCTAAAGATTTAAACAAAGATCAAACATATTTTTTAGCAGATGTACCAGTATCTAATTTTAAAGATGTTTTATTTCCAATTGGGGATTTCCTAAAAGAAGAAGTTCGTAAAATTGCAAAGGAACAAGATCTTATTGTTGCTGATAAACGTGATTCTACAGGAATATGTTTCATTGGTGAACGTAACTATCAAGAATTTATTAAAAATTATTTGAAACCTAATCCCGGAGATATTGTGGATGTCGAAACTAAAAAGGTAATAGGTAAGCATAAAGGTCTTATGAATTACACAATTGGTCAACGCCGTAATGTGGGAATTTCGGGTGATGAAATGCGCCATTATGTATGTGGAAAAAATGTTAAAGATAATATCTTATACGTGGCATTTGGCGATTCCAAATATTTATATTCCGATGAGTGTATTATTGAAAATGTCAACTTTATTTCGGCAACCAGACCTGCATTTTGTACCGCAAAATTTCGTTATCGGGGCGAAGACCATCCCGTAAGTTTAGAGTATCTTGATAATAATGAAATTAAAGTCAAATACGAAGGGCTTGCTAAAAGCGTTACGCCAGGTCAAGCATGCGTTTTATATCTCGGACAGGAGTGCCTAGGATGCGGCTTTATTAGAGAATTATATAAAGATGGTAAGAGTTTATGGTATTTAAAATAAAGTATTCATATATTTTAATATGAATATTTTTTTATCAGAAATGCAAGATAAACAAGTCATTTCCATTATAAATGGAATGAGCTATGGCAAGATAATTGATGTGGAAATTAATGAAAATGGGCAAATAATGTCGATAATCGCAGAAAATCATAAAATGTTTAGAAAATCATTTAAAAATGAAGAGGTTTCATTTAAATTTAGTGATATTGAAAAAATAGGAAAGGATGTTATTTTAGTAAAAGTATAATGAAAATAATATTTATATCAGATATTCATGGTCATATAGAAAATTTAAAAAAGATATCTTTTGATTGTGATAAATTAGTCGTTTTAGGAGATTTGTTTGGTTATTCATATGAAAACAATGATTTTGTTTTTAATTTTTTAAAAAATAATCAAGATAGATTAATTCTTTTGAAGGGTAATTGTGATAGCGATGAGTCATTAATGTTATTAGGTTTAAATTATTATGATTATTATGATTTAAATGTTGATGATATTGTTATAAGATGCACACATGGTAATAAAGAATATTCAGGTAATTTTGATGTTTTAATATTCGGCCATAAACATTATCCTTTTATTCAAAAAGAAGGAAATATTTTCAATATTTGTGTGGGATCTATAGAAAATCCAAGAAATAATAGTAATTATTCATATTGTATATATGAAAATCGATGCTTTAAACTAATTGATATCGATGAAAATGTACTAGAGGAAATAACTCTTTAATGGTATACTTAATGGTGGTGATGGACAATGTTTGTCGATGAAGTAAAAATAAAGGTTATAGCAGGAAGTGGTGGTGCTGGTTGTACATCATTTCGTAGAGAAAAGTTTGTTCCGATGGGCGGACCAGATGGCGGAAATGGTGGAAGAGGCGGTAGCATCGTTTTTGTCGGTGATAAATCACTTAAAACCTTAATTGACTTGCGCTATCAAAAAATCATCAAAGGTAATAAGGGCCAAAACGGCGAAGGCTCAAATCGCTATGGTAAAAATAGTGATGATGTTATCATAAAAGTACCTTTGGGAACGACGGTTTATGACGATGATACGGGCCTTGTTATCAAAGATATCATCGAAGATAATGAAGAAGTCATTGTGGCTCAAGGTGGTCGTGGGGGCCGTGGCAATAAAGCTTTTGCTACTCACGAAAATCCTGCTCCTAAGTTTTCAGAAAAAGGTGAGCCGGGAGAAATTCGCTATTTAAGATGTGAATTAAAAGTTCTTGCTGATGTAGGAATAATTGGTATGCCAAGCGTTGGTAAAAGTACATTGCTTTCGGTTATCAGCAGTGCTAAACCTAAAATTGCTAGTTATCATTTCACCACGTTATCACCAAATCTTGGTGTAGTAAAACTTAAAAACAATGATTCTTATGTCGTTGCGGATTTACCTGGACTTATCGAAGGAGCTCACGAAGGCGTTGGTCTTGGCGATAAATTTTTAAGACATGCTGACCGTTGTAAGATACTATTACATATGATTGATATGTCTTGCGAAGAGGGAAGAAATCCTGGCGATGATTATAAAATTATCCGTAATGAACTTGTTAAGTATTCAAAAAAACTTGCTCAAAAAAAAGAGATTATTGTAGCAAGTAAGATGGATACCAAAGGCTCATTAGATAATTTAAATAATTTTAAAAAAGAAAATCCTAATTTGACCATTTATCCAATTAGTTCCTATACTGGTGAGGGAATTGACGAATTATTAATAAAGATTAATGATATTTTAAAAGAAATAGAAAATCAAGATGTATATGATGAAGATGAGATTGAGGAAAAAGTTTATATAAAATTTAAAACAGAAAAACCCTATACGATAACAAAAGAAAATGATGTTTGGGTTGTTCGAGGCAAAGAAATAGAAAGATTATTTGCGATGACTAAATTTGAAGAAGAAGAGGGAGTTTTACGTTTTGGTAGAATTTTAAGGGCAATGGGTATTGAAGATGAACTTGCAAGTCTTGGTGCTAAGCCTGGTGATGATGTTGTAATAAATGATTTTTTATTTACGTACAAAGGTTAGTTTATCGCCAATTTTAATTGTTTTACTAGTATTACTAGGAAGTTCTAGAATACTAGTTTTTTTTGCTTTATTTTTAACTGCGATTATTTTGTTTTTGGCAACGTCTTCACACTTTAAAATTACTTCGTTATTTTCATCAAGAGCTAGTATATCGATGTTTGCTTTCATAAAAAAAGTATGAACGCTATTAGTATGTGGAAAAAACATACCATGATTTATTTCTTTTTCGCCAAGAAGACCTATAAGTCTTTTCAAAAATGTATTAGCATTATAAACTTTTATTTTTTGATTATCAATAATTAAATACATTTTATTTTCACCTTAAATAAATTATAACAATAAATATAAAAAATATGAATAATAATTGACAATAAATAATATTTAAGATATTGACTATAAATATAAAATAAGGTATGATTGAATTAATAATAATAAAGGAGGAAATGTATGAAAGAGGTTAGAGAGGAAAAAGACGATTCAAAGAAAAATGTTATAGTACTTACTATTATAGCTATTGCTACAATGATTGTTGTTCTTGTAGGAGCTACATTTGCATATTTGGCTAGTCAAGTAGCTTCAAATGACGTTGCAAATATCGAAGCTGCTACCAATGCTGGAAATGATATGTTATTAATCAATGCTGGTGGTGACATGGAAATTAATGCTAACACTGAAAATTTCTATTCAGGTGCTGGTAATCAATCTGATAATACAGAAGCTACAGTAACACTTCAATCTGCATCAACAAGTCAAGTAACATATACTTATAATGCATATGTATCAGTAACTGCTAATGATTTTGAATATACATCTGGTGCTTGCTATCGTATAGCTACTGAAGTTACTGGTGTAACTGAAGAACAATGTACAACAAATAATAATTCATGGGCTAATACTGCTAATGGTTATAAGTGCTATTCTGGAACATTTGAAGCTGTTGAAGGATCATTTAGCAATAACGAAGTTGGCTGTTTAACTGATGTTGGTAATATGTGGGTTCCTGAAGATGCTGCTGAACTTGTAATCGATTTATATAAAGTAGATGATACATATACTACTCAAGGTACATGTGAAGTTACAGGCGTTTGTGTAGATCCAATGCATGCAATAGTAAATGGCGTTTCAGCTGAAGCAAATTGTACAGGTTCAAATACATGGATTGCAAGTAAATTCCAAAATAATATGTGTTATGTACCTATCGCTACTCGTGATTTAACAACTGCTGCTAGTAGCACTAATGTTCAATTAGTAAATAATGCTACTATTTCAGTAACAAATGACATAGTAACAGATCGTTATTTTGTTGAAGTAACTCTTATTAATTTTGACCATAACCAAATTGTTAATGGTAATAAGACTTTCAGTGGACAATTAACATTCGAAAGAGTAACAGGTTAATAATTAATTAAAAAAACTATTTTAAATAGTTTTTTTTTGTGGTAAAATTTTGATATAAGGTAAGGTTGTGATTAAAAATGGAAAACAAGTTAGAGTTTTTAAAAAGTAAAGGTTTCGATATTGAAATGGGTCTTTCATACTTAGGTGATGAAAATATGTATATTGAAATACTTACGGATTTTAAAAATAACTTTGTCAATCAAATGAATGAAATTAAAGAAAAATTCGAAGGTAAAGATTGGCCTAACTATGTTATTTTAGTACATGCTTTAAAGAGTAATTGTAAGACTCTAGGAATTATGTCTCTTGCGGATCTTGCATATAATCATGAAATGAAAGGCAAAGAAAATGACATTGATTATATTAATCAACATGTTGGTGAACTTTTTAATAAAGCAAACGAAATATACGCAATAATAGATGCCTTTTTTAAAATGTAGTAAAGGGGTATAAAAATGGATACTAGTTTAATTAGTGAGAACATTTTAACAATTTTTAATTCTATAACCTTAATTGATATTCAAAATGATAAGGTTGTTTTGTCATCTGCAAGTGGTGGCACTGAAAACGCAATAACATATGAAGAGTATATCGAGAATTTAAAAAAGATTATTCATCCAGACTATTCAACTGATTATTTCAATAAGATTAGTTTAAATGAGTTAAAAAATCAAGATATTACTATTATTAAGTATGTAAAATTATCCAGCAATTTAGCTTTTGATAATTATGTTGATATTATAAAAGTATTAAATGATGATAAAATACTTATTTTGACTTTAAAAACTAACTTAAATGATGGAGAAAAAAGTCAAAATGATAATTCTGCTAAAGTTGCAGCTGACTTTATTATAGAAGTTGAAAATACTATTAATAATATAAAAAATAGCGATAGTGAAGTAGTAAGCACAGTTAAATATCTAGGAGAATTAATAAATGATTTGCTTCGTAAGAATGCGAGTATATTAAATGAATACAAAAATAATGTTACTTTAGAAGTTAATAAAACTTATAGTTCTTTATTAATAGTCGATGATGATTCTTTAACTAGAAATATTTTCAAAAAGGTTTTTGAAAGTCAATACAATATAATCGAAGCCAAAAATGGTTCGGAAGCTGTAGAAATAATTGAAAAAAACGTTATAAAACCAAGTGGTGATCAACCTCAAAATATTGTTGGAATATTTTTGGATTTGAAGATGCCAGTTATGGATGGATTTGGTGTTTTAAATTATTTACAAGATAAAAGGTTACTAAACAAAATGCCAGTTGTTATAGTTTCCGCAGATGATGCTAAAGAAACCAAAGAACAAGTTTATGCATATGATATTGCTGATATGATTGAAAAACCATTTAATTTTGAATTAATCAAAAAAAGAGTTAACAATATGATATCAATGTATATGAAGAGTAATTCCTTAAACGAAATGGTTAGAACTCAAGACAAAACTTTAAAGAAAATTGTTGCATCATATGCAAATGCATACTTAGTTGATTATGAAAAGGTTAATGAACAAATCGCTAAATATGCAAAAATTTTATTGGAAAAATATAAATCTGAGTATAATGTTAATTTAGATGTTGATCAAATAGTAAGTGTTATAAAATATTTTGATATTTCACTTGATGCTGTACCAAGAACTTACATAGATAATATTAAAAATATCTCTGAAAGTGAAAAAAAGGTTGTTACAAACTATCCAATGATTGGTATTGATATGATTAAATACCTTTCTGATGATATGAGTGAAAGTCAAATTCGTTATGCTTCTGAAATTATTAAAATGCATAATGAAAGATTTGATGGACTTGGTTTTCCAAGCAGTCTTCAAAAAGAAGAGATACCTATGTATATTTATTTAGTTAATATAGCTATTGAATATGCTAATTTTATGTTAAAAAATAGCAATAGTGAAGAAATAGTTAATACAATTAGTAGTAAAAGTGCTAGCAAATATGATCCAAGAGCGGTTGCTATATTTGTATCTATAAAAGATAACTTGAAGTAGGTGATGCTATGATAAAAAGTGTTTCAATTCAATTCTTATCATTAATATATTTAATATTAGTACTTGGTGTTTTCTTATATAAGAAAAATAGCCATAATCTAGAAGGAGTTTTATATCAAGTATTATTAATATTAACAATAATTGTTGTTGGCTTTGACATTGCGTCAAATTTACTTATTCCATATCACGAGTCTCTTGAAATGATTAATATCATTTTAGGAAAAGGTTATTTAGTTGCTTCTATTATGTGGTGTGCATGGCTTACTATGTATGTTTTCCATATTAATTCAGATGGGAATAGTTCCTTTAGGGATATTATCAAAAATGAACCGTTTTTGAGATGGGGAATTATATTTACTATCGCTTTTTGTATAGGCGCTTGTCTTTTAAAAACTACTTTTGTTTATGATAGTGATTTAATGCTTAGTTATCAAGTCGGGGAAGCTTTATATTTTACGTTTGTAGTCAGCTTTGTTTATATGGGTTTTACCGCTATATACATGATATATAATCCTAAAAAAATATCATTTGCCCAAAGGATTCCCATTTTTGTGTTTTTATTACTTGCTTTAATGGCCGTAGTTCTTCAATGGATGCATAGTTCTATTCACTTAGTAAGTTCCGTAATGTGTTTTGTTATGTTATTCATATATTTTACAATGGAAAATCCCGATCAAAAGATTATTAGTGAACTAGAAAAGGATAAAGAGGTTGTCGAGGAAGCTTCAAAAGCTAAAACAGACTTTTTATCTAACATGAGTCATGATATCAGGACACCGATGAATGCTATAATTGGCTTTAGCGAATCTCTTTTGATGGAGGAGCTTACTGATCATCAAAAATCAGAAGTTCAAAACATATATGAAGCGGCGACTACATTACTTGCAATTATTAATAATATATTGGATGTATCTAGAATCGAAAGTGGTAAAGAAGAGAAAAAGGAAAGACCATATGAATTCCGTAAGATTATTATGCAAATTACAAGTGTTATTACTTCAAAAATTGACGTTAATAAAATAAAGTTTAATATCAATATCGATAAAAATGTTCCAACGCATTTTATTGGTGATGAATTAAAGATTTATCAAATACTTATGAATCTACTTTCTAACGCAGTAAAATATACTAATGAAGGAAGTATTGATTTTAGTGTAAGTGCTGATATTTTTGAAGACAAGGCTACTTTAAAGTTTATAGTTAAAGATACGGGTATAGGTATTAAGAAAGAAGACTATGATAAAATATTCGTCAAGTTTTCAAGAATTAATAATCCTGAAAATGATCATGAAATCGAAGGAACGGGGCTTGGCCTTGTAATAACCAAATCCCTTACAGAACTTTTGGGTGGAACGATAGATTTTGAAAGTGAATATGGGGTAGGGACAACATTTAAGGTTAATATTCCTCAAAAAATCTATTATGGTGCAGTTCAAGATGGAGTATCAGCTATTAATAATGGACCTTTAAATGTCAATAATGTTCATTTCGATGGATCTTTATATGATATTTTAATAGTTGATGATAACAATTTAAATTTAAAAGTTGCGGAAAGAATACTTAGTGATTATAAATTTCAAATTACACTTGCTAGTAGTGGTGAAGAGGCATTAGATAAAATAAAAAATGGTGCGCGATATGATCTTATTTTCCTAGATCATATGATGCCGGGAATGGATGGTATTCAAACACTAAAGGAACTTAAAAGTCTTCAAGGCGTTAAAATACCACCAGTTATAGCTCTTACCGCTAATGCAATGGTTGGAATGAAAGAAATGTATTTAAGTGAAGGATTTGATGGATATATTTCAAAACCGATTAATCGTGAAGAGTTGCAAGATTTATTAAACAATACATTTTGTCGTAAATAAAATCGTATAAAAGCGTTAAATTAATTGTTAATAACGCTTTTTTTTGTTATAATGATTGTGAATAGAGGATAAGAAATGAAAAAGAAAAAGGCAATATATATAGCTAGTATTATATTTGTTATATGTTTAGCAAGCATTTTTGCTATTGCTTTTGCTTATATTGGTAAACCGACAGAAACTGGTAATGCCAATATTAATGTAAGTATAGTGTCCGATGATGGTATTGATTTTCAATATACCGGTACAGCAACTTTAAATTTAACGGCAGCTTTAAGCAATTTGGCACTAGCAAATGCTTCGAACTCTTATACAAGTTATTCGGTGTCTGAGCTAACAAATAGAACAGTAAGTATGACAAGTAATGCAACAATGTACCCTGGTGGTTTGACTTGTTCATATGATATTGTTTATACGCCAACTGTTGCTTATACACAGACACCTGCAGCGACTTCGGCTGGGTTAAATGAACTAGTTTTAAGAGGTAAAATAGGGAGTACGGTTTATTTTGAAACAAATGTAGCTGGAAGTAGTCCTGTTGTACTTTATACTCATTCAATAAGTACAACTTCAGCTGCATCAACAACTAATCAAGAATGGGGATTTTCTGCTCGTTTTTATAATTTAAATATTGATCAAAGTCAAGCGTCTGGCCAAAATCCAACGGGTGTAATATCAATAGAAAATGTTAAATGCACTGATCGGTCTTTAAGTGCTTTTATTACCACTAAAGCTCCAAGAAGTGGAACAGATGCTGTATCAAATAGTCCATGGATTTTAACTTCTGACCACGATGGAGAATGGCGATATGCCGGTAAAAACCCTGATAATTATATAGAGTTTAATGATGAGTTATGGCGTATAATTGGTATAATGCCAAATATCAAATATTGTACGGGTACATATGGGACAAATACAGAATGTAATTCAACTAGAATTGGTAGTTTTGTTAAAATAATTAGAAATGGTTCTTTAGGAAGTTTTCTATGGGATTATAAGCAAACAGGAGTTGGCACATCAACATCAGCTTATGGTTCCAATGATTGGAGCGATAGTCAATTAATGCTTATGTTAAACGGATCAAACTATTTATTTACGGGATATGATGTAAGTGGAAACAAGTTACATCAAATGTATGGTAATGGTATTATGCAAGGAATGGTAAAAGATTTAAATGGCAATAATTTTTATAATGTATCATCACCAGGAGGTTATTTAGATGGAAATGGAACTACAGTAAAAATACCAAGTAGCGCTACAACAAGTAGCTATACCGCAACAAGTGGAACGGTCCCAAAGAAAATAGGAGCAACAGCATTATCCCAAATAGCAACCGTAAAATGGGATTTATATGGAACAAATAGTTATACAACAGCAGTCGCAGGATCACCAGCAGCCTATTATAATAAAGAAAGAAATATTGGTAACACAGGTGCTGTTTATTATGTATCTGCAACTGGACGTGAAAAAAGAGCAGTATATTGGTATGGAAAGATAGGACTAATGTATCCAAGTGATTATGGATATGCAACTGGTGGTGGAACAACTTACGATAGAGATACGTGCTTGGGATATCAAATGTCAGGATGGAGTAGTGGAAGTTATCAAACAGATTGTGCATTAAATAGCTATTTATTATTCCAAAATATAACATCTACATCACCGGGAACAAGCGGAACAAATCAATGGACAATAAGCCCATATTCTAGTACAGCGTATAGCTTATTTTATGTCTATAGCACCGGAAGTATAAACTATGCCAGCGCTACCAGCACTAGTGCAGTTCGTCCAGTTTTATATCTAAAACCAGATATAACTATTACCGGTGGAACTGGTAAATGGAATGATCCATATACAATAAGTTAGTGTGAAATTCCTTGACAAAATAATGATGTATTTAATATAATTAACTAGAAGTTTTTACTTAGTTTTGATGGAATCCTTCTCATCATTACTCAGTTTAAACGGATATAAATATAAGGAGGATAAAATGGCTTTAACAAAAGAAGAGAAGTCCAAACTTATTAAAAAGTTTGCTAAGAATGAAAAAGATGTTGGTTCTGCTGAAGTTCAAATAGCTATTCTTACTAAAGAAATTGAAAGCTTAACTGAGCATTTAAAAGTTCATAAACATGATTATCATTCTAATCGTGGCTTACTTATGAAAGTTGGACGTAGAAAAAAATTACTTGAATATTTAAAGAATAACGATGTAAAAAGTTATCGTGAAGTAATTAAAGAATTAAATTTAAGAAAATAGGCACTAAAATATTTTTAGTGTCTTTTTTTACTAAATAAATGAAAGGAAGTAATTATGAAAAGAGAATTTAAATTAGATTTTTTAGGAAGAGATTTAGTTGTTGAAACTGGTCAGCTAGCCAAACAAACAAACGGTAGTGTCTTAGTTAGATATGGTGATACTGTTGTTTTATCAGTTTGCGTTATGGGAAATACACCTGTATCTCAAGATTTTTTCCCACTTCAAGTGCTTTATCAAGAAAAATTATATTCAGTTGGTAAGATACCTGGTGGATTTATAAAAAGGGAGGGAAGACCAACTGATGCAGCTACACTTGCGGCAAGACTTATAGATAGACCAATTCGTCCAATGTTTGATGAAAACTTACGTAATGAGATTCAAGTGGTTAATACTGTATTATCAGTAGATCAAGATAATTCACCAGAAATGGCTGCAATGTTTGGTACATCACTTGCGCTTGGCATTTCTGATATTCCATTTGATGGACCAGTAGCAGGCGTTATGGTTGGTATGGATGAAAATGGTGAGTTTATTATTAATCCCACTGCTGAGCAAAGTGAAAAAAGTCCACTTTCCTTAACAGTTGCCGGAACTAAAGATGCAATATGTATGGTTGAGGCTGGAAGCAAAGAAATATCTGAAAAACAAATGCTTGAAGCATTAATGTTTGCTCATGAAAATATTAAAACATTATGTGATTTCGAGGAAAAGATTATTGCGGAAATTGGTAAAGAGAAGGTTGTATTAGAACCTGCAGTTATTGATCCAGAAGTTGAGGCATCAGTTCGTGAATTTGCTACTGATGACATGCTTAAAGCAATTCAAATTAAAGAAAAACTTGAAAAATATGCAAAAATCGAAGAAGTTAAAAAGACAACAATTGAACATTTCTCAGCTCTTTATGAGGGAACTGAAGATTATGACAAAAAGATGCGTGATGTTGAAAAGACTGTTCATTTAATTGAAGGTAATGAAGTAAGAAGATTAATTATTGAAAAACATATTCGCCCTGATGGAAGAAAAATGGATGAAATTAGACCACTTTTTGCGGATATCGATATTTTACCAAGAACCCATGGTTCAGGACTTTTCTCAAGAGGAGAGACACAAGTTCTTGCAACAACTACACTTGGGCCACTTTCTGATCATCAAGTATTAGATGGCCTTGGTATTGAGGATGAAAAAAGATTTATGCTTCATTATAACTTCCCAGCATTTTCCGTTGGTGAAGTTGGAAGATATGGTTCACCTGGTCGAAGAGAAATCGGTCATGGAGCACTAGGTGAAAGAGCCCTTTTACAAGTTATTCCTTCGGAAGAGGAATTTCCATATACTATAAGAGTAGTATCAGAAGTACTTGAAAGTAATGGTTCATCTTCACAAGCAACAATTTGTAGTGGATGTTTGTCATTAATGGCTGCGGGTGTTCCAATTAAGGCTCCAGTTGCGGGTATTGCTATGGGATTAATATCAAATGGTAAGAAATACACGATTTTAACTGATATTCAAGGCCTTGAAGACCACATGGGTGATATGGACTTTAAAGTAGCAGGTACTCGTGAAGGTATTACAGCTTTACAAATGGATATTAAGATTAAAGGTGTAACAAAAGCAATTTTAAAGGAAGCTTTAGAGGAAGCTAAAAAGGCTAGAATGAAGATTCTTGATGTTATGGAAGAAAAAATTGCTGAGCCACGAAAAGAATTATCTAAATATGCTCCAAAAGTTGTTACATTTACAATTGACCCTGAAAAAATTAAAGATGTCATTGGTAAGGGTGGCGAGATGATTACCAAAATCATTTTGGAAGCTTCAAATGTTAAGACAGTTAATGATAAAGATGCTGTTAAAGTTGACCTTGAGGATGATGGAAGAGTAATAATTTATCATACAAGTCAAGAAATCATCGATAAAACAAGAAAGATGATTGAAGATGTTATCAAAGAGGTTGAAACCGGCAAAGTCTATACTGGAAAAGTTACAAAAGTTGAAGATTTTGGTTGCTTTGTAGAACTTTGGCCAGGTTGTGAGGGACTTGTTCATGTATCACAACTTGATTATAAAAGAGTTGAAAAACCAAGCGATATGTTTAGAGTTGGTGATGAAATTCTTGTTAAATCACAAGGTTATGACAATAAGGGTAGACTAAATCTTTCAAGAAAAGAAGCTTTACCAAAACCTCAAAAAAATGAAGAGAAAAAAGAAAATGAATAAAAGGTCAGTTTAAACACTGACTTTTTTTGACTAAAAAATCTTTGCTTTAAATTGTATTAGAAATATTTAATGGAATCAAAAAAGATTCCTTTTTAGTTGAATTCGTGGACTTTTTATTCCTTTTTTAGTATTATTATAATAATGGAGATAATAATATGCGAAAAAGATTTAAAAACATGCTTATTTTAATAGTTGTTTTAATAATATTATTACTTGTTTTGGGTGTGTTTTATATTATATATAAAAATGTTAAAGACGAAGCTGTCATAAAGACTTCTGGTGTTTTATCAATTAATTATGAAAATGGTTATAAACTTAAGATATCTAAGAATAAAGAAGTTAAATTTTCTGTTATTAATTCTTCGGATGAAAAAGCTTATTATTATATTGAGTTTTTTAATCCCAAAAATGTCAAAGGTGATATTAAATATACTCTGACAAATGGAGAAAATGTAACAATTAGTGATACTCTTAATTCATATAGTACGATTATTTCAAGTTATATAGAAATCGAAGGTAATCACACCCATAATTACACTTTAACTATTACCTCTAAGGAAAACATTGCTTATAGTTTAGAGCTTGGTATTAGTATCGAAAATGATGAAATAATTAATTTTGCTGATACTATTTTAGCAAATAATGTTGTAAAAGAATCACCTTTAACAATTCCAGGTAAAGAAATTGCTATTGAAGATGAAGGCTTAATTAAAACAAGCGATGATTATGGATCAGCTTATTATTTTCGGGGTAACGTTCAAAATAATAATGTTGTTATTGATGATTTAAATTACAAAATCGTAAAGATAAATGGTGATGGCTCAGTAAAACTCGTTTTAGATGGAGTAACTGATACGATTAAAAAGTATTATGATAATGTTAATAATTATAGTTATAAAAATTCTAATATTAATACTTATTTAACTAACGATTGGTTTAATAAAAATATTAATAAGTCAAAATTTTATATTGCTAATCAAAAATACTGTAATGATAATACCAAAAATGGTGATGATTTACTTGCTTTGACAAGAATTAAAGTCGATAATATTCCATCATTTGTTTGTCTTGGCGATCGATACTTGAGTAAGGTCGGATTACTTACTGTTGATGAAGTTATCTATGCGGGTGCTACGATGGACGAAGAAAACGATAGTTTTTATTTATATAATAAAAATATTTCTACCAGTTATTTTTTAATGACGGGGGCCTCTCTTGACAATGAAGAGTATTACCCATTTACAGTAAGTGCCGATGGTAAAGTCCTTGATACCGATTTAGGAAGCCATCTTAGGGCTGTAAGACCTGTTATTACCATTATTAAAACAGCAGTTGTAACGGGAAGCGGAACAGTTGATGATCCGTATATGTTGACACAATAAAAAAGTAAATAAAATATCAATTGTTGGCAAGTAAGTGCAAATGTGCTAAAATGAATATGTGGTGGTTATTATGTTTAATGACATAGTATTATTTTTAAGAAATTTATCGTTTATTGACTATATTTTCTTTTTCACAGTGGTATTTTTAATCATTCTTGTTGTCAGTTTGATATATTTTATTCGTATCAACGAAGATATTATTGAAAAAGAGGAAGAAGTAACAGATCCTGACAATTTGCAAAGCATTGCTAGCGCAATTAAAAATGATGCAAAACCTATTACTTTTACGTCTTATGAAAAAGAGCAGGAAGATAAAGCAATTATTTCATATGATGAATTGGTATCAAATACGGGTAATTATACATTTAATTATACTTCTGAAGATGACAAGGATGGCGTAAGTATTAAAAAATTTGACTTAGATAATTTAATAAGTGAAAGTGCTAAAAAAGAAGAACCAAAAATCGAAGTACATTTGTTTTCACTTAAGAGGGAAGAAGAGTTTTTAAAAGCTTTAAAAGAATTGCAAAAATCATTAAATTAGGGGGATATACATGAAGTTTAATATTATTACTTTAGGATGTAAAGTTAATATGTATGAATCAAATTATATAAGTGAATCATTAGTTAATAATGGTTTTTCTTTTTGTGAGGACAACAAATTATGTGATGTTATTATTGTTAATACATGTAGTGTCACTGATACCTCAGATAAAAAGTGTTTAAAAACGGCTCGAAGAGTTAAAAGAGAAAATCCTAATGCTATTTTAGTAATATGCGGTTGTTCTAGTCAAAATAGCTTTGAACCATATAAAAACATAGGTGCTCAAATCATAATTGGTACTAAAGATAAATCCAAAATAGTAGATTTAATAAAAGATTATCAAAAAAGTCATCAGGATTATTGTTATATAACAAAAGATAGAGAAATACCTTTTGAAACAATGAGTTTAAATGATTTTAATCAAGTAAGAGCTTATATCAAAATTCAAGATGGCTGTAATAATTTTTGCTCTTATTGTATCATCCCTTACGTAAGAGGAGACATTCGTTCAAGAGATTTTGCAAGTATTATAACTGAGGCTCAAAGCCTTGCTCAAAAAGGTTTTAAAGAAATCGTTCTTACCGGTATTCATACAGGATCTTACAATGATTCTGACAAAGATTTATATGATTTAATCGAAGAACTTTCTAAAATCGATAGCCTCAAAAGAATTAGACTTTCTTCGATTGAAATAACTGAGCTTAATGATAAATTTATTAATATCTTAAAAACTAATAAAAAGTTTTGTGACCATTTACATATCCCGCTTCAATCTGGATGTGATGAGATATTAAAGGTAATGAATAGAAAATATGATACCACTTATTACGAAGAAAAAATAAAACTTATTCGCAGCATTAGGCCAGATATTTCTATCACCACAGATGTCATAGTGGGTCATAATTATGAAACAGATGAGCTATTTATGAAAACTTATGAGTTTTGTCAGAAAATTGATTTTGCTAAAATTCATGTTTTCCCATATTCAAAAAGATCAGGTACGGCTACAAGTAGGATGAAGGGTGAAGTAAGCGAACCTGATAAAAAGAAAAGAACTAGACAACTTATTAATTTATCAGAAATTCTTGAAAAGAAATATTATGATAAGTTTATTGGTAAAGAACTTGATGTTTTAATTGAGTATAATCATGATGGTAAAAGTTTTGGACATACCTCTAATTATTTGGGAATAACTGTTGATGAATTATTAAAGGTAAATGAAATATACCAAAGGAAAATTCAATGACTTCATTTATCAAGGGCAAATTTAAAAAGATTATTTATCAAAATTTAGAAAGCAATTATTTAGTTGCTCTTTTTAAAGTTAGTGAAACGGATAATGAAGTTATAAATAGTTTAGAAAAAAAATTAATTAATGTAACTGGTTTAATAAATGATTTAAAACTAGAAATAGATTATCTTTTGAAGGGCGAATTTGTTATGCATCCTAAATATTCTTGGCAATTTGCTTTTTCCTCATATGAGGTAGTTAAACCGGAAGGAAAAGATGCCATACTAGCCTTTTTACAAAGCAGTTTTGTATCAGGATGTGGTAAAACTACTGCTAAAAAGATTGTCGATAAATATGGCGATAAAGCCCTTGATAAGATCAAAGAGGATGTCAACAATTTATTAGTCATCGATAAAATGACTGCTTTAAAAGCTATGAAAATCTATAATAGTATTATGGAATTTGAAAAAAACGATCAAATTATCATGGATTTAACTAAAATGGGTTTTTCTATCGAAGATAGTGCTAAAATTCTTGCTAAATATATTTTAGACATTAACCTGATTAAGGAAGGTAATTTATACCTTTTAAAAGATCTTTTTGATTTTAAAAAACTTGATGATATTTATGTGAATAATTTTGATAAAGAAAGCGATTTAAGATGTAAAGAATGCATTTTAAATAGTATGCTTCAAATAAGTTTTAATGAGGGTAGCACTTATTATACATATGATGAAATATATAAGGCACTAACAGTTCTTTTTAATTTAAATATCAGTAGTGAAAAATTTATGGGATATTTAGAAAAATTAACTGAGGAAGGTGAAATAGTTGTATTAAACAAAAGATTTTATTTAACTAAATACTTTATGGAGGAAAAAATAATTTCTCAAGATTTACATAGTATTTCAAAAAATAAAGTTAAGAAAATAAAAGATTTCAATAAAAAAATCAATGATTTTGAAAAGAAACAAAAGATTATTTATAATGATGAACAAAAAAGAGCAATTTTAAGTGCTCTAACTAACAATATTTCGATTATATCCGGTGGACCTGGTACTGGTAAAACTACGATTATCAAAGCAATTGTTGATTTATATATCAAAGAAAATCATTTAATGAAAGATGAAGTTTTAAAACATATTGCTCTTTTAGCTCCGACGGGTAGGGCTAGTAAGAAACTTTCACTTTCAACAGGCCTTCCTGCTTATACAATCCATCGCTTTTTAAAATGGCATAAAGAAACAGATACTTTTGAGTATGATGAAAATAATAAAATAATTCAAAAACTTGTGATAGTCGATGAAACATCAATGATTGATATTTCCCTTATGAAAGCCTTAATTGTCGCTTTAAATAAGAATTGTAGTTTGGTATTTGTCGGGGATATCTATCAGCTTCCTTCGGTTGGACCAGGTCTTGTTTTACAAGATATGATTAATAGTGATTTATTTTCCTATATACCATTAAATATTATTTATAGGCAAAGTGATAATTCTTATATTCCATTTTTAGCAAAAGATATCAAAATGCAAAATATTGATGAAGAGTTCATGTTTAAAAGAGATGATTACAATTTTATTCCTTGCGTAGATGAAGAAATTTTATCAAAAGTTATATCGTCAGTTAAATATGCACTTTCAAAAAATATTAACGAAGATAAAATGCAAATACTTGCTCCAATCTATAAGGGAGTAAATGGCATTGATAATTTAAATATTAAACTTCAAGAAATCTATAATCCACCAAGTTTTGATAAAAACGAAATAAAATATGGCGATAAAATTTTTAGAGAAAACGATAAAGTTTTACAACTGGTAAATGATTCAGAAAAAAGCGTCTTTAATGGGGACATTGGTAAAATCATAATGATTAATAAACATATAAATGGCAAAGAAATAATTCAAATTGATTTTGATGGCAATATTGTCTATTATGAGAAAAAAGAACTAAAAAACATCACCCATGCTTATGCAATGACTATTCATAAAAGTCAAGGTAGTGAATTTGAACATGTCATTATGCCAATTAGCAAAAGTTACTATAATATGCTTTATAATAAACTACTTTATACAGGTGTATCAAGAGCTAAAACAACACTTACTTTAATCGGAGACCCTAGATATTTTACAACAGGTATTCAAAACAATTATTCCTCTTTAAGAAAAACAAGTTTACAAGATTTTTTACTTGATGATTTTGCTGAATAAATATTGTTTTTCTGGCAACACTATTAAAAGAGGTGAAAAATGAAAAAAATGATGGGACCTTTTAGTATTGGGTTAATTATGGGAGCATCAATGACTGGAGCTTATTTTATGATGCCAAAAATGAAAAATATGAAAAAGATAATGAGTCCTTATACAAACAATTTAACTAGTGATAAAGATAAATAAACTTCATTAGAAAACGTGAAGTTTTTTTTATCAAAAAATTTTAATTAATTAGCATTTTTTCATTTTTTTAATAAAAAAAATATAGTATACTTATAATATAAGGAGTAGGCATTGAAGAAGGTAAATATCTTTTTAATTATATTAGGTTTTTTATTTATATTAGTTCCGTTTTTAGTAAACATATATAATCTTTTGAGATTATTATCCATTTTGATTGGCATTATTATTCTTTCAATCGGCTTAATTATATATTTACCAAGAAAAGTTATTAGGACAATTTTTATTCCTATCTTTTTAATTATTTGTGTATGTCTTTTAGATTTTTTTCTTGTCAATATTTTTAATTATTATCCAATTATAGCTGTAAAACATGTTTCTTCTTCGAAAGTAAAAGTTTTTAATAGTTTATTTTATCGAGTTTATTCATGTAATAATGATTTAATAGTTGATAACAATTATAAAAAAGGATACCAATGTGGTAATGATGATATAACAAAAGTAAATATCAATAAATTTTTGGAAAATCCTTATGAAACATATGATGAATATCATGGAAAATTTGTTCATATCGAAGGCAAAGTAACTATGATAGTCGGTTCAACAGGTTTAAGTATGTCTGCTTATGAAGATAAGATTAGTGTAAATGGTCATGTGTCATTTGATCACGAAAAAAAGGTTGTAGTTGACAATATAAAAATTAATCCTTCTGATTATTATGTCTATGATTTTATCGAAGTAATAGGTCTTGTCAGCAGCATAAAAAAGGTAGATGATGCAATCGAGATTCATTTAACCGAGGCTAAAATAATTCCTTCCTCAATATATGATAGTTATGAACTTATAGTTAATGAAATAGATGATCAAACGATTACTAAAACCGAAGAAAAGTATTTTTATATGGGCCTTCAAGGGATATATTATCGATATGATGAAAATAATATTTATGAACTTCCTTATTTGCTTTTAGATAAAAGAGAAACAATCGATAATTTAATAAAAAATACAAAAGCTATCGAGGAAGAGAAATTTAGTTATTATTCTCTAAAGGATTATACATTAGTCAAATGTCCTAAAGAAAAAATAATCTTTGTCAATAAAAATATTACCGATTTCGAAGACATATGTAGTGCAAATACGAATTAAAAGTTATTAAATGGCTATAATAAAAATGTGAAAGCATTTATTACTAAAAGTCCATATTTAATAACTTTTTTTATTTTACTTATCATTAAACCTTTTTTATATGGACTATTAATTCCCAAAAAAGAAATAACTTTAAATACTATTAATATAAATAATTATACTTATGGCAATCTTTTATATCAAAATCCTTATAAGTTTAATGAAGAGTTTGTTATTGCCATTGATGATGACTTAGTAAAAATAAATGATTATGTCATAAACGAAAAGGGACTTCTCGGTATTGTTTCTAAAAAATTTCATAATATGGCGATTGTTAAAATGCTTACTAGTAAAGACTTTTTATTACAAGTTAAAATTAACAATTGTTATGGCCTTTTAAATAATTCACTTATTACAAACGTTGATGCACATTGTGATATAAAAAAGGGTGATATAGTTTATACTTCAAATCTATATTATGTCAAAGAAGTGATAAAGGTGGGAACAATTTCTAAAGTAATAAAAGACGAAAATAATATTGCTGATAGCTTTGAAATATCTTTTTTCAACAATGAAATAATCCCTGAGGAAGTTTTAGTAATAGGTGATAAATGATTCTAATAGATATTTTTAGTTCCTATAATACAGTCTTTTTTTTAAATGTTTTAAATAGTAAGAACATCTATAAGATTATTTTATATGGCCTAATTATTGACTTTATTATTGCCTTTTCACATGGTTTCATAACTGTTTTTTTGATAATAGGTTATCTTATTTCTAAATATATTAAAAACTATTATGTATTTAATATTTTGATCTTTATTTTATTTTCCCTAATTTTTTTTAAGACAGTCCTTTTAGATAGTTTTTTATTACAAGTTATATTCATAGTATTAAATAAAAATCATATAATTAACTGGTGAAAATATGGAAGAGAAACTATTAAAGCAGTATTTAAATAAGCCAAATACTCGTAAGAAATTTAGTAAATTTTTAACGAAAATAATGATAGTAATAATTATCGTGCTTTGTAGTTTAATATATACATCGTTAAGTGATAATAATTTAAACAAATTTAAAAAATATGTTTTTGAAGATACATTTAATTTTGCTAAATTTAAAAAAGCTTATCAAAATATCAAAGGAATTAACCCAACTGATGCGTTAGTAGTATCTAAAAATGTTGAATTAACAAGCTATGAAAAATATTTAGATGGAATGGTCTTTAATGTGGATAGTAATTATCCTGTTAAGACATTAACCCAAGGAATAGTCATTTTTATTGGCCCAAAAGATAGTTTCGGCAACACTGTAATTATCCAGGGTAGTAATGGTTATGATATTTGGTATAGCTCACTTGAAAATATCAATGTCAAAATGTATGACTATGTCAAAGAGAATACTATTTTAGGGGAAGTTCAAAATAAACTTTATATGTTAATTACTAAAGATGGCAAATTCTATTCTTATGAAGAATATCAAAATCAAATTTAATTATGTCACTTTATATCTTTTGTTAATTGCTTTACTATGTGGCTTTATTAAATATGCATTATATGTAACATTTATTATTCTATTTCATGAAATAGGGCATGCATTTATAGCAATAATACTAGGTTATAACATCAAAAGTATTGAAATATTTCCTTTCGGTGGTATGAGTAAGCTAGATAAACCACTTAATACACCAATTATTCATGATCTTTTGATAGCCATCATGGGAATTGCTTTTCAATTAATACTTTCTTTATTAGGCCATCTATTACATATTGACTATATGTTTTTAAAAATAAATCAAACAATTATGTTATTTAATTTACTACCAATTATTCCTTTGGATGGCTCAAAAATTCTTTTTGAAATTATTTGTCTTTTTTTATCTTTTAGAAAATCAATTAATTTTTATTATATATCTTCATTTCTTTTTTTGATAATTTATCTTATTTTTAGTTATAAATACATTTTAAGCAATTACTTAGTTATAGCTCTTTTTATTTATAAGACAATCGAAGTAATAAAGAATAGAAAAATCATATGTCAAAAATTTATTTTAGAAAGATGTTTATATAACAATCTAATCTTTAAGAGAGTAAAAAGCAATAATGAAAAGATTGAAAATTTTCAAAAAGATGTTAAGTATTATTATTTGATTGATAGTAAACTGATAAGTGATAAAGAATATTTAATCAATTACTATTTTGATTACTAGAAAAATGTGTTATATTGTTTTTAAGGGAAGATGAATAATAACATCTTTCTTTTTAATGGGGGAATTTAATGAAAGTATTTATATATCTTGATGAAAGTGGTTCAATTCATAAAAATAGTAAATCACCATTTTTTGCAGTCGGAGGTTATCTTGTAAGTGAAAAAGACCGCCTTAAAATAATATCTACATATAAAAGAATTAATCTTTTAATGAAAAAAAATAGAAACCTTTTGCTAAGTTGTGAAATTAAAGCTACTGACATGCTAGAGAGTGAAAAGATAGATATTATTGAAAGTGTTCAAAAAATAAAATCTTTTTATTCTGTAGGTAAAGTTTTTAATAAAAAGAAGATGAAAAAAGAAATATATGAAACAAATATTTTTTTTAATTATGCCATTAAAGTGCTTTTTAATGATGTCATTATTCCTAAGTTTAAAAGATTTAAAAAACTAGAGTTTATTATTAGTATTGATAATCGTAATATCAGAGTCGGGGAACTTAATAATCTTGAAAACTATTTAAAAACCGAATTTTGTTTTTATGATTATGATTTTTCAGTTACATATTATGATTCAAAAACTAACTTTGGAATTCAACTGGCAGATTTACTTGTAAATACCTTTTATAATTATTATAAGGATGTCAAACTTATTAAAAATCTTGTTTTAATTTTAGATGATAATAAATATAATGTTAGTATGTTTCCATTGACAAAAACAAAAGGTAATTATTATAATTAATGCAAGACCTAAAGAAGGTAGCTCAATGCTAAACGTAATGGTAAGTACGTTGCCCTTTAGGCTTTTTATATGGATTGACAAAGAAGGTATCTTTTGATACGATATTATCGCTTTAAGTCATTTCATCCACTCTAAAAAGGTTTTTAAAAGCGTTTGCTTACCTTAAAGGTGTGACTTATTAATAATAAAGGAGGTTAGATGATGAAAGCTATATTTAAAACAGGTGGAAAACAATACTATGTTCAAGAAGGCGACAAAGTTTATATTGAAAAACTTGATGCTGAAGCTGGAAGTAAAGTAAAATTTGACGAAGTATTATTCGCAGGTGATAAAACTGGTAACCCTTATGTAAAAGGTGCTAGTATCGAAGCTGAAGTAATTAAAAATGGTCGTGCTAAGAAGATAAGAGTATTTAAATATCGTCCAAAGAAGAAATATCGTAAGACTCAAGGACATAGACAACCATATACTTTAGTTGAAATAAAAAAGATTAATGGTTAATAATGATAAAAGTTAATAAAAAAGATAATATTATAACTATTTGTGGTCATGCAAATAGTGCAGATTATGGCAAAGACATTGTGTGTGCAAGTGTATCAAGTGTTGTATATACTACGGTTAATGCCCTTGAAAGATATTCTTCTTCAGTAATAGATTTTGAAGATAAAGATATTATGACAATAACAATTTTAAAAGAAGATGAAATAGTAAAATTGCTTATTGATAATATGATAGATTTACTTAAGTCTCTCGAAGAAGATTATCCTAAAAATATTAATGTAAAGGAGAATTAAAAATGTTTATAAAATTAAATATTCAACGTTTTGCCCACGTTAAAGCACAAGGTTCTACTAAGAACAATCGTGATTCAGCTGGTCGTAGACTTGGTGCAAAATTATCTGATGGTGAAAAGTGTAATGCCGGAAGCATTATCTATCGTCAAAGAGGAACAAAGATTTATCCAGGCACAAATGTTGGCATGGGTAAAGATCATACCCTTTTTGCAAAAGTAAGTGGCATAGTTAAATATGAAAGACTAGGCCGCGATAAGAAAAAGGTTAGTGTATATGAAAAATAGTTAATCATTTGATTAGCTATTTTTTTATCTCCGAAAACTTTTTTTAACAAATTTATATCAAAAAAAAGGAAATTAGATAAAAATCTTGTATATATAAGGGTGAAAGGAGAAATTATGAATTATTATGAACAAATAAAAAGCCTTTTGATAAGTAATGAAGTATACAAAAGGGTTAAAGACTATAGCAAAAATAAAAACGACTTAGACACATATTATATTGTGGGAAAAATGCTAAGTGAAGCAGGTAAACATTATGGGGAAGGAATAATAAAAAAGTATTCAATAAAACTAACAAATGAACTAGGTAAAGGATATACTCAATCAAGATTAAGATATATGCGAAGGTTTTATGAAGTTTTTTCAAAATGTCCGACACTGTCGGACAAATTGTCATATTCTCATTATTGTGAATTAATATGGTTTGATGAATTTAACAAAATTAATTATTACATAGAAACAGCCATAGTTTTAAACCTATCTATTAGAAAATTAAGAGAAAAGATAAAATCTAATGAATACGAAAGATTACCAAAGGAAACTAAAGAAAAATTACAATCAAAAGAAAAAGCAGAAATAAATGATTTTATACCTAATCCAATTCTAATTAAAAATAAAAATAACATGGAAATAGTAACAGAAAAAGCATTAAAAACTTTAATACTCGAAGATATTGATACTTTTTTAGAAGAACTTGGTGTAGGTTTTACTTATATTAAAAGCGAATATAAGATAAAAATAGGCGATAGAAATAATTATATAGATTTACTCCTTTTTAATTATAAATATAATTGTTTTGTAGTGATTGAATTAAAAGTAATAGAATTTAAAGCTGAATATATTTCCCAAGTTCAAAAATATATGAATTATGTAGATAAAAATATTAAAGAAATAAATCATACCAATACAATAGGAATAATGATTTGTAAAAAAGAAAATAAATTTGTAATTGAGTATTGTTCAGATCCTAGAATAGCTATAAGAGAGTATGAATTGGTATAAAAATGCTAATTATTTTTTAACAAATTTATATCAAAAAAGGAAATTAGATAAAAATCTTGTATATATAAGGGTGAAAGGAGAGATTATGAATTATTATGAACAAATAAAAAGCCTTTTGATAAGTAATGAAGTATACAAAAGGGTTAAAGACTATAGCAAAAATAAAAGTGACATAAACACTTATTACATTGTGGGAAAAATGCTAAGTGAAGCAGGTAAACATTATGGGGAAGGAATAATAAAGGATTATTCTAAAAAATTAAAAAGAGAATTAAATAAAAATTATAGTATAAGACTGCTCTATAAAATGTTGAAATTTTATAAGTATGCATCTAATAAAAAAGTGCCGACAGTGTCGGCAAAATTATCATGGAGCCATTATGATGAGATTTTGGTCTTTGATGATTTTGACAAAATAAGTTACTATGTCAATTTAATTGAGCAACATAATTTATCTATTAGGCAATTAAGAGAAAAGATAAAATCTAATGAATACGAAAGATTACCAAAGGAAACTAGAGAAAAATTACATTCAAAAGAAAAAGTAGAAATAAATGACTTTGTTCCAAATCCAATCCTAATTAAAAATAAACATAACTTAGAAGTGGTAACAGAAAAAGCATTAAAAACTTTAATACTTGAAGATATTGATACTTTTTTAGAAGAACTTGGTGTAGGTTTTACTTATATTAAAAGCGAATATAAGATAAAAATAGGCGATAGAAATAATTATATAGATTTACTCCTTTTTAATATAAAATATAATTCTTATGTAGTTATAGAACTAAAAGTAACAGAGTTTAAAGTAGAGTACATCTCGCAAGTTCAAAAATATATGAATTATGTAGATAAAAATATTAAAGAAATAAATCATACCAATACAATAGGAATAATAATTTGTAAAAAAGAAAATAAATTTGTAATTGAGTATTGTTCAGATCCTAGAATAGCCATAAGGGAGTATGAATTAATATAACCTTTATTAAGTATTTATATTGACTATGTTTTAGCTTTTTTATATAATGAAAGTACTTATTTAAAAGAAAAGGGATTTAATGGACCATTATTTTACCAATAATCAAAATTTAAAAAGTGAAATAAAAGAAATCAATTATGCATATAATGGAATTGATTTTGTTTTTTTGAGTGATAATGGTGTTTTTAGTAAATCACATATTGATTATGGTTCACGCCTTTTGGTAGAAACTTTTATGAAAAGCAAACCAATATCTGGTAGTGTACTTGATGTTGGATGCGGTTATGGATTTATTGGCATTACAGCAGGTAAATTACTTGATTCTAATGTAACTTTAGTAGATGTCAACAAAAGAGCATTACATTTAGCTAAAATGAATTTGGATAAGAATAAAGTAGTAGGCAAAATTATTGAAAGTAATGCTTATGAAAATGTTTCCTCTAAATACGATTATATAATTACAAATCCACCGGTCCGAGCCGGTAAAAAAGTACTTTTAGACATTTTAATTGGAGCTAAAGAGCATTTAAATAAAGATGGTACTTTATGGTATGTTTTACGTAAAGATCAAGGGGCTAAAAGTATTGAAAAAACCTTAGAGGAATACTATGTGGTGGAAATAATGGAAAAAAGTAAAGGATTTTATATCTTTTGCTGTAAAAGTATTGACAATACTGCATAAAAACTGCTAAAATTATAAATTGCTGACGTGTTTATTTTTATAAATATAAGATGTAGTCTAAAAAATTGATGATGGGGTGAGATCGTGGCTTATAAAAAAGAAAAATTTGGAGACTATCGCGAAAGAAGAAATTTCGCAAAATCGAAAAACACACTTGAACTTGCCGACCTTTTAGAAATTCAAAAAAAGAGTTATCAAAACTTTTTAGAAGTTGGAATCAAAGAGACTTTTGAGGATCTTTTTCCAGTTGAAAGTTTTACTGGTAACATATCTCTAGAATTTGGAGATTATTCTTTTGATGAACCAAGATATTCTATAAAGGAAGCAAAGGAAAGAATGGTTAACTATGCTGCACCTTTAAAGGTTCAAGCAAGACTATTCATTCATGAGACAGGTGAAGTAAAGGAACAAGAGATATTCCTAGGCGATATGCCACTTATGACAGATGCTGGAACATTTATCATAAATGGTGCTGAAAGAGTAATTGTTTCTCAACTTGTAAGAAGTCCATCTGTTTATTTCAAAAGAGAAATAGACAAAAATGGTCGTCGTATTATTAGTGGAGAAATTATTCCGAACAAAGGAACTTGGCTAGAATATGAAACAGATGCTAAGGATGTTTTATATGTTCGTATTGATCGTACTAGAAAAGTTGCAGTTACAACATTTTTAAGAGCACTTGGTTTATCTACGGATGAAGAGATTATTGAATTATTCGGAGACAATCCTTATATTCAAAATACTTTAGAAAAGGATTCTACAAATAATACTGATGAAGCGTTACTTGAAATCTATGAAAAATTAAGACCAGGAGAACCTGCAACTCTTGATTCATCAAAGAACCAATTGATAACTAGATTCTTTGATCGTTTCCGTTATGATCTTGCTAAGGTTGGTCGTTATAAATTTAATAAGAAGTTAAATGTAACTGAAAGAATTTTAGGTTGCACTTTAGCTGAAGATATTAAGGTCGGTAGAAAGGTTTATGCTAAGAAAGGCGATGTTATTACTAAAGCCTTACTTGAGGAATTAAAACCTGTTTTTGCTGACGGATTTAATAAAAAAGAAGCTACAATCAATGAAGAGCTTGATGATTATAAGATGATTCAAACTCTTAAAGTATACGATAAATTAGATGGTAAGACAGTTATTAACTTAATTGGTGTTGATACATCAGTTGAGGAAAAAAGACTTACTATTCCTGATGTATATGCATCTTTATCTTATTATATTGGTTTACATTATAATATTGGTAATGAAGATGAAATTGACCATTTAGGAAATAGACGTGTTCGTCAAGTTGGTGAACTTATTGAAAACCAATTTAGAACTGGTATGGCTCGTATGGAAAGAGTAATTAGAGAAAGAATGACTACTCAAGAAATTGAGACGGTTACCCCAAAATCTCTAATTAACATTCGTCCTGTTACAGCAATATTAAAAGAATTCTTTGGTTCATCACAACTTTCTAAGTTTATGGATCAAGTAAACCCAATTGCTGAGCTTACTGATAAACGACGTCTATCATCTCTAGGGCCAGGAGGTCTTTCAAGAGAACGTGCTGGTATGGAAGTACGTGATGTTAACTCATCTCACTATGGTCGTATTTGTCCAATTGAATCACCAGAAGGTCAGAACATTGGTCTTATCACATCCCTTGCTGGTTATGCTAAGATTAATGACTACGGCTTTATTATGACACCATATCATAAAGTTAAAGATGGTGTAGTTCAAGATGAAATAATTTATATGACTGCTGATGAAGAAGCAGACTTCTACATATCTCAAGCAACAGTTAAACTTGATGATAAAAAACGTATTGTCGAAGATGAAGTAATCGTTCGTGTTAATGGCGATAACGTTTTAGTTAAACGTGAAGAAGTCGATTATGTCGATGTAGCTCCAAGCCAAGTTGTATCTGTTACAACTAGCTGTATTCCATTCTTGGAATTCGATGATGCTCGTCGTACACTAATGGGTGCTAACATGCAACGTCAAGCAGTACCACTACTTCAAACTGAAGCTCCAATTGTTGGAACTGGTGTTGAATATATTGCTGCTGCATCTTCAGGTAGCTGTATTGTAGCTAAAGCTGATGGTGTAGTTGACTATGCTGATAGCAAAAAGATTGTTATTAAAGTAGCAAATAGTAAAGATACATATTATTTAGCTAATTTTGAAAGAAGTAATGCCTCTACTTGTGTTAACCATCGTCCACTTGTTAAAGCTGGCGATAAAGTTCATAAAGGTCAAGTAATAGCAGACGGTCCTTCATGTAATGGTGGAGAACTTGCCTTAGGTAAGAATATGACTGTTGCATTCATGACTTATGAAGGTTATAACTATGAGGATGCCGTAATATTAAATGAAAGATTAGTAAAAGATGATGTTTATACATCACTTCATATATCACACTATGATATCGAGTGCCGTGATACTAAATTAGGTCCAGAGGAAATTACAAGAGATATTCCAAATATTGGAGAAGATGCTCGTAAGAACTTAGATGCTGATGGTATTGTTCATATTGGTACCGAGGTTCATGAAGGTGATATTCTAGTTGGTAAAGTTACACCAAAAGGTGTTCAAGAGCTTACTAGTGAAGAAAAACTTTTACATGCTATCTTTGGTGAAAAGACTAGGGAAGTAAGAGATACATCTTTGCGTGTTGAGCATGGTGCTGATGGTATTGTTCACGACATTAAGATATACACTAAGGAAAATTCAGATGAACTTCCTGCTGGGGTATCAAAAATTATAAGAGTATATATTATTCAAAAACGTAAGATTCAAGTTGGTGACAAGATGTCTGGTCGTCATGGTAACAAAGGTGTTATTTCTCTTGTTTTACCTGAGGAAGATATGCCATACATGCCAGATGGTCGTCCTGTTGATATCATGCTTAATCCACTTGGTGTTCCATCTCGTATGAACATCGGTCAAATCCTTGAAATTCACTTAGGGATGGCTGGTAAAAAGCTAGGTGTACATTATGCAACTCCAGTATTTGACTCTGCTACATGGGAAGATATCAGTGAAGAAATGAAAGAAGCTGGTATGAGCCCTGATGGTAAGATGATTTTACATGATGGACGTACTGGTGAGGCTTTTGATCATCCAATTTCTGTTGGTGTCATGTATATGATTAAACTACACCACATGGTTGATGATAAATTACATGCAAGAGCAACTGGTCCATATAGTTTAGTTACTCAACAACCACTTGGAGGTAAAGCTCAATTTGGTGGTCAACGTTTTGGAGAAATGGAAGTTTGGGCACTTTATGCATATGGTGCTGCGCATGTTCTTCAAGAAATACTTACAGTTAAAGCTGATGACATTGTTGGTCGTGTTAAGGTATATGAAGCTTTAGTTAAAGGAAAACTTGTCAATCAAGCAGGCGTTCCAGAAAGCTTTAGAGTACTTGTTAAAGAATTTCAAGCATTAGGCCTTGATGTCGAAGTATTAAATAATGATGATGAAATCGTATCATTTAAGGAAATCGAAGAAAGTGATGAAAATGAAGGAGCACTTCGAATTGATGAAATCGATTTGACAAAGGATATGGATACTCCAGAAGTTCCAGAACCTGAGGATGTTCCTGAAGAAGAACCTTACGAAGATGAGGAAGACGATGAAGTCGATTTCGATGATTTGGAATTTCCAGATGTCTTAGATGGTATGGATGAGGAAGAAGGTGATCTATAATGATAGATGTTAGTAATTTTAAAGGTATTAGAGTATCGATTGCCTCTCCTGAAAAAATAAGAAGTTGGTCTTACGGTGAAGTAAAAAAACCTGAGACTATCAATTACCGTACATTAAAACCTGAAAGAGACGGATTATTTTGCGAAAAAATATTTGGTCCTACTAAAGACTTTGAATGTAGTTGCGGTAAATATAAAAGATTAAGATATAAAAATATTATATGTGATCGTTGTGGTGTTGAAGTAACACTATCAAAGGTAAGAAGAGAAAGAATGGGGCACATTGAACTTGCTGCTCCTTGCTCTCACATCTGGTTCTTTAAGGGTGTACCTTCAAAAATGGGTCTTGTTTTGGATATGTCTCCAAGAGACCTTGAAGAAGTTTTATACTTTGTAAGTTATGTAGTAATAGATCCAGGAAATGCACCACTTGAAGCTAAACAAACATTATCTGATAAAGAATATCGGATGCTATATGAAAAATATGGTAATTCATTTAAAGTAGGTATGGGTGCGGAAGCTATTCGTGAACTTTTAAAACAAGTTGATCTTGAAAAAGAAGTTGAAGCTGTTCGCACAGAACTTGAAAATACAACAGGTCAAAAGAGAATTCGTCTTGTTAAAAGACTTGATTGCTTAGTATCTTTCTTAGAGAGTGGTAATCGTCCTGAATGGATGGTTCTTGAAGTACTACCTGTTATTCCACCTGAACTTCGTCCAATGATTCAACTAGATGGTGGAAGATTTGCAACATCAGATTTAAATGACTTATATCGTCGTATAATTAATAGAAATAATCGTTTAAAGAAACTACTTGAACTTGGAGCTCCTTCAATCATTGTTCAAAATGAAAAAAGAATGCTTCAAGAAGCTGTAGATTCCCTTTTAGATAATGGTCGAAGAGGAAGAAGTATTACTTCAGCATCTAATAGACCACTTAAGAGTTTATCTTCAATGTTAAAAGGAAAACAAGGCCGTTTCCGTCAAAACTTACTTGGAAAACGTGTTGACTATTCAGGACGTTCCGTTATTGTTGTTGGTCCATCACTTAAGATGTACCAATGTGGTCTTCCAAAAGAAATGGCTCTTGAATTATTTAAACCACATGTAATTAATGGAATTGTTGAAAGAGGTCTTGCTCACAATATCAAGGGTGCTAAGAAATTAATCGAAGCGCGTGATGAGAGCGTATGGGATATTGTTGAAGATGTTATTACTGAACATCCAGTATTATTAAACCGTGCGCCAACTCTCCATAGACTTGGTATTCAAGCATTCGAACCTAAATTAATTGGTGGTAAAGCTATTCGTCTTCACCCACTTGTATGTGCAGCATTTAATGCTGACTTCGATGGTGACCAAATGGCTGTCCACGTTCCTCTTTCTGAAGAAGCTAAAGCTGAAGCTAGACTTTTGATGTTAGGTGCTAATAACATCCTTAACCCTAAAGATGGCAAACCAATCGTTACACCATCACAAGATATGGTATTAGGTAACTGCTATTTAACAATTGAAAAAGCTGGCGAAGAAGGGGAAGCTAGGGTATTTAAAGATCCTAATGAAGCTTTAATGGCTTATGAAAGAAGAGAAATAACCCTTCATACAAGAATTGTTGTTCCCGCAGGTAGTTTCAAACATAAATTATTTACTGAAGAACAACAAGATATGTATTTAGTTACAACAGTAGGTAAGATTAAGTTTAATGAAATTTTACCTGACTCATTCCCATTTGTTAATGACAATACAAAGGATAATATCGAAGGTATTACGCCAATGAAATATTTCCTACCTAAGGGTTCTAATATTCCTGAGGAAGTTAAGAAGATGCCTTTAGTTAATCCGTTTGTCAAGGGAACATTAAAGAGCCTTATTGCGCAAGTGTTCAAAAGATATAAGACAACTGAGACTTCAATATTCCTAGATAAATTAAAAGATCAAGGATTTAAATATTCAACAATCGCTGGTATTACAGTATCTTATGCTGATATTAAGACTACTGATAAAAAGGCAGAAATTGTTGCCGAAGCTGAAGCAAATGTTGAAAAGATTAATAAACAATATCGTAAAGGTTTAATTACCGAAAGTGAAAGATATCAAGAAGTAATTAATAATTGGGCTGCTGCTACTGATAAAGTTAAAAATGAACTTAAAAAGATTAGTACAGACGATTACGATAACCCAATCTTTATGATGATGAACTCTGGAGCTCGTGGTGAGATTTCTAACTTTACTCAACTTGCTGGTATGCGTGGACTTATGGCTAAACCGAATGGTGAAACCGTTGAAATTCCAATTCTTTCATGCTTTATGGAAGGTCTTGGAGTATCAGAATTCTTCTTATCAAGCCATGGTACTAGAAAAGGTGCTGCTGATACAGCACTAAAGACAGCTGACTCTGGTTATTTGACAAGAAGACTTGTCGATGTTGCACAAGATATTATTGTAAGAGAATACGACTGTGGTTCAATCCAAGGAGTTGTAGTTAAAGATTTAATCAATGAAAAAGATGGTTCTGTTATCGAGCCGCTTGAAGAACGTATTTTAGGTAGATTCTCCGCTAAAAAGATTATTAATCCTGAAACTAAGGAAGTTATTCTTGAAGCTGGTGAAATGATTACGGAAAATATTTGTTCAAAGATTAAAAAAGCTGGTATTACTAAAGTTGAAATCAGAAGTGCTTTAACTTGTAAGGCTGATGGCGGCGTATGTCAAAAGTGTTATGGACGTAACCTTGCTACTGGTAACTTAGTTGAAACAGGCGAAGCTGTTGGTGTCATGGCTGCTCAATCTGTTGGTGAACCAGGTACCCAACTTACAATGCGTACATTCCATACCGGTGGTGTAGCTTCTTCTGAAGATATTACACAAGGTCTTCCAAGAGTCGAAGAATTATTCGAAGCTAGAACTCCTAAATATAAAGCAACAATTGCGGAGATTTCCGGTAAAGTTACTTTAATTAATGATAATAATGGTAAATATGTTATAACTGTTGAAAATGAAGCTGGTGCTCGTGAGCATACAACTAATTACAATATGAAATTAAGAGTTGCGGTTGGCGATGAAGTAAATGCGGGTGATAAACTAACCGAAGGTGTTATTGCTCCAAAAGAATTACTTGCTGTTACAGATCCACTTACAGCGCAAGAATACATCTTAAAGGAAATTCAAAGTGTGTATAAACTTCAAGGTGTTGATATCAATGATAAACATATTGAAATTATTGTTAAGAGAATGATTAACAAGATGAAGATTGTTGATCCTGGTGATACGGAATTTGTCGAAGGTTTAACTGTTTCAATGAAGGCATTTATCGAAGGAAACAAACCAGTACTTTTAAATGGTGGTGTTCCTGCGAAGGGCAATCCAATTATGCTTGGTATTACTAAATCATCACTTGAAACAGATTCATTCTTATCTGCTGCATCATTCCAAGAGACTACAAGAGTTCTTACTGATGCTGCTATTAAAGGTAAGATTGATTACTTAAAGGGATTAAAAGAAAATGTTATCATTGGTAAATTAATTCCGGCTGGTACTGGAGCTTCTGAATATGCAAATGTTGACATTGCTTTAGAAAAACAATTCTTAGTTGATGATGCGGCTGATGCTCTTGAAAATACATTAATGGATGAAACTGAGGATACAGTTGAACCAGAAAAAGAAGATATCAAACTAGATGTCGAAGAATAATATTAACGTCAAGAAATTAACTTGACGTTTTTTTCTGCTTTTTTTTGAAAAATAATGATATAATTAAATTAACAATAAGGTAGGTTGATAAAATGAATAATGAAAATCAAAACATTGAAATAAATCCAAACGTTGATGTGAATCAAAATATGGGATTAAATCAAAACGTTGAACTAGGACAAAATATGAATATTAGTCCGGAGATTAATAGTGTGCCAAATAATGATAAGCCTAAAAAAAGTTCTTCAGGAACTGCTATAGTACTGATTATTATTTGCTTATTAATTGCTGGAGGAGTAGCATTATATTTCTTTAAGGATTCTTTATTTGGTAACAAGAATGTTACAAATAATACTACAAACACAACAAACACTACACCAGTAGAGTTAAAAGCAAGTTATCGCCTTAATGGTAACGGACTTAATGATTTTGACATAGCATTTATGCAAATTGAGAATAATGGCAAAAACAAAGTATATAGTCCACTTTCTATCAAATATGCGTTATATATGTTAGATGAAGCTGCTGATGGTGATACTAAAGTTCAACTTGATGCAATTCTTGGCGATTATAAAGTTTATACGTATCCTAACAGTGCAAACATGAGTTTTGCTAATGCTATGTTTATTAAAAATGACTATAAAGAAAAAATATTGAGTAGTTATGTTGATACTTTAAAAAGTAAATATAGTGCTGAGGTAAAATATGATTCATTTGAAAATCCGGATACATTAAATAGCTGGATTAAAGATAAAACACTTAAATTAATTGACGAAATGTTTGATGAAAGTATATCTGAATATGATTATTTCTTAGTAAATGCTTTAGCTATTGATATGGAATGGGTTAACAAGATTCAAAAATTAAATGATGATTATTATTTCCAACTTGATCATGCATCTGTTAATTTAGGCGATGATGATAAAACTACTGGTTTTTATGTTTCAGCTCTTGCTAGCTCTGGATATCGTTCTATTGATTTTGATGGAGATTTTAAAGCTGCAACGGTTGAATTGGCAGCTGTTGCTAACAAATATGATATCATTAGTGAACTTGGAGAAGAGAATATTAGAAGTACAGTTCAAACTGAATACGAAAAGTTTGTAGAAGAATATGGTGAAGATGAACGTTTCAATATTGACACCTTTATTGAAGAATTAAAATCAAACTATAAAAAAACAAGTAGTTCAACAGACTTTTTATTCTATAATAATGATGATATTAAAGTTTTTGCAAAAGATTTAAAAACGTATAACAATAAGACCTTACAATATGTGGGCATTATGCCAAAAAATGTATCTTTGACTGATTACATAAAGAATATAGATGCTACTAAGGTTAATACATTAATTTCAAGTCTTAAAACGCTTGATTTAAATAGTTTTGAAGATGGATATTTAACATATGTTCATGGAAGAATTCCTATTTTTGAATATGAATATGAGTTAGATTTACTTGAAGATCTTAAAACCATGGGTATTAAAGACGCCTTTGATGTAGAAAAAGCAAATTTATCAAAAATGACTAGTGCACCATCATATATTGCTAGTGCAAAACATAAAGCTAATATTAATTTTTCAAATGATGGCATTAAAGCCGCAGCAGCAACTACTCTTGGCGGCAAGGGGGCTGCAGCATTAGAATTTGATTACTATTTTGATATTCCAGTAATAGAAATAGATTTAACATTTGATAATCCATATTTATATATAATAAGGGATAAAGATACTGGTGAAGTATGGTTTGCAGGTGCAGTTTATGAACCAACAAAGTATACTGACGAAATAAATAAGGTTTTTCAAGATTGGTAAAAGATAAAATAATTCACTATTATGGTGAATTGTTTTTTTTACAAGAATTGTTAGCACTTATGCATTGACAAGTGCTAATTTGCATAATATAATAATGTTAGCACTTTGATAAAGAAAGTGCTAGAAAGGTTATGTTATGGATAAACGCCAAGAAAATCTACTTAAGGCAATTGTCGAGACTTACGTTAAAACAATAAAGCCCGTTGGTAGCAAAGCATTGTGCCAAAAATTTCATTGTTCAAGTGCAACAATTCGTAATGAAATGGCTGTTTTAGAAAGTCTAGGTTATATTGAGAAAAATCACATTTCCTCAGGTCGTGTTCCTAGTGAACTTGGATATAAATATTATGTCGATAACTTGATGGAACCAGAAAAGCTTACTGGTAGTGATATGTTAAAACTTCAAACAATCGTTAAAAACCATGATTTAGTATTATCCGATGCTATCAATAAATGTATGGAAATAATTAGTGATCTTACTAACTATGCTTCCATCGTATTAGGAAATAAGGCATCAGATAATCATTTAAAGCAAGTAAGTGTAATTCCTATCGAAGATGGAAAAATAGTTGCTCTTGTAGTATCCGATAAAGGTATTGTCGAAAATAAGCAATTTACGCTTCCTGATAACACCGATATTAAGGAATTAATTAAAACAAGTGAAATAATTAATAAGATGCTGATTGGTACTCCGATAAATGAAGTTGCTAAAAGGTTAGAACTCGAGATTAAGCCAGTTATAGCAAATCAAATAAGAGAGTATGAAGCAGTATATAACATCTTTTATAATGCATTTAATGACTTTGCTGCTGATAATCATAGTGACTTTACAACTCATGGTCGGGTTAAAATATTAGAGCAACCAGAATATAGTGATAGTGAGTCAATTAAAAAAATTGCTTATAAGTTAGATGATGAAAAGTTTATGAAACATACAATTGAAAAAGATAGTGATGACATAAACATTTATATTGGTGAAGATTCCGATGTCGATAATAATACGACTGTCATCAAAAGAAAGTATGATATTAATGGGCAAACCGGAACAATAGCCATAATCGGACCAAAAAGAATGGAATATGCAAGAGTTATGAGTCTTTTAGATTACGCTCTTGAGGAAATTAAAAAGAAGGATGGTAAATAGTGAAAGAAGAACATGCTAAAAAAGTAAAAAAGGTTATTAAAAAGGCCAAAAAACCTAATCCTGAAATAGAAAAATTGAATAAAGAAAAAGCTGAACTTATGGATAAAGTTTTAAGACTTACAGCTGAGATGCAAAACATGAATCGTCGTTTTAATGAAGAAAAAGCTAATATCTATAAGTATGATGGTGAAAAACTTATCAAAGAATTATTACCAATACTTGATAATTTTGAAAGAGCCATTGCTCTTGATGATGATAATTTAACTGATGAGCTTTCTAAATTTCTAGCAGGATTTAAGATGATTTATACATCGCTTCTTAGTCTACTTAATAATATGGGTGTTCATGAAATCGAAGCTTTAGGTAAAGAGTTTGATCCTAATACTATGGAAGCTATCATGACCACTAGTATTATGGAAGAAGAGCAAAACGTTGTTGTTGACGTTATGCAAAAGGGTTATATGTATAACGATAAAGTTATCCGTGTAGCTATGGTGAAAGTTAATGAATAAAAAGAAAAAATTAGATAGGTTATTAGCAATGCCGCTTATGTTAAGCGCTTCATTAGGCTTAAGTGGCTATTCTTTAGATTTTGATGAAGATGATTTAAAGTTTGCTAATAATAGTAAGGTACAGGATGTTATTTTTCATACATATGCAGATATTATGAAATCATATACGATTACAGATAAAAGTAAACAAGATGCATTTATTGAAATAACTAGTACGAATTTTCAATTTAGACTTTTAACACTTTCACCTGAAGAACAAGAATATGTTAAGAAAAAAGTATCTGAGGTTTTAAGAAAACCAGAAGATGAAGAACCAATGATTTTAAAAAGAAGAAAGGATGATAAAAAATGAGTAAAATTATAGGTATAGATTTAGGTACAACAAATAGTTGTGTCGCAGTTTTAGAGGGTGGAGAACCTAAGGTTATTCCCAATGCCGAAGGTAATCGTACAACTCCCTCAGTAGTCGCTTTTAAAAAAGACGATGAATTGGTCGGAGAAACAGCTAAAAGACAAGCTGTAACAAATGTAAAAAATACAATTGCTTCGATTAAAAGAAAAATGGGAACCAAAGAAAAAGTTGAGGCTAATGGTAAGAGTTATACTCCCGAGGAAATTAGTGCTAAAATATTAGCTAAACTTAAAAAAGATGCTGAAAGCTATTTAGGCGAAAAAGTAACAAAAGCTGTTATTACAGTTCCTGCGTACTTTAACGATGCCCAAAGACAAGCTACTAAAAATGCTGGTAAAATTGCAGGTCTTGAAGTAGAAAGAATTATTAATGAACCAACTGCTGCTGCTCTTGCATATGGTCTTGATAAACAAGATGAATTACAAACTATCTTAGTTTACGACTTAGGTGGTGGTACATTTGATGTTTCAATTCTTGAACTAGGTGATGGTGTATTTGAAGTTAAATCAACATCAGGTAATAACCATTTAGGTGGAGATGACTTCGATGAAAGAGTATCTGATTACTTAGTAAAAGAATTTAAAAAAGAAAACGGCGTTGATCTGTCAAAAGATGCTATGGCTATGCAAAGAATTAAGGATGCTGCTGAAAAAGCTAAGAAAGACTTATCTGGTATGACAATGGCTCAAATTTCATTACCATTTATTACCCAAAATGATGATAAAGAACCACTTCATTTAGAAATGGAACTTTCAAAAGCTAAATTTGAAGATTTATGTAAAGATTTATTTGATTCAACTCTTGAACCAGTACGTAAAGCTCTAAAAGATGCTAAATTAAAAACTAGTGATATTGATAAAGTTATTTTAGTCGGTGGTTCAACTAGAATTCCTTATATTCAAGAACTTGTTAAAAAAGAACTTGGAAAGGAACCTAACAAATCAGTTAACCCTGATGAAGTTGTAGCCATGGGTGCTGCTATCCAAGGTGGCGTTCTTACTGGGGAAGTAAATGATATCGTCTTACTTGATGTAACACCACTTTCACTTGGTATTGAAACCCTTGGTAATGTTATGACCGTATTAATCCCAAGAAATACAACTATTCCAACAAGTAAATCTCAAGTATTTTCAACAGCTGCTGATAATCAACCTGCGGTAGATATTCATGTATTACAAGGTGAAAGACCAATGGCTTCTGATAACAAGACACTTGGCAACTTCCAACTTACAAATATTCCGCCTGCTAGACGTGGAGTTCCTCAAATTGAAGTTAAATTTGATATCGATGCTAATGGTATCGTAAATGTAACTGCTAAAGATTTAGGAACAAATAAAGAGCAAAGTATAACTATTACATCATCAACATCTCTATCTGATGAAGAAATTGATAAGATGGTAAAAGAAGCTGAAGCTAATAAAGAAGCAGATGAAAAGAAAAAGGCTGAAAGTGATGCAAGAAATGAAGCTGATTCAATGATTCTAGCTACTGATCGTGCTCTAGAAGATCTAGGCGACAAAGTCGATGAAAAAGATAAAGAAGAAGCTTTAAAATTAAAAGAAGACCTTGAGGAAGCTTTAAAAGGCGATGACATTGATGATATTAAGGATAAAACTGAAAAACTTAATAAAAAAGCAATGGAACTTGCTGCTAAAGTATATGAACAAGGTGCTAAAGAAAATGCTGAGGCAAATTCTGAAACATCAAAAAAAGATGATGACGATGATGCTGAGGAAGCTACATACGAAGAAAAAAATTAATAATAAAGCTTACATATTAGGTTCTAGCTTTTGCTAGAACCTAATTAATATTTATAAGAAAGGATTAAAATGCAAAGTCAAATAAACTTGAGTGAATTATATAAATCAGATGAATTATTTTTAAAAGATTTAAAAAAAGTAACAAATCTTATAAAAAAATATCATAAATATGAAGGACATCTTTTTGATAATGGAGATATTTTATATGAATTTTTAACATTTGATACGAAGGTATCACGTAATTTAGAAAGATTATATCTCTATGCTCACATAAATAGTGATTTAGATTTAAAAAATGAAAAATATCAAGGATATTATGGAAAGGTGATTAACCTATTTAATGAATTAACGGAAAAAACATCTTTTGTTATTCCTGAAATACTTTCCAATGATTATTCTTTATTCGAAGAATATTTAAAAGAAAATCCTAAACTAAAAGAGTATAAATTAAATATTAAAAATATTTTCAAAGAAAAGAAATTAATAAAGAGCAAAGAAGAAGAAAGAATTATTAGTATTTTATCTTCGACTTATCAAAGACCGGAAGAAATATCAGAACTTTTAATTAATACTGATTTAGATTATGGATTTATAAAAGATGAAAATGGTAAAGGAGTTCATTTAACAAATTCCAATTATTCTACTTACTTAGAAAGTACAAATAGAGATATTCGTAAAAATGTTTTTGATAAATTATATAATGAATTTAAAAAACATGAAAATACTTTTGGAGCAATACTTGCTACCGAAGTTATGAATAACAATAAAATTGCGAAAATTAGAAACTTTAAAAGTGCTAGAAGTTTAAGTTTATTTCATAATGATGTCAAAGATAGTATTTATGATAACTTAATTACAGGAGTAACAAAAAATCTTCCCATTTTTTATAAGTTTTATGAATTAAAAAAGAAAATATTAGGTATAACTGATTTTCATATTTATGATACATTTGCAAGTCTTACTAAAGAATATAATAAAAAATATACTTTTGAGGAAGCTAAGAATATCATACTTGATTCTCTTAATGTTATGGGTAAGGATTATTTAAATGTTTTAAAAAAGGCATTTGCTAATAATTGGATTGATAGTAGGATTTTCGATAGTAAAAGAAGTGGAGCATATTGCACATGCGCTTATGATACTCATCCTTATGTAGTATGTAGCTTCGAAGGAAAACTTAATGATATTTCGACAATTGCTCATGAACTTGGGCACGCTATGCATTACTATTATGCGCAAACAAATCAAGCTTATCAAAACTATAATTATTCAATTTTTGTTGCCGAAGTTGCAAGTCAAGTAAATGAAATTATTTTAACTGATTATATTTTAAAAAATAGTAATGATAAAGAAGAAAAGAAATATTTACTTGATCAAATTTTGCAAAGATTTAAAGCAACTATCGTAAGACAAACAATGTTTGCGGAATATGAAGATAAAATTCATACTCTCGAGGCAAATGGTGAGGTATTAACTAAGGACGTACTTACTAGTGAGTACTTTAAATTAAATCAAAAATATTTTGGTAAAGGAGTAAATGTTGATGAACAAATAAAATATGAATGTTTTAGAATTCCTCATTTTTATTATAATTTTTATGTTTATCAATATGCTACTGGTTATGCAGCCGCAATTAAAATTGCTGACATGTTAATAAATAAAAAGAAAGGTGCATTAGAAAACTATATTAAGTTTTTAAGCTTAGGTAGTACAAAAGATCCAGTTAGTTCTCTTAAAGTAGCAGGCGTTGATATGATGGACTGTAAATTATATGACGATGTATTTAAAGTCTTCGAAAAAAGACTATCCGAACTAAGGAGTTTATATGAGTAGTAAAAAGGATTATTATGAAACATTAGGCGTCTCAAAAGATGCTTCAGATGAAGAAATAAAAAGAGCTTTTCGTAAGCTTGCTAAGCAATATCACCCAGATATCAATAAGGAACCCGGTGCCGAAGCTAAATTTAAAGAAATAGGCGAAGCTTATGCTATTTTATCTGATCCAAATAAACGTAAACAATATGATCAATTTGGTTCAGCTGCCTTTGAACAAGGTGGATCTGGTGGTGCAGGCGGTTTTAGTGGTTTTGATATGAACGACATCGACCTTGATTCCATTTTAAGAGATGTCTTTGGTGGAGGTTTTTCAAGTTTTTCTGGTTTTGGAAGTCATTTTTCCCAAGGCTCTAGATCAAGAGGTAAAGGAAGCGATGTCAGAGTAGTTGTAGATCTTACTTTCGAAGAAGCTGCTTTTGGTTGTGAAAAAGATATCGATTTAAATTTAAAAACATCATGTTCGAATTGTAATGGTAAAGGTGGTTTTAAGGAGCAAACCTGTAGTACCTGTGGTGGTCAAGGCGTTGTTCTTGAAAGAGTTCAATCACTATTTGGTATCATGCAATCGCAAAAAGTATGTCCTGATTGTCGTGGAACTGGCATAACCTTTAAAGAAGTATGCGATGAATGTCGAGGTGCGGGAACGGTTACTAAAGTAAAAACAATTAGTGTTAATATTCCTGAAGGCGTTGATAGTGACTTTCAACTAAGGATTCCTAAGAAAGGTAATGCTGGTGAAAATGGGGCTCCAAATGGAGATTTATATGTCGAGTTTAATATTAAACCTCATCCTGTTTTTGAAAGACAAGGTGACGATGTTTACCTAGAACTACCAATTAATATAGCGGAAGCAACACTTGGTTGTGAAAAGGAAATCCCAACACTTACTGGCGATGTTATCTTAGAGATAAAACCGGGAACTCAAAACTATACAAAACTTAAACTACGCGGTAAAGGTATTAAATCACCAAATTCCCTTGTAAGAGGTAACATGTATGTCGTAGTAAATATCATTATTCCGACAAAACTTAATCGCAAACAGAGATCACTTCTCGAAGATTTATTAGATAGTGGCCTTGACAATGAAGATGCGTTTAAAGAATATCAAAAAAACTTAAAGAAAATGTAAAGTTTGATTAATTTCAAACTTTTTTTATGCAAAAAAAAGGAAATCAGTAAAAAAGTCGGTATATGTATAGGTGAAGGGAGGTTTAAAATGAAAAGATATTTAACTATTATTCTAATTTCAATTAATTACTTGTTATTGATTTTTTTAACTGGTTTAGTTATCTACATCAACTTTTTTAGACAAAAAAGTGAAGAGGTCATTTTCGAAAGCGTTGAAAAAGGTGAACCCATAATCAAGGAAGAAGTTAAATCTCAAATTGCCGTGGAAGTAAAAGGGGCTGTTGCAAAACCGGGAGTCTATTTTTTTGAAGAGGGCGCAATCATTGATAATTTAATCGAGCAGGCTGGTGGTTTTGATTATAATGCCTATACTAAAAATATTAATTTTAGTAAAAGGCTTTTAAATGAAATGGTCATCTACGTTTATACAAATTATGAGTATAGCCAAATTGATAAAAAAGAAGAAAAAGAGGAAACACCTATTTGTAATTGTCCCGAAGTTAATATTGAACCATGTTTAGAAAGTGGTGTAAGTATTATCATACCTCAAGAAAATGATAATCAAATTATTTCTACCGAGGATAATACTAGTAATTTAGTTAATATTAATACGGCAAGTTTAAGTGAACTTATGTCCCTTAGTGGGATAGGGGAAGCCAAAGCCAAAAGTATCATAGCTTATCGTGAAGCAAATGGTAATTTTACAAGTATCGAAGACATCAAAAACGTTACTGGTATATCAAATAACCTATATGAAAAGATTAAAGACTATATTACAATTTAATAAGTTTTATTTTATTGTCACCTTTCTATTGTTAGTTCTTATATTATTAACAACTAAGATAATTAAATATCAATCGGTTTATGAGAATGGTCAAAGTATTATAACTGGAAAGGTATCAAAAGTAATTTTTAAAGATGATAAGATATCATTTACTATTAAAGCAAAAGAAAAAATACAGGCAACATATTACTTAAAAGAAAATGAAGAAATTAAAATAAATGAAAATGATTACATATCTATCGAAGGAAATATTTCTACCCCTAGAAAAAACACGATTAAAAATACTTTTAATTATCAAAAGTATTTGTATAATAATCATATTTATAAAACTGTTAATATAAAAAAGATAAACTATATCCAAAAAAGTAATAATGTGTTTGTAATTTTAAAAAATAAGATTGTCAAAAGAGCATGTGTTAGTAAATATTTGTGTCTGTTTATTACAGGTGATAAAACACTTTTAGAATCATCTGTTTATGACAGTTTTAAAGATTTAGGAATAGCTCATCTAATAGCTATTTCTAGCATGCATATATCTATTTTTGTAAGTATATTAAGATTTATATTAAAATATGTTAAGCAATCTATAGAAAATATAATTATCATACTATTTTTATTATTTTATGCTTTCATAGTGGGTTTTACACCTTCGGTTATGAGAGTAGTAATTTGTTTTATTTTAGATCTTATAAACAAGAAGCATAATATAAATATTAATAAGATAAAAATTCTAATGCTATCATCCTTTTTACTTATTATATTAAATCCTTTTATTATCTATAATCTTGGCTTTATTTATTCCTATTTAACTTCAATGGGTATAATTTTATCTCATAAGTTTCATTCAAAAAAGTATTGGAAAAATATCATAATTATTACTTTTTTTGCTACACTTTTTACATTACCAGTTAATATCAATTTAAATTATGAAATAAATCTTTTGAGTTTATTAACTAATTTTATGATGGTACCTCTTATTAGCTTTTTTATTTATCCATTTTCAATTTTGACATTCTTATTTCATTTTTTATTACCAATATTTAATTTTGTTACAAATATCATGGAAAAGCTAATTATTATAACTAGCAAAGTTAGTTTTTTTACCATTATTATTCCAAAGATAAATCCAATTTTTACAATTATCTATTATTTTCTAATAATCCTTTTTATTTATTATGGTTACAAACGATTTTTGTTTTTTATAGTTTGCTTTTTACTTTTTAATAAAGGTATTTACCGTTTAGATAGTAGCTATCAAATATCTTTTTTTGACGTCGGACAAGGAGATAGTATGGCAATCATTTATCCTTATAAGAAAAAAATGGTTTTAATTGATACAGGTGCTAATCAAAATTATCATGTCAGCAATGATATAATTCTCTTTTTTAAAAGTATTGGTATAACTTCAATTAAGCAAATGATTTTTACCCATGGGGACTTTGATCATATGGGAGAAGCTATTAATTTAGTTAATAGTTTTAAAGTAGAAAAAGTTATATTTAATTGTGGACCATACAACGATTTAGAAAAAGAATTAATAAAAGTTTTAGATAAAAAGAAAATACCATATTATTCATGCATCAAAGAATTAAATATTGATAATAATAAACTCTATTTTCTTCAAACAAAAGAATATGATAATGAAAATGATAATAGCAATGTTATATATACTGAGTTAAATGGATATAAATTTATGTTTATGGGAGATGCGTCTACAAATACTGAAAAAGAAATATTAAGTAAATATAATTTACCAGATATAGATGTATTAAAAGTAGGACATCATGGAAGTAAGACAAGTAGTGGTAGAGAATTTATAGATGAAATAAGGCCTAAGTATTCAATCATTAGTGTTGGTAAGAAAAATCGTTATGGTCATCCAAATAAAGAAGTATTAGATAATTTAAATAATTCAAAAATTTATAGAACAGATATAGATGGAAGCATTATGTTTAAGATTAAAAATAATAAGTTAAGAATTGAGACTTGTAGTCCATAGGAAGGAAGATGATAAAATGAATGAAATAAAAGAGTATACTGAAAAAGTGTTTGAAGATATTAAACATATAGACGAAAAAGGTAATGAGTATTGGTTAGCAAGAGAGTTAATGCCTTTACTTGAATATAGTAAATGGGAAAATTTTAACAATGTAATTCAAAAAGCAGTATTAGCTTATAAAAATAGTGATAACGATAACTCATATTGGCTTCCCAAAGTCAGGAAGCCAATAATAACTGGTAAAGGTAAACAAGAATTTATTATAGA
>JAFYER010000009.1 GCA_017544165.1 Bacilli bacterium
ATATCTATAAAGATAAATAACACTTGTTGTGTCCTTACTATTACAATAAGGACAAGTCATTCTTGCTCCCATATTTATTACACCTTTCTTGGAATCTTATAACCTTTGCTAATTTTCTCGCACCACAGGTAATAGCGGTGTTATAATGGGTGAATTTCTAGTAAGTCAAAAAGGAATTGGTTATTTGATTATCTATGGAACCCAAGTATTTAATTTAAATCTTGTTATGTCAGGAATCATTATATTACTATTGATATCTTATATATTATATAAATTTGTTATTATTTTAGAAAAAAGACTAACTCAATCTAAGTAGTCTTTTTTGTCTATTGAAAACTTGTTAAACAGCTTAAAAATAGGTATAATATAAATATAGTCGCGCATCAGATTTTGGAAGGTGAATTTAATTTGAAAAAAAATGGATTTATGGAAGGTGCCATTATTGCTACCCTAGCCATCATTATTTCAAAAATAATGGGAGTTTTATATGTTATCCCCTTTTATCGTATAATTGGTGAACAAGGTGGAGCTTTATATGGATATGCCTATAATATATATAATACTTTCTTAGTAATCTCTTCTGCGGGTATTCCCCTTGCAATAAGCAAACTTACTTCAGAATATGATACCAAAAAAGAATATGATAAAAAAATTGCTATGTACAACATTGCTAAAAAGGCTATTTTAATTTTTTCTGTTTGTTCTTTTTTAGTATGTTTTCTCTTTGCTAAACCACTTGCCCATTTAATAATTGGTGAAATGACTGGTGGAAACTCAATTAGTGACGTTGCTTTTGTTATTAGATGTGTTTCATTTGCACTACTTATTATTCCTCTTTTAAGTATTTCAAGAGGTTATCTTCAAGGACATAAATATATTGCACCATCATCATTTTCACAAGTTATTGAACAAATAACTAGAATTATTGTTATTATTTTAGGTAGTTTTATTGCATTAAGATATTTACATTTACCTCTTTATATTGCGGTTGGCATATCTGTATTTGCGGCATGTATCGGTGGACTTGCTGGTTATGCTTATCTTTTCTTCAAAATGCGCAAAATAAATACAAAACAGGAAAAGCCTATAAATCAAAGTGAAAGAAAAGAAATTATTAAAAAAATTATTGCCTATTGTGTGCCATTTATTATTATAAATATTGCTAGTAACCTCTATAATACGACAGACATAATATTATTGATTCGGGGATTATATAAAATAGGTTATGAAGCAACTACAATTGAAACTATTACATCTATTTACACAACTTGGTGTAATAAATTAGTTATGATTGTCAAATCAATAGCTTCGGGATTAACTATTAGTTTAATTCCATCAATTGTTAGTAGCTATGTAAATAAAGAAAAAGAAAAAGTCAATAAATATATGAATAAATCATTCAAAGTTTTATTGATAATTATTTTACCTATCGTCATTTTTATCAGCTTATTTGCTAATGAAGTTTGGTCAGTTTTTTATGCACAAAGCACATATGGTCCTATCATTTTAAAAATGCAGATCTTTTTAGCGGTTTTTGAAAGTTCATACCTTTTAATATGTACAGCTATTCAAGGAATAAATAAAACTAAATTGGTTTATACTTCTGTTATTACAGGATTAACCATTAATTTAGCATTAGACTTACCTTTTATTTTCTTATTTAATAAAATTGGTTTATATCCATATTATGGAGCTATTGCCGCTAGTATAATAGGCTATTCAATATCTTTAATAATTCCACTTGTGATTCTATACAAAAAAGAAAGATATAATTTTTGGGGTGTTTTAATTAATCTACCTAAAACTATTTTATCTTTAGTATTCTTATATATTATTTGTTTATTATACAAAAATTTTATGCCATATCATTATAGTTTTATTTATAATATTATGTATATAGGAATCATTGGGGTTATATATGTTGGTATTTATTATTTAATTAATGCAAAAGCAATTAATACATTGTTAGAACTTAACAAAAGGAGAAAAAAATGAAATTTGAAATAATAACAGAAAAAGAATATCATGATTATTGGGAAAAACATCCTTTAAAAGATTTTTTATCTTCACCAGTTATTGGCAAGTCTAAAGAAGGAACAAATTGGCAAGTATCATATGCCTGTGTAAAAGAAAAAAATAAGATAATTGCTGCTTGTATGCTTTTATCTTATAAAAGAAAACTCAATAAATCAGAGTTTTATAGCCCGCGTGGATTACTTGTTGACTATGAAAATGATAAATTATTGAACTTTTTTATCAGCAGTTTAAAAGATTACATTAAGAAAAATGGCGGATATGAATTAAAAATAGAGCCAAATGTTTATTATAAACAAAGAGACATTAATGGTGATATAGTCGAAGGTGGCATAGATAATACTCACATTCGGCAAAAACTATTTGATTTAGGTTTTAAACTAACACCCCAAAAGGACTGCAAGCAAATAATATGGATGTTTTCTTTAAATACAAAAGGAAAAACAAAGGATGACATTTTAAATGAAATGAAACCAACAACACGAAATATTATCCGTAAAACTGAAAAAATTGGAATTACTATTAGAGAGCTAAAGTATGATGAACTAGATACCTTTTACAAAATTTTAATTGAGACCGGTGCTAGACGTAATTTTAAAATAAGGGAATTAAGTTACTATCAAAAGATGTATAAATTGTTGCATGACACAAATGAAGTTAAGTTTTTAATAACAGAAATCAATATTAAAGATTATTTAGAAAAACTTCGTAATGAAAACAAAGATAGTTTGAATAAAATTGAAAACATGAAAGATAATCCCCATAATGCTGGTAAAATAAAAGAACTGACGGCTATAATCGGAGCAAATGACAAGCGAATTAAAACTGTGAATGAAATATATGAAAAAACGGGCAAAGACATTTTGACATTATCTGGTTCAATGTTTATTATGATAAAACCGCAAGTTGTTTATTTATCAAGTGGCAATTATGAAGAATATATGTTCTTTAATTCCCAATATTTAATACAATGGGAAATGATTAAATATGCAATCGATAATGGCTTTGACAAATATAATTTCTACGGAATACCTGCTGATATCAATACAAAGCCTAAAAATTATGGACTATATGAATTTAAAAAAGGGTTTAATGGTTATGTCGAAGAATTACTTGGAGAATTCACCTTGCCTATTACATACCATTATTATTTATTTAAAGCAATTGACAAATTAAAAAGTATTTTGAAAGGGAAATCATAATGCACATTGTTGATAATATATCCAAAGAAGAATATCAAAATTTTTTTGAAAAATGTCCATATAATCATTTTTTACAAAGTTATGAGTGGGGAGAAGTTGCCAAAGAAAGAAAACAAACCCCTATTTATCTTGCCTTAGTGGATGACAATAATAAAATACATGCTGCTTGTTTAGCAATGAGAAAACATGTTCCAATTATTAATAAGTATTATTATTATTCGCCGCGAGGTATTCTTATCGATTATAATAACCACGAATTACTCGAAGAATTTACAATCTGCTTGAAAGATTATCTTAAGAAAAATAATGCTATATATTTTAAAATTGATCCTGCACTTATTTACGAAGATATTGACACTGAAGGTAAACCGATAATAAATGATAATAATAATTATGAATTATATAATTATTTATTAAAATTAGGTTATAAACATCATGGATTTAATAAATTATTTGAAAACAATCAACCGAGATATACATTTAGAATTGATACAATGCAACCATTTGAAACGATTGAAAGCAACATGAATAAATCATTTTTAAAAACCGTTAAAAGAAGCGAGTATTATGATTTAGAAATAACAAACGATTATAATAATGATACGTTTTATGAATTAATGCAAAATGTTGCTAATAAAGATAGTTTCACAAGTAATTCAAAAAAAATGTATGAATTATTTGATAGTTGTTTTAGCAAAGAAAAGCATGTCGAATATATAACAATTAAAATATATCCTGATAAAATACTAGAAAAAAGTCAAAATGAATTAAATAATATTCAGGAAGGTATTAAAAATGGATCTATTAATAATAAAAGAATGGCTGATACAAATAATTTAATCGCAAGGTATCAAAAAGACATTGATACATTTACACCATATAAAGACAAATATCCAGATGGTATTGTTTCACTCATTCTTATTTGTCCTAAAACAAGTAACAGTATGTGGACTTTATATATTGGTAATAATGAACTTGCAACCTACACTTTTGCCGTTAATAGAGCTTACTTTGAAGCAATTAAAAGAGCTCATGAATTAAAATTAAATTTTCTAGATTTATTTGGAACAGTTGGCGATCCTAATACGACCAAAGACAATTATGCTGGAATTCATGAATATAAAAGAAAAATGGGTGGCACCTATACCGAATTTATTGGTGAATTTGATTTAATAATTAACAAATTTTGGTATAAGGTACTACCTACTATAATTAATTTATATCGTAAAATAAAAAAATCTCATAAATAAATGAGATTTTTTATATTCTATTAAATTTTACTTTTTTCTTTGAACTTGTATAAAGAATAATGGCACCTAATGCCATAAATGCAGCGCCTATTGCAGGGAAAAACATTCCTGTATTAACTGGTTTTTTGTCATTAGTTGTTGTATCTTTTGTTGTAACTTTAATTACCTCACTTGAAACAGCACCATCTTCACTTGTAGCCTTATAATAATAAGTAACTCCACTTGCAAGATTCTCATCCTTCAAACCAACTTCTCCAGAACAATTAACAAGAACATTAGATATTTTTTCATATGTGCCATCTTCAGATTTAGAGCGATAAACGTAGCATTCACGAACATAGTTTTCATCAACTTCGGTAGTAAATTCCATTTTAGGAAATAAGACTATAGAGTTTTCTAAAATATCAGAAGCCGTAATTGTTATTTTAGAAATTACAGGTTCTTCTGGTTCCTTATATCCATATTTTGCAACTAATGCATCGATTTTATCAGTATTAAGTGATATTTTAAAATATCTTATATAATCACCTGATATATGCGAATTTTCATCATGAAATTCATATTCTTCAGTTTCGGCAGCAATCCCATAATCATTATATAATGTACTCATATCTACATTATCATCGATATTTAATTCATAGTCTTCATAACCACTTAAATTTAAAATTGATTGTAAAACTCCCCCTATAACAAGCAGCGTGCCGAAACTACTATCAGCAGTTTCTATTGCTATTAGCGTATCTCTATCCTCATACTCAATATAATCATCTGTATATTTAAAAGATAAGTATTTTTCTGTACCATTATATATATCTAATTTATTATTTTCAGAATCAATCGTTGTCGTTAAACTCATTCCATATTCGTTTAATGAATTCTCGATAAAATCGTCAAATTCTTCCTTTACCTCGCTAATTGTTAATGTTTTGGCATATACATTACTTTCCCAAAAAGAAAACAATAATAAGCCTATCAATAGATAACAAATTCTTTTCATATACTACCACTCCTATTATATATTTAAAGAATACCATATGATTTAAAAAAATACAATTAACAACAAAAAAATCTCATAAACAATATGAGATTTCCTAACTATATTTTACTAACTTGATATGTTTCAACATCTACTGAGGTTTCTTGACCAAATAAATCAATAATAATTGTTAAACGGTTATTTTCAAGATCAATTTGATCAACTTTACCACTCATGCCGTTAAATGGCCCATCAATAATATTAACATTATCGCCAACAGCAAGTTCAGATTCAATATTGACACGACTCATACCCATATTAGCAAGAATCTTATCAATTTCTTGGGGAAGTAATGGAGTTGGTTTAGCTCCTTTTCCGGAAGAACCGATAAATCCTGTAACGCCAGGTGTATTACGAACAATATACCATGCTTCATCAGTCATAATCATTTCCACAAGGACATAACCTGGAAACATTTTTTTAACTTTTTCTTTTTTAACACCATCTTTTACTTCAACTTCAGTTGTTTCAGGAATAATTACCCTAAAGATATAATCTTGCATACCCATAGATTCAGTACGCATCTCAAGTTTTTCTTTAACATTTAATTCATGTCCAGAATAGGTATTAACAACATACCATAGTTTTTCACCATCATTATACATATTAGACAAACCATCCTTTAACAATAGATAATAGAAGATTTAATAGTAAGAAGAATGCTACTACAACTACAATAAGTACAATTGTTGCTATTGTATTTTTTAATACTTCTCTCCATGTTGGCCATTTAACTAGCTTTAACTCTTTACCAACGCTTTTTAAATAGCCCTCTTTTTTGACTTTGTTAGTTTCTTTTTTCTTTTTTGAAGTCTTTGCCATTGTTCCTCCCAAATAAAAAAACACCTTTTGTGTTCACTAATAATGTACTATATTACTGATGAATAGTCAAGTATTTTATGCCTAAAAAGTAGACAAAAGCATATGATTATGCTATAATTACAAGTAGTTTAAAAAACTTTATAAAGAAAGAAGGAAATTATGAAAACTGAATTAGGCGAAACGTCTATTATTGCTTTAGGTGGCCTTGGTGAAGTTGGAAAAAATATGTATGTTATTACTCATGAAGATGAGATTTTAATAATCGATGCTGGTGTGCTATTTCCCGAGGATGATTTACTTGGAATTGATTACGTAATTCAAGATATCACCTATCTAAAACAAAATGAAAATAAAATTAAAGCACTTATTATAACGCATGGACATGAAGATCATATCGGAGGTATACCATTTTTACTACAAGGAGTTAAAATACCTAAGATTTATGCTCCGAAAATTGCAGCTGATTTAATTGAAAAGAAATTAACCGAAAAAAATATGCCTTATGATAATATGGAAATAATTAATAGTGATTTAGTATTAGAATATAAACATTTTAAAGTTGAATTTGTTAATACTACCCATTCTATTCCGGATAGCTTTGCTATTGCTATTCACACACCAAATGGTACTATTTTTGAAACTGGTGACTTTAAATTTGATTTAACCCCAATTGGACCAATGGCAGATATTCATAAAATGGCTGAACTAGGAAGTAAGGGCGTTAAAGTTCTTTTAAGTGATTCAACAAATGCCCTTTCTGAAGGTTACTCAAAAAGTGAATCCTCAGTTGATGGGACTTTAAATGACATTATATCTCGTCATCACGGTAGAGTTATTATTGCAACATTTGCATCAAATATTTATCGTATCAAACATATTGTTGAAACTTGCAAGCAATACAATCGTAAAATTGTTGTTTTTGGAAGAAGCATGGAAAATGCAATTGAACTAGCTTTAAACAATAATTTAATTGATGATAAAAGTCAATTTATTGATGCATATCAAGCAAAAAATTTAAAAAGAAATGAAGTTTGTATTCTTTGTACAGGTACTCAAGGCGAGCCACTTGCTGCCCTATCAAGAATAGCAAATGGTGTCCATAAACAAATATCACTATTAAATGACGATTTAGTTATTTTCTCCTCAAGTGCTATTCCAGGTAATGCTAATAGCATTAATAAAATTATCAATCAATTATATTTAAAAGGCGTTCGTGTATTTACTAATACTGAATTTAGTGATATCCATACATCTGGTCATGCCAAAGAAGAAGAATTAAAATGGATGCTAAGAATTATTAAGCCGGAATATTTTATGCCAATGCATGGTGAATATCGAATGCTTAAAAAACATGGGGATATTGCGAAAGCATGTGGTGTTGATGAGAATAATATTATCATTGCTGATAATGGCGATGTCATAACCTTAAAAGATGGCAAAGTATTTAAAAATGGAACTGTTCAAGCTGGCGATATCTATGTCGATGGTTCAAGAATTGGTGATGTCGGTTCCGTTGTTATTAAAGATCGCAAACTAATGAGCCATGATGGTATACTTGTAGCAATACTCAATATTAATACTTTAACAAGAAAACTACTTATTAAACCAAATGTTACTGCAAGAGGCTTTGTAATGGTTAATGAAAATCAGGAACTCATGAATAAAATCGAAAATAAAATAGCAGATATCGTAAATGATAATTTATCTAAATCAATTTATAGTTATACCGATTTAAAAAATCAAATTATTTTTGAACTTTTACCATTTATTAATGAACTAACAGGTCGAAGACCAATTATATTGCCAGTTATTATGGAAGTTAATCAATCTTAACTTCCTTTTTTATGCATAAAAAAAGTAGACTTATACATCTACTTTCACATACTCTTTTTGCTTTTCAGTTGCTTTAAAAAACTCTTTAGCTTTCATCTTGCTAGCTTTAGCCACTATATTTGAAGGAAATAGCATTACTAAATCATTAAAAAGTGTCACATTAGAGTTATATAGTCTTCTTGAAGCTTGTAAATGTTCTTCAACATCAATAATTGCTTTTTGCAAAACCATAAAATTATCACTTGCTTTTAAATCAGGATAATTCTCCACAAGAACATTAATCTTTTGCATATTATTGTCCATTTTTTGATTTTCTGTTATCTTTTCTGATAAAGTCATTTCTTTACGTAGTTTTACTACCTCAAAAAAGGTTTCTTTTTCATGTTTGACATAGCCTTTTACAACCTCAATCATCTTTGTTAAAACTTCATGACGTTTTGTCAAAGCAATATCAATTCCTGATAGTGATTCATCAACTTTAATAGTCATTTTCTTAAGTTTATTTGAGGTAGAAATCCACCATATAAGTATAATTAATACTACTCCAATTATAATATATACCAAGTATTCCATATTAGTTCTCCTTTTTGAATAAATCATTATCTAAATTAAATTCATCTACAAAGTCAGTAATTAATTTAATATCTTTTATAATATTATCTTTAATTTCTTTTTCATTAATTGGTTTAAATACATTATATTCAAAGGAATCTTTACCATTATCAATAGCAATATGTAATCTATTATCTAAAAAGCCAAGCATAATATTAGCATTTAATTGCTTATATAATGTTTTTATTTTATCAATAAAATGTGGTGTCAATAAGTAAAAAGCATCATGTTCCATACTCGTATAAACTTTAAATAGTTTATTAAACTCTGCATCTTCCATTTTAACCGTTGAATACTTTTTTCCCCATGGAAATAAATGAGAATAAAAATTTTTACTAACAACTTGAACATTTGCTTTAAATATTTTATTAAAATCAAAAATCATATATCTTCCAGTAAAAATAGGTATCCATTCAACTTCAGTATCACCATCCGAATCCGTTGTTACTCTTTTTTCCTCAATAAAAAGATCAGATTGTTCAAAATTAATTCCCTTATATTTTCCAGAAATATAATCATTTGATGAAAAACTATCACCCGTATCAAGCATGCTATATTGATCAATAATCGTTTTAGAAAAGCCTTCATCCATATTATATTCAAGATCATCAAATGTGCTTTTCAAAGCGTCATTGACGAAAAGTTTTTTAAATCCTTCGTTAAACTTAGCAATATCTTTCCCATTTACACACATTTTAATAATAAATGATATAAGAATGATAGATATTGTTTCAATTATTAACGCTAATACAAATGCATTATTAATAAATCCATATTTACTCTTAATAAAAATGGTTAAAACAATGACAAAACATAATACGATAGAAGTAATAATATTACACTTTTTATTTTTTCGTATAATTTCTTTTTGAATTTCTTTTAATTGCCCAATAGTCACTTATTACATCACCACTATCTAAATTTATTTTAACATATTATTGATAACTGTAAAAGAAAAAAGAAGCATTATTTTGCTTCTTCTTGAGCTCTTGTTTCTCTAATAACAGTTATTTTAATTGTACCAGGATATTGCATTTCTTTTTCGATTTTTTCTTTCATATCCCTTGCAATTTTGTAACTTTGAGCATCGTCAATCATATCAGGTTTAACCATAACACGTACTTCACGGCCAGCTTGCATTGCATATGTTTTTTCAACACCCTCATAAGAATTACCAATTTCCTCAAGTTGTTCTAGTCTTTTAATATAGTTTTCTAATGAATCGTTTCTTGCTCCAGGTCTTGCTGCACTAAGGGTATCGGCAATAGCTACTAAAACAGCAATAACTGTCTTTGGTTCGCTATCTCCATGGTGTGAGGCAATAGCATCTAAAACTGTTGAATTTTCGTGATATTTTTTAGCAAAATCATAGCCTATTTCAACATGACTTCCTTCAACTTCAAAATCGATTGCTTTACCAATATCATGAAGAAGACCCGCTCTTTTAGCAAGTGATACATTTTCGCCTAGCTCAGCAGCCATAAGTCCACATAAATTAGCAACTTCGATTGAGTGTTTTAGAGCATTTTGGCCATAACTTGTTCGATAATTAAGCTTACCAATCAAAGTTAAAATCTCTGGATCAATTTTAGTAAGTCCTAAATCATTAACTGTTTTATTACCAAGTTCTGTTATTTTATTGTTGATATCCTTAACAGTTTTATCGTAAACTTCTTCGATACGTGCCGGATGGATTCTTCCGTCTTTAATAAGGGTATCAAGTGTAATTTTAGCTATTTCTCTTCGAAGTGGATCAAAAGATGATATAACAATTGCCTCTGGGGTATCATCAATAATTAAATCAACACCCGTAATTGATTCAATTGTTCTAATATTTCGTCCCTCTCTACCAATTAAACGACCTTTCATGTCATCATTTGGTAAATCAATAGTGCTTACGGTTTGAAGTCCAACAACATCATCTGAGTATCTTTCCATTGCACTAACAATTAATTGTTTTGCTTTTTCTCCTGCTTCAAGTTTGGCTTTGGCCATCTCATCTTGAATATACTCAGCAATTTCTTTGCTCATGTCCTCTTCGACACGACTCATGATTAAAGATTTGGCTTTATCTTTACTAAAGCCTGATATCTTTTCTAGTTGCTCCATTTCGCTTTTTAAAAGCGCATCCATTTTTTCCTCTTTTTCTTGGATTGCTTGAGTTCTAGATAATAAACTTTGTTCTTTTTCATCTAAAGATGCATCTCTTTTTTGAAGCATTTCTTCTCTTTTATCGAGATTATTCTCACGGCTAATTAAACGATCTTCATTTTGTTTAAGTTCTGCCTTTTTTTCTTTTATTTCAGCATCTGTTTGTTGCTTTAAACGAAAAGACTCTTCTTTTAATTCAAGAAGTGAATCTCTTTTTTGTTTATCTGCTTCCTTCTTAGCATCTTCAATTAGTTTATTAGCTTTATTGACACGTTTTTTATTAATAATTGTAAATATTACAAATACTATAATGGCGCCAACGATTAGTCCAATAATAAGAGTTAAAATGGACATTTTTGTAAATTCCATTTTAATCCTCTCTTTCTAATTTAGTAATTTGTATAAACAAACTCCTATAATTAATTATATATTTTTTTAGAGAATAAGGCAAGAACAAAAAAAGCCCATAGGGCTCTACTGACGTAATACTCTTTGAAAAACATCGCGTCTTTCTTCAATTGTATCAACAATTTTATCATATTCAGCTTCATCGAGCATAACAGGCATCATGCTACCATGAAATTTTTCAAGTATACGTTTATACTCATCATCATATGCAAGTCTTTCAGCAATTGGAAGTAATTCCGGAAAATCGCTCAATAATTCATATAAATTCGGATCATAGCCATCATAAATGTCTTGGTACTCTTTTGCTTCATCTTGACTTTTAAATAATAGTTCAGAATTATATGGAAAAAGTGGCATCCAAACATCACCTTTTTCGTGAACAAATTGATGTTTATGGTCGATACCCAAAATACGTTCATTATCATAGACAACACTTGGTTCCAAGCCAACAATTTTAGGAATAGAATCTTCCACTACTACCGCATCGGTGGTCTTAAATGATTTAACAATAAACTCGGGGTTTAACCTTTGTTTATAACCAATCCCTTTTAGTTTGGGAATTTGAAAACTAATATTGTTGTGATTACGGTCGACTTGTAAAGTAAAAGCATCTGCAATAAATAATTTAATAAGAAAATCTTTTATTTTAGTATAATCGTCACTTGCTAATAAATCTTTAAAAAAGCTTAATAATGTTTTAAGTGAATAACCTCCATAAGCAACTAATGATGATATTTCCGGATTTTCAAGCTCACTTACTAAATAATAATTATTTGTATTAACTTGGAAGTTATTTGAGATTAACCCAATTTTTCTTTCCTCTTCTTTAGGCTTTTTAATGGAATCTTTTGTACGCATATGAACAACATCAAATTTAATTGTATCAAGTCCCACTATATCTCTTGCAAATTCACTAAAAAATAGCTCACTAAAAAGTCTTAAATCATTTCTTGATTTAAAATAAACTAATCGACCATTATTTAGCTTATACCATGTTGGCTTTTCTCTTAAATAAGCCTCATTGATATTTACCAAGGTGCGTAGTTTTTCAATTGGCACTATACTTTCATGATAATGCTTAATTAAAGCCTCATTAAATTGCATACTAGTCCCCCGTTTTTTCGAGACTGTATACTATCACATTTACACATTTTTGTCAATTTTGGCATAAAAAAATGGCTATTAAGCCACTTTTTAGCAATTATCTTCAATACTTATAGGAATTTTATAAGTTGTTATTTGTTCATTTTTATAAGCTGCTACCTCAAGATATAAAGAACTATCATCATATTTATGACAAACCGAACTATAATTATTTACATTTATACTAACACTCTCAAGATAATCTTTGATAGTTATTAAATCTTTTTCTTCACAGGCTGTAATAAGACTTGTTATATTATCTGAGGATTCATAAAGTTTACATATTACTTTGTCATATACTTCATTATTTTCTTTACCACAATAACTTACTTTATGAATATTTATATAGGTATTTGTTTTCTTTTTATTATAAGCCATACTGCCCTCAAGATTAAAACTATCACAAGTAGTACTTATTAATTTAAATTCAAAATCGTCATGATGATAAAAATGAATACAAATCGAAACGATAAACACTAAAACAATTAGAGATATAATTATTATCCATTTTTTATTTAAACTTTTTGTAATATCTTTCTTTTCACCAGTAAGAAGTTCATCTAAAGAAATATTAAATTTTTTGCTAATTTCGGTCATAATGGCAACATCAGGAACATTTTTACCATTTTCCCATTTAGAAACAGCTTGATAAGTCACACCAAAAAGATTGGCAAACTCTTCTTGCGTAAGGTTATTATCTTTTCTAATCTTTTTAATGATATTTCCAACTTTTTCTTGATCCATACTTACCACTTAATAAATTATATCATTTATTAAAAAAAATAAAAATTTATTTATGCTATAATTAAATAAATATGAAAGGAAAAATATGAATAAATTTATAGATTTTTATCAAATAGTAAAACCCAAAATAAAAAAAGAAATATTGAATTTCAACAATGATATTGAAAAAGAAAAAAACTCCATAATTAAAGATAATATCGAAGCCTTTTGTTTATTAAATGAATCAGGTAAAATGGTTCGTGGTACACTTGCTGTTCTCGGCTACTATTTTTTTAACGATGATTTTACATATGCATTACCTCTAGCTTGCGCTTATGAAGTATTTGAAACATCAATTTTAGTTCATGATGATATCATTGATAATGATCTTTTAAGGAGAAACCAAAAAACAATTACAGCCTATAATAATGATAAATATGGTAAGTTTAAAAACAATCATCTAGCAGAATCTATTGCTATTTGTATGGGCGATTATGGAATACATAAAGCTAATGATATAATCATTAATCACTATGGCAATGATAAAAACTTTAGTAAATTATTCAAAACTTATAACGATATTGTAATAGATACGATTCGTGGCGAGCTTATTGACGTGATAACTCCATTCGAAGAAAAACACAATCTTTTTAAAGAAGATGTTGAAAAGAACGTTATGGATATTTATACATTAAAAACAGCTTGGTATTCAATCGTAGGGCCCATTATTTTAGGAATGATTTTAGCAAATAGTAAAGATAATATGCTAAATGAAATAATAGACTTTGCATTACCACTTGGTATAGCTTTTCAAATTCAAGATGATTTACTTGGGATATATGCAGAATCTCAAACAATTGGTAAAAAAGCGGGTAATGATATCAGAGAGTTTAAACAAACTCTTTTATATGCCTACACCAAAAACACTTCATATTACAAAGAATTGCTAAAAGAATATGGCAATGAGAATTATGATTTAGATAAAGTTAGAGATATTTTTACACAATGTGGTGCTAAAGATTATTGTCTTAAAAAAATGGACGAATTATATAATGAAAGTATAAGCAAACTAAACAATATCAAATGGCTTGATGATATCCATAAAGAAATACTACTCGATTTAATTGAATATTTAAAAAATAGAGAAAAATAAAAAACAGTAATTAATTACTGTTTTTTTAACCGCAAACATCAATATTAACATCAATCGATTTTAGAAATGTGTCTAAAGGCTCGTAAATATCAAGTCGATATTCTTTACCATCGCCATCAATTAATATATGAGCGCTATCACTATCAACCAGGTAGTTGGAGATATTTTCATTCAAAATTAAATCAAGGTTATAATTATAAGTTCCCTTTTTAATCGTAACTAAAGAATCGTTTTCGTCACGAATTGCCGCAAATAGTTCATATGTATTATCATTATAAACCTCTAATGATGGTGATAAGCATTTAAGATTTGTTGATTTTAAGGAGAAAACTAATTCCTTCTTATTATTATTGCCATCTAATTTAAAGATAATTTCATTTAATTTATTAATAGATTCTTCATTGTATATTTCTTTTTCTTCATCGTTATGAATAATAGAAAATGGACATAAATTATCTTCACTGGAATCTTCCTTATATAAAAGTGTATTTAAAGAATTTTTTATATTATTTGCAGATTCTTTGTCAATCTCTTTAGTGTAAATTAACCTATCTTTATAATCATATCCTTCGTATGCTCTATAATAACTTTCATATTTTTCTACTTTATTCTTAGAAAAATCAAACACATAATAAGAGCTTTCATGTGAGCCACCATCATTAAGCATTGTTTTACACCACATATCAGTCACTAATTTATAAATTTCATCATTATTAACATTTATTAAAGATTCATCATTATGGATAATTGCCTCGATAATATTTTTTTGTTTTAATGTCAATTCATCTTTATTTAAACTAACACTTTTCTCTTTTTTAGATTGAAATAATTCATTAATAAAATCATTTACAACTTTTATATTATCTTTTGAAAAATTAATGTTGATAATATGTTTAATTGGTTCACATGGAGCATTTATACATTTTATTTGTTCATCATAATATAAAACTATATTATCTTTTTTTTGATATATCTTATATGTATTATCAATTTCAATAAGGTAATCATAATTATGTTCGATAAACTTTAAACTTGTTTGGCTAAATATTATTAGTAATATTGCAAGGATAGCGATTATACTAAAACAAATAATTAAATATTTCTTATTCATAAACTCTCCTTTTTAAAACTCATCCTCGTAGTAGTAATCCTCTTCCTCAAGATCATCTGGATCCCTATCAAATTGCCATGGCTCCCACTCACCACTTTTGACAAGTTCTTTTTCTTCTTCATCTAGACCATAAGTTTCCATTTCTTCTTCAAGGTTTTCTCTTCTTTTTTCAGCATCTGTTTTATTATTACCAAATGCCTCATTAAAAGTATTTAACGCACCAACTATTTTTTTACCGGCATCTAATAAACCTTTCTTTTGAGAATTTGTTTTCACAAGCTCATCCTCCGCTTCTTCGACTGGCTTTGTGTAATATAGCATTTCCTCAGTAGTATATTTTTGCTCCTTTTTTTCTATACCAAACTCACTAAAAATGAAAGCATATAAGTGTTTACAATTTACACCTTTAGCAAATAATGGACAAGTGCAATGCATTTGGGTAATATCACCTTCATCATATTTATAGGACACTTCATAATCCTGACTACCATGAACAATACCAAAGTAGAAATCATCATCCCAACTAACAAATTCAACCCGTCCTTCTTTGAAATAATTATATCCTTTCCACTTACTACTTTCGGGAAAATAATCATCAAAATCACACTCAGGAATCACTATAGTTTTCATATTTCTACTCACATTTCCATTTTTTCATTACCCTTTTTATTAATACTGCTACCAAAAAAATAACATTAAAAGCTATAAAATACAATAAAAGCATCATTATAGGGTTTAAAAATTGTAAACCAAGAAAAGTAAATTTACTAGCAACATTTTCAAAAAAAGGAATACTTCCTAGATTTCGATACATCATAAAATCTAAATTATAAATAAAATCAATAGGTATTACAATTAATGAAAATAAACAATGAAATAAAAAGCCTTTTAAAACTAGTTTATAGTTTAATTCAACATAATTAGTAACAATTAACAAGCATCCTAAGAAAACCATTAAGAAATGCCATATCATTGAATAAAATGCTCCGAACGAAAAGAATGGATAATAATTTAAAGCATTAAGTAGTACCATTGTAGCAATACCCCCAACTATTCCACCAGTACAAATCCAGCTTTCTGATAAAGACTTTAGCTTTTCCTTAGAAAAGCCCGCTAAAAGAGAGGCAAACATAACCATTGAGCAAGAATCTAAAGGAAGTAAATATGTATTAAAAGAACCAGACATTTTAATATCATATATTGATTCCCATGTTGTTTTAGCAATATAAAAAAATATCATAAATAAGCTAATCCATCTAATTACATTAAGCACTCTATCTTTTTTTGTTTTTCTTAAAACAATTAATAAAACAATTAGCAATATAATAGATATGATCAAATATAAATACTGAGCTATGCTACCAAAATCTTGACCAGTATAGCCTACTATATTGTACTTATAATCAAAGAAATTATAATTACCGCGAAACATCTTATCACCTTTTATATTATAACATATACACTAGATAAACGTGAATGCTCTCTTCAGGTGGCATCCATGTATACCTTTTATATATTTTTACATATCATTATAAACCCTTATAAATAAAGGACTTGATGAAAATTAAAAAATTAGCCGCAAAACTAATTTTCAAACTTTTGCCACCTAAATGCCACCTAAAATTATTCATCTAATTTATCAATGGTATTAACTATATCATCAAGTTTGTTTCTATACATATGCGAATATGTATTTAATGTTTCATCAATCTTTGTATGTCCTAAATACTTAGCAACCATAACTATAACTCTTTCCCCTATATCATCTTTTCCTTTGTATTTCATATTTACCTCCTTGCTAATTATTTAAACATTTAATAATTAATTAACAAGAAGTCTAACGATAATAATCAAAATACCAATTTAAATCATTTTTAACACACTTTTATTATTCTAGATATAAACACTCAAAGATTTATATAAAAACCAAAATAAACAAGATTTAAACCCAAAGAAAAAGATTGCTAACAGCAATCCTATTATAAATATAACTGTTATCTATTTTTCAATTTTTCATAGCTTTGTTTTAATTCGCTGATTCTGAGGCAGAAGAAAAAGACAGAAGTTTTTCTTCTGCCTATTATTAATTTTCAAATAATTTATTTAAGTCTAAATCAATATTTTCCTTTTCCATTCTATCATTACATTCTGAAATAAATGAATACATATTTGACATATAATCATCTATAGATGTGGCATTATCTAATAGTTTTTCTTTTAGTACACTTATTCCACCAAGAATATACTTTTCATAAATCTTTTCACATTCCTCTTTTTCAGGAGTTCCATCTGCATATCTAAAAGCACGATTAATTCTCTCATCTAAATCAATTTTTGACTTATCATGTAATAACATTATTAAAGAATAATTAAAAATCAAAATATCTTTATTAGTACTTAGCTGTTGAAAATTTATTTTTTTATTTTCATCGTTGTCAGGATTATTTATATCTCTATCTTCTAAACGATTATATAAATAGCCAACAATTGGAGCAATAAATAATACGTCAATGTTTCTTTGAAAAATAGAGAAATTCTTAGAACCATCTATAACTGATGTTAATTTACTTACACATTCACCATGTTTACCAATAAAATTATAATCTGTTTTATTAAACATTATTTATCGCCTCCTCTACTTATCACACTATCTAAAGGAACTTCAGGCGTTCTCAACGATAAGTTATATTCAATTCCAACTTTATCATTTAAATATTTTTGAGCTATTTCACCATCTGGTTTATCCTTAATAAAGATAATAACTTGTCTTGCAATTCCAGGAATTACATCACAAATGTTTTTAATACGTTTTTGATCAAATGATGATAGTGGTGCATCCATAACCAATGGATATTCTCCATTGGTTGGAGCGTCTATACTGTCTTTTTTAGCTGTTTTTTCTCTTGCCATCTTAATAACACCAACAATAAAAGCAAATATAACTGAATAACTTTTTGCAGTATTGCTATCAATACTAGATGTTTCATTTTCTAATTCATCTACATATGTCTTTATTCTATAGTTATTATCTATAGAAATAGTTACACCGCCATCATATATTGATTCAAACAATGTATTAATTTCCTGTTCAAGCTTATTACGAACCTCGTTCTCACGATATTCATAGGAATCTTTAATCATTTCATATGCAGCTTTAGCATATTTTCTTTGAATTTCAAAAGAATCATTTTTCTTTTCTTGTAATTCTAGCTTTGTTAAATCACTATTAATTTTACTATTATCTTTTTCTCTTAAAGATATATCTGATTTTAACTCAATCAATTCGTTTTCGCTAAGTCTTAATGCTTTCTCATATTCTGTTTGATTATTCTTAATATCTACAATTTCAATATTCTTATTCTTCATTATATTAGTATTATATTCTGCAATAGTATGTTCTTTTTCATCAACTTGATTATCAATCGTTCGAATTGTACTAATATTATCTTTCATATTCTCAAAAAAGTTTTCACTACTTCTTAGACTATTCTTAGCCGCTTGTTTAAAGAAATTTATTTGTGTTCCTAATGATTGTGGTGGTATAAATTTTAATAATTCTTCCAAATGCTTAACCGCATCACTATTATTATCAGATAAATCTGCACCGCAAATACAAGTACCTCTTTTTCTTAAAAAATCTATAGTTGATTTTCTAATATCAGGAATTCCATTATCCAAATCACCGCTACTAGATAAATCCTCGACCGCTTCCTTAATCATTTTCTTTGAAAGGAATTTATAAGTTATAGATGAGAACGCAAAAGTAAAATTTGAAATGTTTTTTTGCTTCATATCCTTTAAATGTGATAAATCTTTTTCAAGAACATTTAACCTTTGTTGTTGTTCTTCTATATCTTTAAAGTTAATTAATTTTTCTTTACATTCATCAATAGATCTTTTATAAAACGCAATTTGATCTTCTAATTCAGCTATACGAACTTTGTTTTTTTCAATTTTTTCATTGTTATTATAAAATCTTCTTCTTAGTTCTTTTGCTTCTTGGCTTCCATTATCATCTATTTGAGAATTATATCTTCCTATTACACTTGCACTTAATGAAGGATTAAGATGATCTAAAGCCTGACTTAAGGCATCAAGTCCCAAAATATTTTGGACAGCTTCTTTAAAGTCACTTGCTTTACTTCCACTTAAAACTTGCTTTGACATGTCATTAATTCTTTCACCATCAAAGAAGAAATACTTTGATAAATCCTCTGGTAATATGCTATTAATAATTGAAGTGCTTTCAGCATATTCATGATATTTTGTTTGTCCATAACTATCTTTTTCAGAAACAGAAAATTTTGGACTTTCAGCTTTCATATTGCCAAGAGAATCTTTTTTATATACTTGAGATCTAGTTATAGTATAGTCAATATCATTATGTTCAATCTCTAAAGAAACAGATACAGTTTGCATATCATTTGCAATCATATCCTTTTCAACTAATGTATTTAATAAGCTTTTATTTATAAATCCATCAGTTTTTCCATACAAAACCCACTGAAATGCTTGTGCTAAAGTAGTTTTACCAGCACCATTTTCTGCAAGTACTAATGTGACATTTTTATCTTCTGATGTTGAAAAAATCATTTCATGATGACCTTTAAATGGTCTAAAATTATCAAGAGTTATCTTTTTTAATTGCATTGTAATTCCTCCTCAATAATTTTCATTATCTTTTTCTTTACTTCATCAGAATTGGTATGGTTATTAACCGCATCTTTTTCTAAAGTTAAAATTCTCTTAACAATTAACTTTAATTTTTCATTATCAATTGGATTTTCATCAGCTGGAACTTGTTCAACATTAGTATCTTCCATATTATCATTATTCATATGATCCGTCCTCCATTTCTATTATATCATCATCGTTATCTAACAAACGATACGTTTCTTTTATTTCCTCAATCATTTTATGTGATTCCATAGAATTCATTGCAATTCTTCCAAATTCTGTTAGTCTATTTAATTCGTTTTTAACTAATCTCTTTTCTGAACGAATTTCATCATCAGTAAGACCAGAGATATCTTCTAACCTTCTAGGCAAAGTAATAAAGTCATATATTTCAGCAAAATCTTTGCCTTCCATTTTTCTTAAAACTCTACCTCTTCGTTGTATATATTCTTTTGGATTAGTTGTACTTGCTAAAATAAATGCTGTTTTAATTGCCGGAATATTAACGCCTTCATCAAGACATTTAATAGCTACTAAAGCTTGCAAACTTTTACCATCAGCAAATTTTTCTTTAATTATCGCTCTTGTCTTAGGATCTTCTCTTGAAGTGAACCTGTGTACCTTCATATCAAACTGATTTCCTAACATTCTGGTTATTACGTCAATTTGTTTTATATCTTCACCATTTTCATCCTGTTCATCTACTCTTGCAGAGCCACAATATACAAGTATATAATTATCATCTTTATATGGTTTAATGTAGTGAGCTAATGTTTCAATTTTGTTATACGCTCCCGCTATTATTCTTGCTCTTGCTCTAACCAACTTTTCTCCATAATCATTTAATTTATTTTTACCATTCTTTTTAATAATACATTTTGCAATTTCTCTTGAAATAGCGTGATATTTTTCTAATTCTTCATCGGTTAATGTAACAATTATTGGATAGTATCTATACTTAGTTAAAAATTTTCCTTCAATTGCTTCTTCTAAAGTATAAATAATACATTTTTTTTGAAAATAATTGGTTAATGTTTCAGTTCCTTCTTCATCTCCGTGTCTTTCAAATGTAGCTGAAAGGGCTAATCTGTATTTAAATCTATCATCAAGTGTTCTTAATAATGTTGGTGAACCAAAATTATGTGCTTCATCAACTATTAATAATACATTGCCTTTTAATTTGGAAATTTCAGCTTGAATTTCTGGACTACTATATGTCGCATTTGTCGATATAAAACAGAAGAAATCTTTTACCCCCAGGTTAAAATCTAACACTGCTTTTTTTAATCTTTGTTTAAAATCTTTTTGTGGTGAGCCACCATATCCAATAATTGGCGACATATTAAATCCAATAATATCTTCAACCCACTGATTCACAAGATGAATCTGCGGACATGCAATAAATACTGATAGTTTTCCATCACATTTTTCGTATAATTTACAAATAGAAGCTAGACCAGTGTATGTTTTTCCTGTTCCAGTTGCCATATCATATATTCCAATATAATTATTTTTTGCCCATTCATCAATTGCTCTTTCTTGATATGGAAATAATTTTTTCCCAAATGGGATTCTCGGAATATTTGTAGTAAAATTTTCATCTGCCGACATTTTGCTCAATTCTTCTTCTGCATCAATTTGCCAATTTACTTTATCCTTTTTATAGGACAATATTTTATCAATAGGTGCAGCTGGGAAATCAAAAACTCTAGCATTCAAATCAACATTATTCCATAATTGGTCAAAATATTTTTCTTTTCCTTCAACTCTATCTAAATCATCCCATGAAGTAAATACATCAAATGATTCATAATTATCATTAAAGGCTGTTTTTGTTTCATTCATAGATCCGGAAAACGCTACAATATTACCTTCTTTGTCATAAAACAGACCTTGTTTTTCATGATACAAGCCTAATTTATATTGATTATTAACTGAATATGCAATTTTAATATCTAGTTTCCCCATTGCAATTAAATTTGCAAGCATATTCAATCTTTCTTCTTCATAATAATTTTGTGGTTCTGTTATACCATTTAATAGTGCCTCTGTTTCTACTTCAACTCTATTTTTATATCCAAGATTAATAGCATTTAGATCATCATCAGAAATAACTGGAGATACAATTAACTGTATTTTCCCATCATTTTTTATCAATTCAGAAATACCGTAAGATAATTCAACCAAAGATGAAGAAGAGAAAAAACCAACACTTCTTTTATACAATTTTGATTCTTTAAGTAAAGGAATATAAAAATTTTTAATTACATTATCACCGGGTGTTCTATAATCTTTTTTCAAATAAACATTTAAGAAACTCACTAATACACCTCCTATAGTGTCTTTAATGCTGATATAAGATAATCTATATCTTCAAAAGTATTGAAATAGTTCAAACTAATTCTTACAGTACCATTATACATCTTTGAACCAATAAAGTCATGAACCAGTGGTGCACAGTGAAATCCCGTTCTAACAGCAATATCAAATTCATCATTTAATATTGACCCTACCTCATCAGCACTATATTTATCAATTCCAATAGAAACCACACCAAATATTTTATTCTCATAATCTTCAGGTAAATATAATTTAACATTGTTTAATTGTTTTAAACTATTAATTAAATAATGTGTAGCATCTAATTCTTTTTCATAAACTTTTGTTTTTTGTAACCAATCAATGCTTGCATTCAATCCTGAGATTGCAACAATATTTGGACTACCTGCCTCATACGCCATATGACCATTATCTGGCATATTAGGATTCATTGTATCTGAACCGTTTCCACCAAAAATAAATTTATTTAACTCAACTGTATTTTTCTTAACAAATCCGGCAATTCCAAATGATGCATATAATGATTTATGCCCTGCAAAAACCAAAAAGTCAATGTTACTATTATTTTCTACTTCTACAACTCCAAACGCTTGTGACGAATCAAGTAAATTAATTGAATTATATTTTTTACCTAATGAGAATATATTTTTGTATGGAAGTATTAAACCTGTAACATTACTTATATGTGATATAAAAATTGCTTTTGGTCTATTAATTGCAAACATATTCTCCAGCATATTATAATCTGGAATCCACGATTCTGTATTGAAAGGTATCGTTAATACATTTAATTCATATTTGTTTTTTACAACTTCAAGTGCCCTTATTATTGAATTATGCTCAAATGGTGAAATATAAATATTATCGCCCTTATTATAATTTAATCCTAATATTATATCGTTTAATGATTGTGTCGCCGAAGATGTAAAAATAACATCAGCATCTTTCATATTACTTATTTTTCTTATTTTTTCTCTGACATTTTCAATTAATACAGAACCATTAGCTGCAACTTTATAACTGCCCCTTCCAGTATTAAATGCATTTCTATTTGCTTTATCTAAAGCATCTAAGACTTCATTAGGTTTAGGAAATGTTGTTGCAGCATTATCTAAATAAATCATATTTCACCACCTTTACATAAATTTTTTCATTATATTTAGCAGTATATTAACCTTCTCCTCTTCACTTATTGAGCTTCCATACTCATCAATTATCTCTTCAATATTGTTTTTCATTGTTTTTCCTAACGCAGAAATATTATCAGAAGATGTTAAATTCTTTTCTATCGTTTTATCATTATTCACAACTATAATTCTTTGTGAATTATCTTCCATATTAGTTTTATCATTTAACTTAGCAATTGTACTTTTAAAGTTTGAAATATACTCATCCTTTTGATTTGCTTGCCAATCTTCTACGTAGAAAGAAGTAAATATTTTTGATAATTTTTCAATGACGTCATGTTCGTCATGTGTGTTAAGATTATCTAAATAATCAATAAAGTTTCTCGTTTTAATATCATAAATATTATTCTTTATTGATTTATCAAGTTCTTTATTACACTCCATTAATAAAGTGCTTAAACTTCCTTTATATTTAGAATTTATTAACTCTTTAGTATCTATTATCAATTTTTCAAGATAATTAGAAATATAGCTATCAAACGAATTTTTCATCACTGTTATTTTTTCAACAATCTCATTTTTATTTTTTTCATTAAATATGTTTGGAAGTGCTACAAATAAGAACTCGTTATTGTTTATATCTGGTCTTAATAACTCTGATTTAACTTTTATATACTCATCTATTATATTATTTTCAGCATCCGGGATATTCATTTCCCTAATTATTCTAGGTAAACCAAATATCCACTTTTTCATAGAGTCAATTAGTTCAACCACATTTAATCTTATATTTGAATTTATATTTTGAACTCCGAATATTTTTTCTAAAGAATTAACATATTCAATTCGATCTACTGTACCTTTTTCAGTTAATATATAATAATTATCAGGATTATCATTTATTTTTACTAAGTTAATAGAATTTAATTCTATTTCTCTATTCATATAATAAAAGATAATATTATCAGAATAATCTCTAATAGCTAATGCAACAAGAACAGGAATTGTCCCAAATCTCATTGAATATGGTTTTGAACAAATTGTTTTATACAAATCTTTAAATGACTTTTTATTATTATCAGTTGATTGAATAAACTGTTTTATTATTTCAATAATACTTTTTATTGATTCGGTTTCACTCTTATCAACAATGGCTTTATATATAGTAGCCTCAGCACTTGTTTTACTCTTAATTAGATCATAATTGTTTTCTAATATTGATTCTATTACAATTTCTCTAGCTTTTTTAATTGGAGCGGATAAATCATTTTTATTAATTAGTTCATTATTAATTATTGGTGTCAGTGAATATACTGATTCACAAATACTAGATAATATAGAACTTAAATTTTTCTTTTTGCTATTTTTTTGATTAAGATAAACATATTCTAGTATATTATCATCAGAAAAATAATACTTATAAGCATCTTTTACTGCATTTACTAATTCATTTTTCATTAATTCCAATTCAGACATAACATCTTCATCATTATAATTGTTATTAATTAAATAATTAACTGCTTCATACTCTTTTAACAATGATAAGAAATTTTTCTTAAAAGCAAGTTTAGATATTTTTAATACTGCTCTATCATCACTAATACTTCTGAAATGATTAATTATTTCATCAATGTTTTTAGATGTTCTAATCAAATTTAAGACTATTCCATCTGATGAATCCTGATTGTGAAAAATATCAAAGCTACTCATGTTCATTATTTCACTTTCACTAATAAATATATTAGTAAAGTATCGTGTCATTTTATATTCTTCATTAAATCTTCTTGGTAAAGAATAAAATCTTCCTATAATTTTATCTAAAACACCTTTCTCATTTATATCAGAGAATTGATTATTAACAAGTTCCTTAATATCAGAAGTTAATTGCTTACTATACATAGTTGCAAAGTCTAAATCATCAGTTATTTTTTTCTTTCTAAGATAACTTTTTTCAAGTAACTCATCCAATGCTTTATTAAAACTTTTTTCGCTCATGTCTAGAGACAATCTTACTGTTTCAACATTAGTATTTAATTCATCTAATTCATTTATCATAAAAATAATTGAAACTGATTTAATAATTCTTTGAGCGTCTACAGATATATTTTTCCTTAAAATGTTAGTTGCTTTATACCAAATATCTTTAATTTTTGAATCTACAGTACTTTTAAATAATGATTCAAAATAATCATAAACTTTATCAATATTAAATAATCCAGTACTATTTGTTTTTACAAAACTTTTCAAACTATTTGAATCATCATCTGTTAAAAATGTAAATAAAGTTCTTTCATTCTGTGCAATTTTTTCTGATAATTCTATTAAAGAATATGTCGTCACAGGATTTAACGGAAAACACCCTTTAAATAAAATTTGTTCTATATCAACAGTATTATTAAATATGGTTAAATCTTTTAAAGAAAGATAAGTAGAAGCATTTTTGTTTAAATATTCCTCATAGAAGTCGTCAAAACCTTTTTGTTTTTCCAATGCATAAGAAACAATTTCATAATTTTGCTCCATGCTTCTGTTAAAATAAATATTTTTAAATCTTCCTTCAACAGTTTTATAAGCATTAATTTTGTCTTGATCATCATCATTGACATATTCACTCATACCTTTATGAGTTATACAGCTTAAATAAATTTGCTCACTTTTTCCTGTTCTATTTGCTAGTTCAGCAAAATCTTGGAGAATTTTCAAATCCTTCATTATAGAATTTGAATCACTAACATCTAAGAACTTGCTAAATTCATCAAAAGCAATAAATATTCCAGTATATCCTTTTGAGTCTAATAGATGTGTAATATCTTTAAAATTTTTAATAATATCATTGTTTACTAATGGATTAAAAGATTGACCATGTGTAATACATTCATATACATTTTTAAAAACGTCATATGCCTTTTTGTCATATTTTTTTAAACCTTTTTCAAGTTTATCAAATGTTGTATTGCTGTCAGTAAAACATTTTTTTAAACTTCCGTTTATTTCAGAATGATTTTGATGCCAATCAATTAGTATATTACGTGCGACATCAAATGACGTATCAATTACAATATCATTTATGCCTACTCTCTCTAATGCATCATTTATTCCCAGCATAAATGCTTGATTCAAATCGTCATAATTACTATTAATAATAATTGGTAACAATTTCAATTCATTATTTCTAACATTAGATAACAAACCAAATAATTCTAAATCTATTTTTTTTATTTTTTCTAATAATTCATTAATAACCTTCTTATCAGATAAATCATAATCGGATAAAAGCATTAATAATACAAGTAATAAATGTGACTTTCCTTTTCCGTATGGTCCTATTAGAGATGTAGCTCTATTTTTACCATTTAAAATGCTATTAACATAAAATTTAATTATTTCACAACCATCTTTTGTAGGAATGTAATTTCTGATTTTATCTATGTTATTTAAATCAAATTGTAAATTAACTGAATATTGAAAATTCTCATTTACTTTAATATAGTCATGATATTTCATAATTACCTCCTATCAAAATATTCACTAAATATATCACTTAATGATAAAACTTTACTCATATAAATCATATTTAATCCTGCTGTTCTATTAATTGTAATTAAATCATTTCTTCTCATGTCGTCTAAATAATCATTAAGTAAATTTTTATCTAAATTTAACAATCTTGATGGACTATTCTGTACCTTCAATAATTCATCAATGCTAATATATTCCCTTCCATCTAATATTTTTAATATTAAGAAATATACTACCAAGAAATTCAAATTTCTATAATTTGGTTTTAATAATTCATAATTATCCTTGCTAATTCTATTTAATAATTCCAAATCCGCTAAAGGACAATTAAAATTGTTTTCAGGATTATCAGTTGAACTATCAACTACATATGTTTTAATAATCATGTTAATTTCATCAACTAATATTTTGTCATTATATTCTAATCTTTTTGTCTCTAAAACATTAGAAACAATATTAAATACTTCTTCCTTTGAAAAGTTTTTGGATAAAATTTTATTAAAGAATAAATTTCCAACATAGAAGTCGTCTTCATTTAACAATAAATTAATGTGAATCATCCACCAAGTGAACTCATCTTCCATATATGGATCATATTCTAAAATCAAGTTACCAAACTCAGTTATTTTTATACTATTTTTTTCATCTTTGATTAAATTAGTAGCATATAACCAATATTTCAAGGATTTAACCATATTAGTACCAATACCTAAGGCATCTGTAGCATCATCCATAGAAAATACTCTACTATTATTTTTTACCGCTAATAATCCCTTAGATAGCCAGCCCTCTCTAATTGAAAAGCTTTCATGTCGTTTCATTTTTACCTTATTTATCATATTTATTCACCGTCACTTTTCGTCCTTAATACTTTCTTTAAATAACAACCACCTGAAAAATGCGAAACACACTCTAAACATCCAACACATTTTTTTTCGTCAATCAAGTAAGTAATATCATTATCATTATTGTTTCTTGCTGAAATAGCATTATGTTTACAAACACTTTCACATGCCCTACATGCTAAACAAGTTTGATACTTTGTTATCTGATATTTAATATACATTTCTATATATTTTTGATTTTTTATGTTTTTAGGCATGTTCAAAATTGATATTTTCACAATTTTGTCACCTATTTTTCCTTTAATTTTTAATATTGGTTGTTTATTAGCCCTATTTAAGACATATACTTCCCCTAATCTTTTATTTCCTATATTAAAGTCTAAAATACCAAATGGTTTAAAAAGTTCATATAAAGTAGTTGTAATAGATCTATTTAATTCAAAATTCAATGTATTTTCTTCTAAAACACAAGGTTTAAATGAAATAATTGCATTTTTGCTATAATCTAATCCATTTCCCCCTTGACGAGCTTTCCAGCCTCCAGTACTTACATACTCCTCAGGATCTGGTTTTCCAACCTGTTTTGCAAAATCTATAAGAATTTTGTGAAATTCAGTATATTCTTTATTCATATAAATATGTGATAAAAACTCAGACCAATATCCGTTATTAGGACAGCACCAGCAGCCAACTCTCGAGAATCCTTTTCTATATGCTGGATTAAAAGGTATTTTTTTAGACAATATATACAACCACACATCAAAGTCTAACCAATCAATAATAGGAGCAGCAACCTTTTGTTTTGTTATTTTTGCCCCATTACTTTCTCTATCATATTTTTTTCTTGCTAAAGATTCATTTCTACGCAAGCCTTGGAAAGATAATATTTTAGTTTTATTCTTAAATGTAGCTTCAATTTTTCTTGTTAAAGATCCTGTTTTAAAAATTGTACAACACCAGCGCATCATTCTACTTGGCGGCCCAACAATCTTACATAAATCATTAAAATTTTGATCTTTATTTTTAGCTACTAATAAAGGTGTGGTTGGATAATATTTTTTAAATTCATCCAAATATACTGCTGTTTCAGGATATTCAAGTGTAGTATCCCCATAAAGATGAATAACATTTGGAGTTCCCAATGCATTAATCACTAAATCACTAGTTACAGAAGAGTCCTTACCACCAGAAAATGAAACAAACATAGAATCAAAATCATAATCAGCTTTAACATCTTTAATAAAATCATGTGCTTCCGTAACTATATTATTTAATCTAATTTCATTTGCTTTAACAAAATTAACAACGAATGGTTCGTTATAAAATGAATCAATATATTTCAAATTTTGTTTTTCTAATTCTTCTATTTTTTCTCTAATTGAATCAGCGTCTTTTGTTCTAGCTATTTCTTTTAAAGATAATTTTATTTTTTTTCCATCTACATAATAATTTCCGCCAGAAGTGCACCAAACAGATTTTCTTGCAAAAGATAATGGTTTATCTAAAATTACTTCAATCAATAATCTCTCTTCAGGAAATACTGGTCTAATATCTGTCCCAATATATTTTCCCTTTTCTCCGCATAATGGGCAAACTTCTTCATATAAAGGCATGTTGCAGTGATTACAATAAAATATCTCTGACTTACTCACATATGTTCTTTGATTACAAACAGGACAGGTACTTGTATCACAGATAAGATGATTACAGTTTGAGCATTCATATTTAATCATTGCCATCACCACCATCAAGTTCTTTTAAAACACTTAAAACAAAGGCAATATTTTCTTCTTTTTGATTCTTTGATTGTTTCTTCTGAAAATTAAAAAATCTTCTCAATTTTACAACTTTTCCATTATTTTTTAACGATATAATACTATTTCTCACAGATGTAGATACTCCATTAGTAGATAATTTATTATTTAACGAGATTTCAACTGCGGTTTTAGGAACTCCGCTAATTAATCCGTACTTTTCTATTAAAGCTTCTTTTGCATTAGGTTTTAAAATATTTAAACAATCATCAAACGCCTTAATAAATTCCATATAATTTACAACATCAAAAGAAGGATTAATAATGCACTCATAAATGTTTTCTTCTAAAAATCTAAATACATAAGTTAAATTATATTTTCGCAAGCGATTTTCTTCAAATAATGCTTTTAACTTTTCTGCAGTGATTCTTACTTCATTCACGCATATCCCTCTTTCTGACACTATAAATATTATATCATAAAAAACTGGAAAAAATAATTCGATTATATGTTTTTTTCCAGTTTTTATTTTCAATATATTAAAAATTAATTTTTTAGCATTGTAAATTTCTATTTTATACTATTTTATAAAGAAAAAATAAAGGTGATAAATATATCACCCTTTCTCACAACAAAAAACATACTTTCTCTTAATAAAAACTATCAAGTTAATAGTTTATACCATGAAATATTTTTATACTTTGAAAATATCTTATATAATAATTTATTTTGTCTACTGTTAATAGATTTTACCTATTAGGTGCAAATAACCGTAGAAAACAATTTATCGCTTATATGATTTGCCACCTAAATGCCACCTAATTCAATTTTTCAAAATAAGCAATGTCTCTCAATCCCTTTATTTTCAAGCACAAAAAATGAGGAAACATATAATCGTTTCCTCTTCAGGAGGAAGAGAGCATTTAATATTTTATGCCATCTTGTTTACCAATCATTGATTTTTGTAATACTCTTGTTCTTTCTATGTAATCTAATTTATAAACATTAATACCTTTGAAATAATATAAGTAAGCTTCAACTGCTTTTTCATGATCATATTGACTTCTATTACCTTTTAGTATTTGTAAAGCTTCTTCTTCAGTTGGCTTAAATGTTGCAAATAATTTAACAATATCCGAGGATGATGAGTGTGACATTATATCAATTATTTCTTCTCTTGAAAGAAATTTTATTATTTGAATATCACTTACACTATACATACCATAATAAGGTTCTGCCCAAGTTTCGTCTTCACTTAAAACATAATCCCCACTTCCAATAACATAGGCGACATCGATATCATTAGGATCAAAATATCTAAATACATCGCTTAAATGAACACACATATGAAAACCATTACCATTATTGCCAAAAGAAATAGGTCCATCTATATGATAGTTTTTTCCCTCTTCGAAGAGCATTCCATACCTATTTGTTCTATTTTTATTAAACGCTTTATAACCCATTATCTCCATATGATTCCCCCATATTAATTATAACATGTTTTTTAGTACAACTTAAAAACAGTATTTAACCTAATGGCCAACCAATAAAAGAAACTATTTTTTTATATTTAGTTATGAAATCTTCTATTTCTTTTTTATTAATTATGATAATGTTTTTGTTTTTTTCATATTTACCATATTGATTTATATTTGAAAAGAAATAAAACTTATTCTTTGTGTAAATATTTTTATAATTTAAATCGCCTATGTTTATAGGGCCTTTTTTAATTTGAACGTATGCTAAGCTTCCATCATTTCTTGAAAAAAGTACACACTCTTGAGTCTTTGTTGATTTTTTACAAGTACTAGAATAAATACCATAATTCTTTTTTATCTGTAAGTATAATATTATTAATTCTTCTAATTGATCAGGTTTTATATTACTCCACATATCATTAATATTTTTTACTTGATCAACTTTATAATAATTCTTATTTGTTAATTTATTATATAGTGCTTTAGAAAAATTTGTTGTTACATCTCTGTTTTTTTGGATTTTGCAAATAGTTCCAACATTGAAGGAATCAACAATATCACCATTTACTTTTTCTTCGGTCCCCACCTCTAATATTTCACATTTTATACCATGCCAAATGTCATAATTATCATGTTCTTTTTGCTCTTCTGGAGACATTTCATTTCTAATATAATCAACCTTATTGCCTAATACTCTACACAAATAATAAATGCTACCGCTTCTAGTCCATATTAAATCATCTTTCTTAATTTCAAAATAAGCTTTTAACACTTTTTTGAAGCTACTACTATTCCAATTAGGTTTGAATGAAATATGTTCATTAACTATTTTATTAATATCATGATTCGAATTACCAATATTATATTTAGTTTCCCAACCAATTCCCAAAATGTTTTTAGATTTGCAATAATTAAACGTTAATACTTGTTTATCTTTACTTTCATGAGTATGAATATTAATTCACCATAATACTATATTATCTTTCATATATAAGTTCTCCTAACTATTTTTATTAAATGCCTTATAGCCTCTTATCTTTATGGCATCTCCTTTTAATTAAGTATATCATCTTTTATCTCCAATTAAAAAACATATAGTGTTTTCTATATGTTTTTTCTTAATCATAAATTCCTTCTTCGAATTCAGAGCGATCTAGAATTCTAATATTTTTTTCAAGAGCTTTATCTTTAATCTTTTGTTTGACATAAAAGTTAGTTACTATAATACCATGGGCTACATCTTCTTTTTCCATATCTTTAAACGTTTCTTCGATTTGTTTTTCAGTAATTTCAGTGTTCAAATATGATTGAACAGTATACTTAACACCATCTTTAGCTACTCTTTGATCATTATCATTTGTTTTATCACTATCTGCAAGTCTTACATCATCGATAGTGATAGGATTATAATGATGTTTATAAAACATCGTGTTAATATAATTTCTAAATTCCCTTTCATCCATATAATTGTCTACTATTTTAATTTCTTCCATAAAAACTTCCTTTACTTTAAATAATTATATCATATATTATTCAACAGTAACTGATTTAGCTAGATTTCTAGGTTTATCAACATCTACTCCCCTTGAAACCGCGATATAATAACCAAGAAGTTGAAGTGGTATGACAGTAAGTGATGGATAAAAAAATTTATTTGTCTTAGGAATACTAATTTTATAATTAGATACTTTACTAACATCAATATTATCCGGAGAAATTGTTAAAATATAACCTCCTCTTGCCTTAACTTCCGTTAAATTACTTAAAGTTTTTTCATATACAGCTTCTTGAGTTACAACACCGATTACTAAAGTATTATCTTCGATAAGACTAATTGTTCCATGTTTGAGCTCCCCAGCGGCATAAGCTTCACTATGAATATAACTAATTTCTTTTAGTTTTAGACTTCCTTCGAGTGATATTGCATAGTCAAGTCCTCTTCCTATATAAAATGCATCTTGAGCACTAGAAAGTTCACTAGCTATTTTTTGTATACCTTTTAAATCATCATTTAAAATATTATTTACTTTTTCAGGAAGCGACTGCATTTCTTTTAACAAATCAGAATATACTTCTTTATCAATTTGTTTTTTAGCACAAGCAAGCTCAATAGCTAATAGATAAGAAACAATCAATTGAGTGCTAAATGCTTTTGTCGTAGCTACAGCTATTTCTGGACCTGCTAAAGTATATAAAACATAGTCAGCTTCCCTAGCTATCGAAGAGCCAACTACATTTACAATTGCAAGAGTTTTGATACCTCTGTTTTTAGCTTCCCTTAGGGCTGCTAAAGAATCAGCTGTCTCACCTGATTGACTGATAATTATGACAAGGTCATTTTCCTTTAATAAAGGATTTTTATATCTAAACTCAGAAGCCACATCCACTCTTACAGGGACTCTCGCTAAATCCTCGATAACATAACTTGCACATACACCAACGTGATAAGCCGAACCGCAGGCAACGATATATATTTGCTCGACATTTTTTAAGATATCCTTTGTTAAATTACATTTAGTAAAATCAATAGAACCATCATTAATATAAGAACTAATAGTCTTTTTTATTACTTCAGGTTGTTCATGAATTTCTTTAATCATAAAATGCTCATAACCTTCTTTTTCCGCCGAGGTTATATCCCAATCAATTACTTTCAATTCTTTTTCAATTGTATCACCATTTAAATCATAAAAAATAATCTCGTCTTTTTTAAGACATGCTGATTCTAGATTATCAATATAGTAAACATTATTTGTATATTTAAGTATTGCCGGTACATCAGAAGCTAAATATACACCGTCTTTACCTTTACCAATTATCATTGGGGAATCTTTTCTAGCCACCCATATTTCATCTGGATGATTTTTAAACATAACCGCTATGGCATATGATCCCCTTACCCTAACCATCGTCCGGTTAATGGCATCACTAGGACCATTTTTATATTTTTTATAATAATAATCAATTAAGTTTGCAAGAACTTCAGTATCTGTTTGACTATAAAAGATGTATCCATGTTTCTGTAATTTTTTAATTAACTCTTGATAGTTTTCAATTATACCATTATGAACTAATGTAACGCTTTGGTCATTTGATACATGAGGATGTGCATTTGTTTCGCTCGGTTCACCATGGGTAGCCCATCTTGTATGACCTATTCCACATGTACCATTCAATTTTTTATTTTTTAATTTTTCCTCAAGGTTGATTATTTTTCCTTTTGCTTTATATATTTTAATATCTTTTTCTTGAACGGCAACTCCAGCTGAATCATATCCACGATATTCTAGTTTAGAAAGACCATCAAGTAAAATATCTATTGCTTTGTTTTTTCCATTATATCCTACTATTCCACACATAAGTATTCCTCCATTAAATAATATATATAAGTATAACATAGAATAAAAAAAATAAAAAAGATGTCTTTACACATCTTTTTCAAAATTATCAATTATTTCAATAATCTTTTCTTTATGAGTATTGGCTATGTCATGGCCTCCACCTTCAATAATTGCTATTCTTTTCTTTATATCATTTGATACATTATTTATTACCAAATTAGGATTAACCTGATCATCATCCAATCCATATATTATTTTAAGCACATTTGGATTTATCTTTTCTAAATCATCAATTAATTCCTCTCTTACGATATTTTGATAGGAAGCATTTAAAAATTTTGTTCCATGCATCATATAAGGATTTTTAATAATATGTTTCAAATACCAATCACGTAATACAATTCTTAATTTTTGCATAAATCCCGGTGTTTTAATCATATTCTTTGATTTAGTCTTATTTCTTGTTATAGCCGGTGAAACAAGGATTATCTTTTGATTTTTATCATATAAAAGATGATATTTTAAAGCAACTGCCCCACCAAAAGAATAACCTAAAATATAATCAACCTTTAAACTATTATTTTGTAAATAGTTTTTTACATAGTAAGCATAATCCTCCAAATTAAATGGCTTATTTGGTTCTTTTTCACCACAAAAACCTGGGAAGTTAATTTTATAAACATCATATTCTTTTCCTAAAGCATTTACAAAATCCTTGCGGTTTTCCCAAGCATCTTTTGAATTTGTCATGCTAGTATAATTTTTCCAATTCCACCCATGTAATAATAATATCTTTTTTTTCATTTCTCTTCCTTTATAATAGGATATTTTTCTTTATCATAAATATTTAAATTATTTTCATCATAATTATCCCATACCCGAAAATATCCCGAATAATGATATATAATAGTTCCTTTTAAATCTTGCATAAAATCATGATTATTTACAACTACTACATTATCACCATCTTTTAATTCCTCTAAATACTCAACATCACCAAATATATATACTTTTTTATACCTATCAAAAAAGTCTTTAATGTTAGCTATTCTTAAGGTGTTTTCAGCACTACCAACTTTTCTTAAAACTAAATATTTATTTTGATACATATTATCAGATAATTCTTTAATTCTTTCATATGTTGTTACATCACCATCAAATAAAATCGTTTTACCAAATGCTATCTCTTTTTGGACACGGTTTTCAACAGGAATATACTCTTCCATACCCTTTTTTATTTCAACATTTGTTAAACCAAGCTCTTTACCAATTTCGTAAGCAACTGCATATTGCTTTTTAGATAAACTGGAAAGCATAAAAGGTTCAATAACAATTTGATTATCAATATTAAAACAATCATTTTCTATTGTTATTTTATCTAAATCAATTCTTTCTAATTGTAGGTTACTATTATTAAGGATAGTTTTGTCATCATATTTTAAAATATCAGAATCAAGGTGCAATTTATCTAAATAAGGATCACCTTTAATTAAAAAACATTTTTTCGAACACTGCATTATATATGACTTATAAAAACATATATCATCTATGGTCTTAAGTTTTTCAATACCTAAGTGCGATGATTCTATATTTAAAATAGCACTTATCTCAGGATTTAATAAACCTGCTAAAATCTTAACATGATCGTGGTAATATATGCTATTTTCTAAAACAATATAATCAATTTCATCGTTTAAATTATTGATTATAGTTGATTTTAGAACTAATGGTGTAATTCTTTTAGAATATATTCTAAATACATTGTACTTTTGCTTCAAGATGGATTCAATTAAACCAACACAAGTAGTCTTTCCAACTGAGCCTGTGACCGCAATCGTTTTAGCATGAGATTTACTTTTAAAATAGTTAAATAAATCATCGATAGTTTGATTAACGTCTTCGACCATAATATATTTATAATCACAGTTCTTTAATTTACTCTTCATTGTTTTATCAACTATAAAAGTATAATTAGGATAATTACACATAAGTTCAAGTAAATTACTCCGCATATCAATATCATTTATATACCAAGCGTCTAAAGCCTCTTCATGTGTTAAATATAAAACAAAAAACAAAGGATTTGAAAAACTGCTTTCAAGAACACTGGTATTATGAGCAATACGAAAGTAATCAAATAAAGTGACACTATCAATATTGTTAGAGCCTATAACATTGGTAATATTTTTTAATTCATCAAAGCTTATTTTATTCATAAGAAATCACCACAATAATTATATCATACATATATATAAATAAAAACAAGCACGAAAAAAGATATGCTGCATGTCGAACAACATATCTCCTCTGCGGTTAATTTCTCACTATGAACTTCTCGACATTTAATCCATAGCTCTTATCAAGTTTCCGCAAGTGACACTCAGTTAATAGCCTTGATAAACGCAATCATTAATATTTTTAAATATAATTATTTAATTAATACAATTAAGTAAATAATTAAATATATTATAAATAATTAATTAATAATACTGCATATTTTTTTAATTTTTAAATATTACTATTTAAAAATCTAATAATACTTTTTATATATCATTATATTATTCATATAATAATATATTTTTTTATACTATTATATTTATCATATAATAATATAATTTTAATATTAACTTATTTAACTTTATTCAAGTTATTTAAATTATATTAATAGTATTATTTATGCATTGCTTACTATTAACTGTATTTATTGTACTACATGGCAAATATAAAAGTCAACACTTTTTTACAAATTTTTTAAATTTTTTTCAAAAAAAATGAACTACCCTTAAAGATAGCCCATTTTATCGCTATTATTGATCTAGTGTAAAGCCTATATTAAATGTAATATTTGCACCAGACGCAGAAGTATCACAGTCAATATCTTGACCCTCAATCCATAAGTATACACGAATTTTTGTAATACCTGCGCTTAATGATAAACCAATACTAACTGGTGTTGGAGCAGGAGTCCCTGTATTTGTTGTGAAAGCTGCTGTTGTTCTAGTTAAGTAGTTACCAGTCATCGCTGTAAAATAACTACCACTATCATGAGCATTAGTATTTGCCCAAGCAATTTCATTTGAATCAGATATTGCGGCTGATACACCATCCCATGATACCCAATCATTACCAGTACCCTCGCTTAATGATGTATAATCAGCACCTGAAGTTGATCCATATGTATAATCTTGATAATATTGACGAGCTTGTTCAATACCAAATGCGTTGTGTTGATCGGAGTTTGGTTCTACTATTAACACACTAGTTCCTCCGGAATATGCAGCCAACGTTGCTGCTGGAGTTGTTGCGGCACCATTACCTTCTACAATGAATCCCATTCTAACAGCGTTTTGTGCACCTTTATCAGCATTGTTCCCAGTTACTATTGCACCAGACCCAACATTTAAGTATACCGGTCCAGCTTCATCAACTTTTAAGAAAATATCAAATGCAATGAAATCGCCAGTAGTAGTTGATTTAGCTTCAGCTGGTGTTGCCGAAGCAGTTAAGCCTAGAACACCATCAGTATTCTTATCATCGATAACACCTTTATACATAACAAGCTTTCCACCTGAAACGGCACCCGCTGTTGATACAGGGCTTAAGTTTGTTAATGAAAATTGATTTTGATCGACTAAATCATTAACACTATCATTATCCGTATCAAATGCATAACCTGTTGTTATATCGCTATTAGATATTAATGTTTTCCAAGAGTTTGCATCCGTAGATATTTGAATACCATTACTGGTAGATACTGTTACGTTAATTGCATCAATTGTAACACTTCTATTAGCGGTAAACCATGCATAGGTTGATGTTGCTAATAAAATAATTGTTAAGAACAGTAATAACAGCAATGATCCTAATTTTCTTCTCTTCTTTCCATTTTTCTTTCTAGAACTCATTTCCTTCACTCCATTTCATTCTATCTTGTATTAACGTGTTCCTCAGTAACCTTCATATGCATTTTTATTTGGCCACCAATTAATGCATCAATGCAATCAGGGTCATCACCTTCAATCCATATGACTACAGTTACTTTGTCAAATTCGCCGGGTGCTAAATTTTTTCTAACTTCTCTTATTACAGTACCATCTTTTTCCTGTAGAAAACCTTCCGTATCCTTTTCAGGTTTTCCATCAAGATGATTCACTTTGGCATATATTTTTCGCTCATCGTTAACAATAATCATTACCCGAATTGCCTCATCGACATCTCTAACAACGTCATCTGAATACATTTCATACCAGTAATTAAACACGGTATCGCTTTGATTTTCGACGTAAAATGTATATGCTATATAATTATCTCCATTATGTGACCCTTCCGCCTCTTCATCGATATTCTTAGGAATCCAATCTATAGATATATTATCCATGAATTGAAGATTCTCGGCTTTCAATCTTCTTTTAGGCGTTGGATCTTTTTGAGATTCATAAATAGCCATACCACTTTCTAGTTGTTCATTATCTCTTATGCTTACATAAAAGCTACCATTATTGATTCTAAATTCTAGAACAATATAGATAACAAACAAAATCATCAGCAATAATAATACTGATAGTTTAAGCCTTTTGCCAAAGCTTTGCCACCACTTTATCTTCGAGGCAGTTACAATGACATCTTTAGCCATATAACCACTCCCTTCAGAACTTGTGGCTATTATAATGTATACGAACTTACCTTATCATATACACTACCATTATAATATAAAGGATTTTATAATGCAACAAAATTCGACCATTTTTTCCTACAATTATTTATATGTAAAATATGCTGTAAAATTGACAATTATTGGCATTTATTCGATTAGTTACTGTACATTTTATTGTATAATAAAAGAGAATAAGGAGGAGTCTATATGAGATACGGCAGAAAAATTGTTGTTTTTGCAGCATTAATCGCATTATTTTATTGTGTCTCAATAATAGAGTCCACTTATGCTAAGTATTTAACAACTGCAGTAGGAACTGCAAACATGACATTTGCAAGATGGAATATTTTAGTAAATTCACAAGATGTTATTAATAATTCTAACTTCAGTTCTACTATCCAACCAGATTTTACAGGAACTGCTAATATTGCTTCAGGAGTAATTGCTCCGACAGCTCAAGGTTCATTTGATATTGAGCTTGATATGACTGAAGTTGACGTTTCCCTAGATTATACTGTATCTGCTGCTCTATCAAGCAGCAATACAGTTACCGATTTAAGAATTCTAAGTTATACAATTGATAATGTTACTACTCAATATAATGGTAGTTTTACAAATAGATTGCTTGTAAATGCTGTTAATAGAACAGTTACTATAACATTTAATGTCGAATGGGTTGAAGATCTTCAAGATGGTGCGATAATGAATAATGCTGCAGATACAGCAGCAGCCACAAATGGTGTTGCTGCCATCGATGTAAGCGTAAACTTTGTACAAGTAAGATAAAAAAAATAATGGTCTATTTCCATTATTTTTTTATGCGCTTTGATTAACATATACTTTAACTGTTAATGTGATGCCTGGGTCTGTAGGATTTGTACTATAGTATGTATAAGCTTCTTTTCCCCAATAAGTATCCGCATCATCATCTCCCGACTCATATGGCCAGTGGACAGTTACCGTAAAATTTGATGTGCTTGTAGCATTATTGATAATTTCTGATAATGAAGCGCTTGATAAGGCAAAAGTTATTGTAAAAGGATAGTCGGTTGCTAACTTTGTCTCTAATTGGGCTGATGTTAAATCATCTTGCTCTATCTGCTCACCGGCATCTGTCCTTCCCTCCTCGGTTACATAAGTATCGCTAAATATTCTTGCCTCCAAAATTTTATATGTAATATCGGCCGCAACTTCACTCGCATTTTCTATTGTTAATGTATCTGTATAATCGGTCATTCCTGGATAAACTGATGAGACACTAACACTAAAATAGTCAGATACCGATGTTTGACCAGATTGAAATAATACATTCCAAGCTCTTACATGAACATCAATACTAGTTGAAACTTTGCTAGAATATACAAACCAAGCATAAGTATTTCCTACAAGTAGTATTATCAAAAACACTATTTGATGAGGTTTTAAAATCTTTTTTAAGTTTTTAAGAATTATCCGTAGCTTTTTCTTCTTCATCGCCATCTTCCTCGTCTTCAAATTGAATTTTTACGATTTGATAAGATGCAAATAAGCCAACTATTGTAAATAAAGCATAATATGAATAAATATTACTCATGAGTCTACCAAAGTAGCTGAATACTACAGTTTTATAAACAACTTTACCATATATTTGTGAATAAGCTATTTCCGGATCTTCAACTTCATTTGAGGTTCCCTTAGTTACATAATAATAATCATTATTATCTTTTCTTATTGAAACGATTTTATGGGTAATTATTAATCCATTTAAATTGCTTTTTTGGCCAATATATGTAACATTATCGCCAACTTTTAATTTGGAAGCCTCTTCTTCTTTGATAATGATAATATCCCCGATTGAATATTCATCTTTCATAGATTCAGATGCAACGCTAAATACTCGATAACCCATAATTGCTTTGTTATTAAAAAACTTTTGAATTAAAACAACAGCTAAAGCAATTGCTAAAAAAATAGAAAATAAAACTTTTACTATTTTACAAAAAATATATAAAGCTTTATTATTTTCAATCTTTGACTTGATTTCTTTTAATTTTTTCATTTTTAACTCCTAAAATCAAAGGTAACTATTCTACTAATAGCACTTTGAATCTTAACATTGATTTTTTGTTGAATCTCCTCAAGTGAAGCTTCCTTTTTATTCCTAATAACAGCTATTCTGTCACCAATAATCTTTTGTAATTCTTCCATCGGCAAATCAGAGTTAAGTTCAACAATTTTTGTTATCATATTATTCGTTAAATTTTCAACAACTTCCCTATTCTTTTCAGATTTTAATTGCTCCTTATTTTCGCCGAGGCTATTAACAATTAAATAGTTAAGTAAGAAAACATCATCAAACATTGCTTTAACTTTAACATTTTCTTTTATTGTGGAACTACTCTTAGTAGTCTTATTACCATTATCGATATAAGTTTGCAAGAAATCCCATAACTTCATTGCATATTGAAAGTTGGTATTTTTTAAAATTAAGTTTGTTTTCTTAATTGGCGGAATTACTCTTGCAACATTGGCTTTATCAAGCATTTTATATACATCAGTTCTTGTTAAATCAGAAATTTGTAATTCAAGTTTATCAATTCTTTGTTCAACAGACAAATCGTTATTTCTTCCATACTCCGAAGTAACATTTGACCTTGAAGCAAGAGAAACATTAATATCAACTGTTTCAGAACCTACTCTTGAAGAACCGTGATACTCACTTTTTTTAGTATCCTTAGTAAAAGATTTTGTTACTAAGTCCCTTTTTCGCATAGAAATAAAAAGTTGCATGTTTTTTATAAGAGTATATATTAACCTATTTTCATAAGTATTATAGTTTTCATCTTTGTTGATATTTAATATTTTTGAAGGCTTAACATCGCCATTTTTTTCAATTTTTTGTATCATACTGGTGTTTCTAGCTAGATGTTTGATACTTTCAACGGTTACTCTTCTTGCTTTTTCAATATTTACTACTTCTTCTTCGTTAATGATAAAACGATTGGGATTTCGTAAAATATTATCAATATATACAATGGTTTCTTCCATAAGTTCAAGCCACTCAAAATTTGTTTCAAATGACTCAACATTGGTACTAACAGTAAACTCTGAACGAACACTATTATTAAAAGAATTGATTTTATTTGTACTAGTCTTGGTATATAAATCTAATACCTTTAATTCGTTATTCATTGTTTACTCCCTAAGACATTTTCTTAAGTCTTAAAAGAGTTTCAATGCATTCGTGCATTTTGTCTTTACCGAATGTTTTATCCAAAAATTCAATAAAACCATCGATTTCATCTCTTATATAGGAAATATTTAATTGTTCAAATTTTCTTAAAATCTTTTTAGCAATGAAATAATCTACACCATCAATTTCATCGCCGCCGCAGGCTACATAAACCGGAACAAACTTTCTCATATGGGCAACAATACGGTTACCAAACGCGATTCTGAAATGTGATATTACATAATCATCCATTTCATTGATTTTATTTAAAGTATCTTCCTTAATTGGATTTGCATCCATTGCTTCTTTAAACTTCTTATTTAAATATGTAAAGTTAACATCTTGTGCCTCGGTATCTTCTGGGGTAAATACTTTACCTTTATCGTTAATATCAATTGGCATAGCCCGGTCATAAACCTTATCAGTTACGGCAAATGTTGAGTCATCGTTATTGATTGTTCCAATATACCAAACGTTTTCAGGAATTTTGATTTTACCATTGATAAGTCGTTTAGGATCACTCTTCCAAGAAGATGCAACAACTTCAATAATCCATTCATCTTTATTAGGCATTTCAAGAATAGATAACATTTCCGCAAAATAATACTCAACTCTGGAAATGTTCATTTCATCAAGTATTACTGTATAAATATCATCGGTATAACCAGCTTCATACAAAACTTTTAAAATATCCGTTTCATTAAATTTCTTAGTAAATTCGTTAAAATATCCGAAAAGCTCAGATCTATCACGCCAAGATGGTTGAACTGAAGCAACACAAGAATCATGTTTTAAAAACTTTCCCCATGCATAAGCAAGTGAAGTTTTACCTGTTCCAGAAATACCTTGTAGAATAACAAGTTTTGTACTAGCAAGGGCTGCAACATATAATCTAATCATATCAGTTGTATAATATAATCCTAATTTACTTGCGGCGAAATTTCTAAATAATTCAACAAATTCTGGTAATTCAAAAGAATTGCCATATTCTTGAATTTTATAATCAGCATAAGCTATATCAACATCATTAAGTTTAGAAAATCTAATATCAGTAGTTTGATCAACTGAAGATTCTCCCTCTTGCCCTTCAACTTCTTCAGTTTCATTTTCAGTAGGTTTTAATCCTAAATGGGATACTTTCATTGCTAGAATCTCTTCTTTTTCTTGGACTAAAGAAGCAACTTTATTATTTAAGGTTGATATTTCGGCAAGCATAGATTCTTGCTCTACTAATGTCTTTCTAAAACGAATATATTTTCTCAATAAAAAGATAATTAAAAGAACAAATGCCACTATTAAAGCAATAAGTATCGCAGCAGCAATACCAAATAATATCCATTCTCCAATACCAAAATCTGATTTATAATTACCAACAATTTTTAAATATTGTTTAATGCCAAACATCTTAGCAATTCCATTAATAATTCCTAAAATAATAGCCTTAATACCAGAGAAAAATTGAGCTAAAAATTCATATAAAAATGTAAAAAATGTATTCATATACACCTCATTGACTAATTATTTTTGTATTTATATTATCCTTATTCTCTATTACTATATCATAATATTCATATTTTTCATATATAAAAACATAAGAAAATATATCTAATATTTTCAAATTTTCATCGTAAGTTTCATCAAGCACAATAGCAACATTAAATCCATTGTTGATAAATGTGTTGATTTTATCCTTATTTTTCATATAAGTTGCATAATTAAATCTAAAATGAACTCTAGGTTTAACAACCTTATTATCAAGCACTTTAGTATATTTATTAATTTTCTTTTCTTTAGCAAATAAAGATTCAGGAAAATCAACAATGTATTGCTCACTAAAATTTAATTCAATTGTATTTTTTAAAATATAACCAGAAAGCATTAAATATAATAAATATTGCTTGTTTTCCAAAACAGTGCCACTATTATAAGCTTTATCGATAGCCCAATCACTATATATCGGAGATAATTTACAATTTTGTTTAATCTCCACTTTTTTAACATTTCTAGCAACTCTTTTTAAATCAATATTAAAATTTTTATCTTCGTAAATTGCAAAGAAATCTTTTCTAGCTTTAATAAAATCACTGATTGCACTTTTTAATTCTTCTTGTTTCTCACTTGTTAGGTTTATATCATCTCCAATTGTTTTAATAAGTGAATTTAAACTGTCATACTCACTGCAATCATCAATATATAAAATGTACCCAAATAAAGTAAAAATCTCTTTTACTTCATTTTCTAGAGCACTTTCTTCATTAATTATTCCTTTTGCAACATTTTTAAGTTCAGCATTTAACTTATTAATAAAACTATAACCCCTACTATAAACACTATTATTGTAATATCTTACATCAACGTATTTTTCAATAAAGGGCATTAATAATTTTTTATCATAACCATTACCTAGAATAATTCGGTAGTAATTTAATAAAAAACTTTCAAAATATTTTATATAATTTTCTATCATAAATCCTCCTATAAAGCATTAAATGTAATTATCGACGGATCATTTTCATGCGGGAACGTATAATTTTGTGAAACATCCAACTTGTAAAATCTAATAACATTACTACTCATCGGATCGACATCAAACGTGATTGATGATATATAGGCTACACCATTAACAGTAGTAGTTGTATATGTCGCAGAATTAAGTAAATTGCTCGTTGTGTCGATAATGACATCTGTTGGATCAAATGTTAATGTTATCCTAGCTGAATAACATTTTGCCTTCTCCGCTGCGCTTAAAGCCATATATTCATCAACTGTAAAAGAATGATTAAGCTCATAAGTTCCAAAAGCCTCACCAGCAATATAATTATCTCTAGCATTTGTTATTGTCATATTTAAATAAGGTCTATTAATTTCGTCTTCAATATCATAAGAAATGCCTTGTCTTCCTACAGTTATTACATAATATGCTTTTAATTCTTTGACATATGGAGCTGATGAAGTAGCCGTAACAGTAATTGTTACAGATTCCCCAGAGTTAAATACCCTTTGAGGTGTAATAATAGCTTCATAACTATCAGTCATTTCATCAGTATAAATAGTTCCTGATACAGTAGTTATTGTACTAGTAACACCAGTCGGAGTTTGAACAGTTACTGTATAATCAATATCACTAGCACTAACTAAAAGATTATTCTTATGGTTATTTAAAGAAAATTGAATTTTAAAATTACTTACACCACTCCAATTATTGGCATGATATGTAATCGCAGGACTAGCAAGCTTATCACTGCTGAAGTAAAAGTCATTCATTTCAATTAAATAATCACCAATAAAGTCATGAACATATTTTGAAAAAGTTATTCCCACAGGAATAAGCATTAATAATATAAACATTATTAACAAAAGTTTTATTCTTTTTCTTATATTAAACTTAAATGCCTTTTTATTTATCATACTGCACCTATTGTAATTTTATCAAATTAATAAAAATTAAACAACTTGTTCTGCAGTAATAATTACACTTAATAACTCAATTTTTCCTTGATAATCATCAGGAAAATCTTTATACGCTATAGGATATTCAACAACAATTATATAATAGTCTTGTTCATTTGCTGTGTAATGAAATTGATAATCTTGGGTTGTATTATAATCTTTGTAATAAACATCATCATCAGTTCGATAACTTGATGATGTTATAATATTTGTCGCATTGGCGCTATAAGGCTCGTTGCGAAGAAGTTTAATATTTATTGGTAAATTAGTAGTCGTTTCTATTGTGACATGATAAGATAAATCAACTTGCGTGCGCATAGTTTGATTGAAATTTTTAACGTCAACACGAAATCTATATGGTTCTACGGAAGGTTCTAAGCCCTCGAGCGCAATTGAACCACTATAAGATCCTTGCTCAACCAAAAAAACTGCAATACTTGATTGAATATCCATATTAGCTACTGATTGATATCTTGAATATGAGATATCAACAAGATTTACTATTAAAAGGACACACAAAACCAAAATTGTTAATTTAAGAGCAATTCCAAATCTTTTTCTATCAAATTTTGCTAGAAACTTTCCTTTCATTGTTTATCCTTATCTAATTTTGACTTAATCTCTTTTTGAATACTAGCTAAATCTAAACCGATTGTATATTCCAATTCTTTTTTTTCTTCGTCGTTTTTAACGGAAACAACCTTTTCATAAATTGCTTTGAGTTCATCTTTACTTATCTTATTAATATCAATTTTATCTTTAGATTCTTCTTTTGATACTTTTGTTAATTTTGCTATTTTTGGTAATTTTGATTCTTTTGGTTCCTTTTTCTCTTTTTTGAATCCTTTATATGAAAAAGCAAAATCGAATAAAATTAGCGTTAGAAAAATCAATATAATAACTTTTGGCGAAGTTAGTATTTTTTGCCAAATGCCCGCATCAGCATAAACTTTAACTACTTTTCCAAGTACCGCATTTTTATTAATCGCTAAATCATTAGCGTTATTTGCATCACCTTTAGTTATAATATTATTGTCATTTATTGTAACAACTCTATGAGTAATATATGAACCATCTTTTTCAAATGTAATAATATCATCAACATCGTATTTAACATTCATTTGAACAACAATGATATCATTTTGTTTAATTGTTGGTTCCATACTTCCGGTAGCAACATTAAATACAGAATATCCAAACACTTCAAAATAATCTTTTTTACTAATCATCATTTTTACTTTGGCAAATATCATAATTGCTAAAAGTACAAAGACGCATATAGTTAAAACATTAATAATGATTTCTGCTACCTTTCTCATATTTTTTTACCTCTTTTTTATTCTCCTACATATGGTACTATCGTTTCTCCTAAATACTGTACAACCGTAATTTCGGCTGGTATAGTTATATTATTGTTGGGCGTTAATCCAAGCTCAGTATCATGTTCATCATAAGCACTATTATCAAGCCATTCAACCACAATTCTAAGCGTCGCAACATCCCCATTTTCAATTTCTGATAAATCAAGCACACCGGAATATGTACTTTCTCCTGTCCTAATTGCTGAACCATTATTGGTGTCTACATAGTATGTAATATTATCGCCATAATCTTCTTCCATATCAAGTGTTATATCATATCTAATAGAAACATCTGATCCATCAGGGTCGATGATAACTTCAAAATAACCTGATCTACCAGGAGCAATTACGCCATTTGCAATATGTGAACTATTACTATATGTAAAATTATTGGCATTAAAACTGATTGTTTCTCCCGATGATATATCGACACTATTTAATCTAATTACCCAACTTCCAATATCGAGGTTGGCAGTACCATTAGTAATCGTTTCATAAACTGCATATGTCGATGAGACACAATATATAAGTGCCATCGCAACAACAAATAGTACTATATATAATATTATTTTTACTCTAGATTTCATTAATCATCGTTTTCTTCAGCTTCAGCTAATTCTTTAGCTGATTTCTTCTTTACTTCAACGGCAATAGTATATACTTCATAAACAAAAGCATAAAGTGTTGGTAATATTATTAAGAACATAAAGCCCCATCTAGATTCTAATAATCCTAGTAAAAGTCCTAATTTTTTAATTCTAAGTGCGCCATTAGCAAGTCCTAATATATCGCCATATGAAACTTTGTCATCCGCAAAATAGAATGAATCTTCTGCACCATCGGCTCTTTCCGCTCTTTCGATGATACTATAGTTTATAAAACTTTTAGTTTCTATATTACCAGCAGAGTAAAATACGCCACTGCCTTCCGTATATTCTTTTTCTAACCCTTTTGTGACGATGATAATATCGTGTTTATTAAAACCAAACTCCTCTAAGGAACGATTGTCGACTATAAATAATGATGTATCACCAAATTCACTAATACCATATTCGTTTGACGAAAGCAAACAAACTGTTGTAAATATAGCAATTATAACCCAAATTCCTATAAGAATTTCCTTAAAAAAGTTTATTATACTCTTCATACTATCACCAATTTATATGATAGCATAAAAAAAAACAATTGTAAAATAAAAGAACTAGTTAAAAATTAGTTCTTTTTCTTTAATTTACCCGTATCTTCATTTAATTTTTTGACATTAATTTCGCCAAAGCCGACTTCAATTATTGAATCGCGAAGAATATCTGCTTTTTTAATATTAATATCGCCAAAATCATTATTGATATTGATATATTTTTTTACATAATCGACATTCATATCAAGCAATGTACTATTTGAAAATAAATTATCTACTTCATCAATTTTTAGTCTTCCCCAAAAACTATAAATATATGCATTTGCGACTTTTCCAATATTAATACTTCCCCTTCGTGATTTTACTTTTACTACTTTTGCTTCTTTAACACTTATATTTCCAAGTTTACTTGTAATAGCCATCGTAGTATTTGGAAAGTTTTCAATATTAATATGGCCATGTCTATTACTTATCGTCATATAATCTTTAAAAGTACTTGGAGCAGTTATCTCAATTACATTCATTTTGCAAAAAAAGCATCCTTCATAGTTTTCAACTTTCATCGATAATTTCCCATTATATGCTTTTAATTGAATGTTTTTACGATTAGATAATACTTTAACTTTTATAGTATCTTCATTACCATTTTTTATATTGATAATAGCATTATCGACATCAATATATATTGTATCAATATCTTCATATTTTTCATTATAAAGTTTAGTGCTACTTTTCTTACCAAAAAACATTTTATTAGTAAAATGAAAAGGTTTATAATTATTAATTATTCCAAGAATAATAAGTATAATTATTATAATTATGGAAAGTATTATAATTATTCTTTTCTTCATACTACTTTTCTTTCATTTGATTGACATACATAATAAATTCCAATTCTTCGGTGTTAATTTTATTGTTAATAATATCATAACTTAATATTACATTATCTAAATTTTTTAGATATGAATCAACAGTATCCTCAGTTATTTTATCTTCCCCTATGTTGATGTTGACTAAACGATAACGATCACTTATTATCTGTGGAATATTTTTATCTTCTGTAATGCTAATATTATTAATAATATTTAAGTCATTACAATAAACAAATTTAAATAATTCGATGATGTTGTTATTAATGTCATTCATTGAAATAATATCATTTTGTTCTTTAAGAAGTTTTACAAAATAATTGAAATTAGCACTTGCTATCATCAAAAGATTATAATAGCTTGTATCATTATTAACACTAGTAAAAATTGTATCATTTATTTTTAAATCATCTAACTCGCGATATAATCTATATAATTCAATGATACAATTATTTCTCATGAGCTTTGTATCACTACTAGAAAATCTAGAATTAATTTTTCGATTTAATTTGAATAATTCCTTTTCTTTTTTTGAAATCTCTTTAAATTTATTATTATAAACGCCTTTATATTCTTGTTTATGTTCAAATAACTTTTTTAGATTGTCAATAATGTAAATAAAACGCATTAAATACTTGTATTCAAATAATGAATCTTTTAATTTTAGTAAATTATAATGATTAGCTTCATCCTCTTTTAAAAATAGTTCAGATGTTATAGATTTAATATTTTTTTCTGATACATCTGTAAGTAATACAGTTTTATTCAAAATAAGTGAGGAAATATATTTAATACTTGTATGATTATATTTATCAATAGCAGTATGATTATCTTTATATTGATTTATTATATCTTCAAAAGAAGATTTTTTCTTTTTAAAATATCCATCAATCTTCTTCTTATATTTAAAATATAAATATCGAAAATTCAACTCAATTTGATTGATTAAATTAGGATTTTCCCAGTATAGCATTTCAAAAACTTGATGAATATCTTCTTTTTTTCCTAATAATGAACCCATATATTTACTAACTACTTCAGTATAATTAAAATCTTCGATAGTAAGAGTAATACCGACTTTTTCAAAAGAGTCGATTAATGTAAAAATGACTTCATTTGTTTTATCAAGATCTTCCTTATAATAATGACCGATTTCATAGATATAATAAGGTAAATTCATTCTTTCATAACTATCAAAAAAACTGTTATTGAATTTTAAAGATAATATATCAATTTTTTCATCAATTTTTAAATCAGTCCCTGTTGTATATTTTTCAACATATTTGTTATATCTAGCATCTAGTTCATCTGTTATTTGTTTTAATTTTTGATTAAAATCCGCAAGTTGTAAATCAATGTACTTAATATATTCAGCCTTATTTTTTTTAGTATCAGTAGGAAGAATAGAAAGATTGTTATTAATGGCGTCAATTGATTTTTGAATATCATTTATCATTTGAAACACCTTCTTTGCTATCCTCTAGTGATTTTATAAATTGTAAAACTTTTTCATATAATTCAATTAATTCTTTATCTGTTAAATCTTTCATTTTTCCTACTCCCTACTTAATTATTATATATTTTTCTACAGTTCCTATCAATGAATTATTATCATATAACATAAACTGCATCATGTAAGTTCCCGGTGTTAAATCATCATTCATGCTAAGTACTAAGGTTGTCGTTTCTGCAGGGCTGCTTACAATCAAATATTCATTTGCATTAGCGGTTATTTGTAAAGTATTACTTACATAATCCGCTAAATCTACTACTGAATAATTTGTTGAACCAACGACCGAATATGATGATCTTCTATACATTTTAAGTCTAATAGATGGATTAGTTAATCCTGAATTATAACCTATAGTGTATGTCACATTATTACTATTATTTAATGTATATCCGGTTTCTTTGTAAACAATCATATCTTCATTAGCTACATCGACATCTAGTCCGTAGATTTCATTTATAATAGATATATTGAAATCAACATAATCGGATGTGTTAAGACCATAATAGATACCATCTGGCGAACCAAATGATTCAACTCTTAATACATAATTACCGGTTGCTAGATTAGATGTTCCCGTTTTAACTTTAACCCATGTTTCGATGTTACCTACCCGTTCAGAAATTTTAATTCTCGTCGTTCCATCGATATTTGGTGAATAATCAACACCATCTATTTCATATGTTAAACCAAGTAGTGCAACCCCGGATACAACTTGATTATTTTTAAACAAAGTTAATTTTAAACCGACTTTTTGATCGAACATGTGGGTATCATTGATAACAATACCTGCGACTTGTGATTGGGTATAATTAGTTTGTAAATCCATTGTTACTGTTTCACCACTATAGATAGTATCGCTACTGATTGTTCCACTAATGTCAATGACCGCGTCAAGTCCATCATAGATATCGTAGTGCATTCCACCTTCTTGAATACCTAAAACACTGACCATTGTTTGATCATTGCCATTTTGAAGTTCAAACAAAATATAATTATCAAGTGAATCATCTGCAAATTCCGTATCTTCAAAATCGATAATAAAAATAAACTCTTCCTGGCAATAACCACCTGTCTGTGAATAATAAAGTGAATTCATCTGGGAATCATTATAATGAACGCCACTATTAAATGCTCCCATTACTTCAAACATTGACAAATCATAGTTAGCTTCATTATGGAAAGAAATTTGACTTTCCGCCGCAGCCACATCTGCAGCTGTTATAACATGATAATAGTACTTCGCTTCATTTAAGCTTAAATCAATCATTGTTATTTTTGTATTTTCGGGTAAAGCAATGTTTGATACTAATGCTCTATGATATCCATTACCATAAATACTTTGTCCTTGTGAAAACAATGAAAAATAGGCACTTATCGAAGACTTAGAAGTTATTTTAGTTGTTGTCGGTGTAAATAAATCATATTTTCTACCTGCTGTTAAAGCAGCTTCATAATCATTTGTCGCAATTAAAATTCGTGAAATATTAACATTAATTATTAACGTTTCAGGATCTGATGTTAAATCATCTATACGGCTAGTAACACTAACTTCTATTTGTATTGTTCCAAGCGAACCAGTTGTTTGTAAGTTTTTAGAATGGTATAAGTAAAATAATAGTGAAGGTACATTTGTACTATTTTCACCAATATAATATCTTAAGCCCTGAATTTGTGGGGTTGTCGTATTATAAAATGATGTTTGACCTGCTGTTAACCAACCTGTGTTACTTGTTTCCATTGAAAGTCCCATAGTTGTATCAACTGTTGATAAATTCGATGAAATCTTTGGAATCGAGTTTTTATTAACTATTTGTACGCCGCTTTCAAGCCCAGTAAAGTCAACCCTTGTTATTTCAAAAGTTGTATTTGGCACAGTGTAGTCAATTAATGGAAGCTCAACAGCACCCATTGTTGAATATTTAGATGCAACAAGATTTACTTCATAAGTTTGAACGTATTGACCAATAATCCACATATACATTGGAGAATCAGCAGGTGTAGGTTCTATTATTTTAATTGTATTAATACCTTCTTCATCGACAAAATTGCTATAAAAACCATCAGCCGTAATGTCATGATCATTTTTATGAGCACCTAATACATAAGAACCCGTTGTAAATAACCCGCTATTTAAATCGACATGAGCTCCATAAGCATAATCATCATAAATACCTACTACTATTGAATTGTTAGCGCCATATTTAAATAATCCAAAGAATGTCATTCCTTCGACATCACCATATGTTGTTAGTGTTTCATTAGCAATATTCAATACTTTATTATTGGCGCCATACATATAGATACGATTATCAGCATCTCTTGTAAATGTACCAAGTTCATCATTGATAGTTATTGTAACTGGATCACCATTTGCTTGTAAACTTTTATAACTTCTAAGCTCATTTGCTCCTGTTTCAAGGAATAGTGTCGAATTATTCTTTAAATCCATTTCATCAATAATTGATAAGGTAAATAATACGTCACTATATTCGTTTGTTCTATCAGTTGCACCACTTAAAGTAAATGCTGAATTATCAATTACTAATAGATTAGTTCTTTGAATAGATATATTATGTTTAGGATTTGCAAACGTTCCATAATTTTTAATATTTATTGTACTTGTTCCTGTTGTTGTTGAGGCATTACCACTTCCAAAGATTGAGCCCTCAATAATGAAATTATTATAATTTAAGGCATTTATATTAACATATATAGCTTCTGTTACACCGACGAAGTGCCAGTCATAGTTTTCAGATCCTGAAGCATTTGCTTCACCACCACCAAAGACTGTACCGTGAATTAGAACATTACCCCTAGTTGATTCAGAAGTGGTTGCAACATCTGCACCAATATTAACACTTGTTCCACCATAAACAACAGAAGTATTAGCTCCACCATAGATATTTCCATAAATGGTTGCTCCCAATATTTTTACATTTGATTGAGAAGTATTTAATGTTGAATCTCCGGTAAAGGCCGCATTTCCTCCGCCAAATAGTGAACATTGTGATTTAATAACACAATTGGCAGTTCCAATCGTAGTTGTACCACCAACAGTTATATTAGTATTACCTAAAACTGTCGCATTAGATCCGTTACCACCACCATATGCACTACCATTAATTGTTCCGTTATTGATTATTACATTAGTATTTCCTGAGGTAGCACCATCGTTACCGCCACCAAAGACATTTCCACTTATTGTTCCACCAAATATTTTTAATGAAGTATTATTATTAACAGCAGCTTGGTTACCTCCGCCATAAACGCTTCCAGTGATTGTCCCAGAATTAATTGTTACATTGGTTGCTCCAACGGCCGCTAGGTTTCCTCCACCATAAACATTAGTTACTGTACTTCCCCCAACAGTTACATTAGTAGTTGATGATATACCACCCTGATTATTACCGCCATAAATATCACCAATTGTTCCACCTAAAGAGGAAATAGTTGTCGTAGTTACATTACCACTTTGATTTGAACCACCATAAATGTTTGTAACACTCGCTGTTGAAGCACTAGGAATTGATATGCTAGTTGTCGTAGCCCCAGCTTGATTTCCACCGCCATAAATGGCAGATATTGTATTGGTTGAACCATTAACAGTTACATTAGTTGCTCCAACTGTTGCTAGATTTCCACCACCATAGATATTAGTTAAAGTTCCACCATTTATTGTTACATTTGTGGTTGAAGAAACTCCACCGGCATTATTTCCGCCGTAAACGTTAGTTACTGTTCCACCTGATATAGTAGTATTAGTCGTAGTTATATTACCACTTTGATTTGAACCGCCATAGATGTTAGTAATACTTGCTGTTGAAGTCGATGGAATAGTGATATTTGTTGTTGTAGCTCCTGCTTGATTACCTCCGCCATATACAGCAGGGATTGTATTTGTAGCACCATTAATAATCACATTGGTATCCCCGCCGACATTACCAGCATTTCCTCCGCCGAATATAGAACCACTTATTGTTCCACTATTAATTGTCACATTTGTATCATTTGTAATAGCAGCTTGATTACCTCCACCATAGATTGTCGTAAAGGTTCCACCATTTATCGTAATATTTGTATCATCACTTACAGCTTCATTTCCTCCACCATAAGTAGTAGTTACTGTTCCACCATTAACAATAATATTTGTTTCAACGGTTTTTCCACCGGCATTATTTCCGCCATAAAGATTAGTAACTGTTCCGTGATCAATAGTAACATTAGATTCATTAACATTACCGCTTTGATTTGAACCACCATATACATTAGTAACAACTATGTTGTTGCTTCCACTTCTTGTGTGTAAATCAATATTTGTTGTAGTAGCACCGGCATTATTTCCACCACCATAAATAGCTGTAATAGTTCCGGCGTGATTATATACATCTATATTAGTTGTTGTTGTACTAACTAAGTTACCTCCACCATAAATGGTTCCTATCGAACCGCCTGTAACTTCAATATTTGTAGTACCACAAGTTCCGCCTTCATTGTTTCCGCCATATACAGTTGTGGCACTACCTGAAGAAATATTGACATTAGCAGTTGTAACACTACCCGATGTATTAGAACCACCATAAATGGTAGTAGTTGTAGCACCGGAAAGGTAAACATGCGTGTTAGTAACCGAAGATTTATTACCTCCACCAAAAGCATCAGTTATTGTTCCGCCATTTAAGTGAACTTCATTTTGTTTGGTATGGCTTCCTGCTTGATCGTGGCCGCCAAAAACTTTGCCTATAGTACCACCATTAACTGTAACGTTAATATTTCCATTTACAACTGGTGTATGCGTATTATCTCCTTGACCACCGCCAAAGACACTATTTGTAATAGTACCTTTGTTAACCGTAACATTTACATTTCCACGATTTATATCATTAACACTACCAAATGCGCTTCCACCATATACGCTACCATTAATAGTAGGGCCACCATTAGAATCACCTATTGTTACATTAACTCCATTTGTTGTGAATGTTCCATCTGTCGCAGGGTCAGGTGGGTCTGCAGGTGCAGCACCTCCTTTACCACCGCCATAGACATTACTAGTTATTGTTCCACCAGTAACCGCAACATCAATATTCCCGTAGATAGTTCCATGTCTATTAGATCCACCATAGACATTTCCTATCGTTCCACCTGTAATATCTATATCAATTAAACTTGATGTTTGATAATTTGATTTACCAAAATCGGCAGACCTACTTCCACCATAAACGCTTCCGATTGTTCCAGATAATACTTCAATTTTAGCCGTTGACGTATTATTATAAACAGTTCCTGTAGAACCATAGTTTCCTCCGCCATATACAGCTGAATTTATTGTTCCACCATTAATAATAACATGCGAATTATAAACTGTTCCTTTTTCAGTTGAGGAAGTATCTCCTCCTCCTGCGCCAAATACAGTACCTGATTCAACTCCGTATAATTTGTCATTTTGACCACCTATTGTTACATTTCCACCAACATAAACAAGTGTTGATCCTTCCAAAACACCATCATCTGTATATCCAGATTCAAAACTGTTAGAGCCACCTAAGACGCTATAGCTAACTGTTCCACCCGTGACACATATAATCCGATTGCCTTTTGTAGTTGAGTGTCCTGCACCGCCATATATAGATCTTACAGTTCCGCCACTCATTCCAATAAATGTTGAATTAGTTGTCTCAGAGCCATTATAACCATAACCACCTACTATAGTGTTTATATTTCCGCCTTCGATCTTAGCGCCAGTAATGGAGTTAGCGTACGTTGAAGCTCTTGCTCCTATATATAACCCGGCAGTATCATCAGTATTTGGTGTATCGTCATAGTTGTAGCCAAATGTACCACTTTTAATGATGTTAAAAGACATAAATAAAGATTCGCTACCGGCGGTATTGTTTCCACCTGCATAGCCATCAAGACCGATTTCAAAGAATAATTTCTTGTGACTATTATTAACGCGATCATAATCACTGCCAAAAATAGTTGTTTCATTGAATGTATAACTCGTTGTTGAACTACTCATTCTACCACTGTGGTAAGCAAAGTAGTTACCACTTTCCACTATTACTCTACATAGTCCAGATGGGCTTGAACCATAAGCTCCACCATATATACCACCAGTTGAAAGATATGAAGCTCCATCCGAAGGTGTAACATTTCTACCTATCTTAAAATTCTTGGAATTAGCAAATATTGCACCATATGTTTGGTAATTTGTGGCATCATAACCTAAGGCTCTATTTTTATTATTATTAGTATTTGTATTATAATTTGGACCATCCATTCTGATGTTTTCAATAACAATATCACCAGGAACTGTCCATCTACCAGTTCCCATGGTAATAGTTCCACTTGCTGTTGTTCCATTAACCGCAGTCCCCGTTAAAGTATAAGGACGATTTGTAGTAAGATTAGAATAGCTTACCGTACCAGTTATTCTAACTATATTCATATCTCTAGTAACTAGGTAATAGTACTTGTCGCCATCAATTACTTCATTATTAGAATCTTCCTCAATAATGGATATACTATTTCCATTACTCTTAATTGTTGCATCATCATAATGAATTAATTTGTATGCTGTAGAACAACTGCTCGTATTTGTACATAAAGATCCAGATGATGTATAATACATTCCAGTTTGTAGCATTGCTGCGGTCGGATTACTTACTTTGTAATAAAAACCTTGCGTGTCATTACCAGTTGGTATATAGGACTTTTGTCTTTGGACAGTCTCACTATATGAATATTGCCCATCAGGATCATCTAATAATTCCATGTAAGTTGTATTGTACGAATTAATTGTAGTCTCTGTATTACTATTAGTTGGTCTAAAATTAGTAATAAAAGTTACAGAACCGCCATTGTATTTTGAACCGCCAACAATAGCTGAAGTATTAGGATAAAATACATAACAAGTTTGATTCCTACTACATCTAGTTCTATAAGAATTGTAATAATAAGTACCACTATTCCTATTAGTTCGATAAAAACTACCAGCAGGCATATAGCCATCTTGGTCATCGCCCCTAGCGTACTGACGGTCAAACTCCATTTGTGTATAATTTTGTCGCCAAAAATAACTAGCCCTATGTACTATCACTTCAGGAACAGTATAACCAGTAGATACCATCGTCATTGAGCTCAAATTAGTTATATTATTATACGAAGTTACAACATCTGCTTCATACCAATTAGCATTGAGATGAATTACAACTTCACTGCCCCCATCAATAGGTACTTGCATATATCTCGTATAATCGTCAGTGTTAATACTAAAAGTTGAAGATGCACATACACCACTAGTGGTATCAACGTCTTGATTACATACCCAACCATTAAATCCATATTCAGTTGAATTAGCATATGGCCTTTTGCTAAACGGATTATCTATTAATTCAATTTTAATGTAATTGTTTCCACCAGCATCAGTGGCAAGAGTTCCATTAGATGATCTTTCCAATGGAATGTATTTAAAATATACATATTTATTAGAAGTTTCATTGTTAATCGGGGAGACACTACCAACCAGGTTAGAATTATTAAGATCAGAGCCATCGTAAATAAGCTCAACTTTTACTAGGTTTTCTGCATCATAATAATGAGTGCTATTTCCACTTGGTAGACTAGTATTTCTAACTTCGGTATAATTTAAACCAGTTAAATAATTTAAATCACTAGTTAAATCATTGACGTAAACAGTATTATTAGTTATACCACTATCATGTGCACTAATAGTACTTCTTTTCATTCCGCTTTTCGGAGCATTAACTATATCTTTAGGCTCAACACCATTATTAACTATTCTAAATTCTCCATTTTCATATTTCCAAACTAAATCACTATTTTCATTCAATGATTTAACAACATATTCTAAATCTCTTACACTATTAAAAGTTATTTCGTCTTTTTCAATACTATATTCATAAATATCGTGCTTTTCAGTATAATCGAACTCATCAATTAAAACAAGATTACTAGATTCAAACATAATATTATTTAAATTAGTACTACCATTAAATTTATCTATTAAAATATTGGTGCTTTTAACCTCGCTACTACCAGAAATATTAATATTAGAAATATTATTTAATCCATTATCATTAAGAATAAATAATGATGAATTCAATAAATCTTTATCACCGGCATATTCGATATTGATATTATTGATATTAATATTTGTAATAGTACTTTCTTCGACATTTCTAAATAAACTCGCATCAACTCGGCGAATTGCAGCTTCTATTTCTTCTTCATCTTTTTTATCTTCATTAATATCCTGCTTACTATCAACTTCACTTACTTCATCAGTTTTTTCTTCGATATTTTCGTCAATTCCATCGGTTTTTTCATTAGAGGGTTCCTCTTTAATTTCTTCATTTTTATCTTCGATGATTTCTTCATTATTTTCTTTGGAAGGTTCTCCATCAGTTATTTCTTCTATATCTTTGCTAATTTCTTTTTCATTTTCTTTAATTGGTTCTTCCTTAGTCTCTTCTTCAATTATTTCAGAAACCATTTTGTCGTTAACAGCTATAGTTATATCTTTAAAATTTATATTTTTAATTTCAGCATTATATAAAGAAGACATCAAACTAAAACTTGCAGTAGCTTCGTTTACATCAGTATAATAATTACTTATTGTAAAATTTGATATTGTGTATCCACCGCCATTTATAGTTCCGCTAAATTGTTTATTAGGGCTGACAAAAAAGAATTCTTTGCCATTAAGATTGATATTATTATTTATTTCATAATTCTTATTAAAATAATCAGGAGATTCATCACCATTTATAAGTTCAAAGAAATAGGCAAGCTCACTACCATTGCTTATAATGTATGGATCTAAGCTAGTTCCTGTTCCACTACTAAAAGATTTAGCAACAGTTCCATCCCATATAGATGAACTTGTTTTTTCAGAAAAAGTTTTCTTATTAAAATGCACGAAGAAAACAAGAATGGCAAGCACTCCCATTAATAGTATTAAACGTTTATAATTAGCTTTTAAAAACTTCTTCATCTATACTATCCTACGTGTATCATTATATCATAGGATTTTCACATTTAAAAGAATATCATAAAAAAACTCAGGTAAAAAACCCAAGCCTTTTTTAATCTTTTTTAGGAATTATTATTGGCGTAATAACATAATCCATCAATAGCATTAATCCTACAGATAATAGTATTGTTACGCCATATGTTACAAGACATGTAGTATGGAGATTTTCAATACCAACAAATTTATGAAGATATCCTATAATTGGATAATGTAGCATATAAATATATAATGCTAATTTTCCAGGATATTTCCAAATTGGATAATCAAGTAACTGAGTTAAATAATCTTGATTTAAAAGTACTAAGAAAACAACAATTGCACAAAGCCCATTAATTGTTGCAAATGTAAATGATGTTCCCCATATCATGTGATAAACAACAATTGCACTTGCTAATACATTTGCTATTGTCAAAAATACTTTTGAGCCAGTACCAAATTTATGATTATTTAACTTGTCAACCCATACATAGAACACACAACCCATACCAATACATACTAATGCTTGTAAAAATGCTGTGCTGAAACTACTTTTGCCAATAAATGTATACCACATACCAGATATTCCATTTAGGTGGAAGTATCCATATACAAAGATAAAGCCAATAGGTGCAAGTATACCAATAAACCAATCTTCACATTTTTCAAGTAAGAAATAAATAATATATCCTACGATTAAAAGACATGAGATAAACCATAAAGGTCCATTCATTAGCATGTGACTTTCAGGCATAAGTCCATAAACACTATTTCCAATTCCTAAACCAGAAAGAACGCATCCACCCCATTCCCATAAAGAGTCAACAGCTACTTTTAACCATTGGTTAACAGGAATGTCATTATAAAGATTTGTTAATACCAAGCCAAATACTAAGCAAATCAAGAAAGCAGGATAAAAAGTTTTAATACGTTTTGCCAAATACTTTCCAGCTTCACTAGATGCAGTTGTTTTTTCTTTATCGCCACGAGCATTTTTATTTTTAACATGCGTTTTCATTAAGAAAAAGCCGGTAATTAAATAGAAAATAATAATTACATCAAGACTGCCTTTGAACATAACATGAGGTTGTCCATTTATTATTTTAACCCATGGAGCTTCATGCCAATATACTGTTGGATATACGATATAAACATGTACTAAAATAAATATCATACAGCTTACAAAACGCCAAAATTCAACAGCATAGTTCATCTTTTTTACTGGTTTTACTTCTTTTTTGGTTCTTGCCATATTACTCCTTTCTAAAATAGTTTCCTATCTTAAAATAATTATATCAAATACTAAAAGCAAATCAATTATTAATTGACTTATAATAAATTGAAAAAATATATGTAAGTATTTATCTGGAATTTCTCGTTTGTGCTTGAGCCATTTCTAAATAATCATCTGCCCATTTTTCAAACAAGCCGATATCAATTCTTCCTATAAATTTTAAATTATAATCATTAATATTTCTTGGATCAGCATCAAACATAATTATTTTTTGATCTTGAGTTACATACCATCTTCCATGGGCGAAAGAATTTCTTATTTTTTCTTTATCATAAACTCTTCCCGCAATTTGGATTTTGTCGTCGTAACAATAATGCATTATAACGGCATCTATGTAAGTTATCACAGGAAAAACTTGTATAAATTCACCATCTAACATATTTTTAAAAAAATCTCTAGAATAACTATATCCCCTGATGGATAACAAATCATGTAATTCACTATCCATATCATTGTAAGAAGATGGTTTCGCATCTCCATTTAAAACTATTGCTATATGGTTTATTACTTCGCGAATGCTTAATGATGGATTTTCAAAATAAGAGCCACATAAAATCACTTGTTGCTCAATATCCTTCTGTTTCATTGCCGCTATTGGAATAACTTTTGCCAAAAAATAATACATAATAGCATTTACATCGTCATCAAGTAGATCTCTATAGTTAGTCTTGTATCTTACTATTAAGTCTTTAAGCTTCCTTTTTTGGAATTTGTCCAAACTATATACTACTGGTTCACTTATTGTTTTAGCAAAAGCATGCATTTCATCACTTCTTGAAAGTAGCTCTTCATTTGTTAATCCTGATGTATTTATAAAAGCATTAAATCTTTCGATTGTTTCTCGTGGCATTTTTCTTGTAAAATAATAATGAATAAATTTTATCTTATCGAGCTCAGTGTCTAAATCACTAGAAAAAATATTAAAATCATCAGGAATATCAAAACTCAAAAACAATTGATTTTGTCTTTTAGAAATTACCATTCTAAAAACTTTTAGCAAATATTCAAAATCAAATTTAATTTTTACCAATTGAGCGGTTATTCCCTTTTCTATCTCTTTTTTTGTCCTAATATCACGTAATTCTATTTCAAAATTTTTTCCATTTTCAGATATTTTAAATTTATCAAAATCCGGTGAATCATTATGGTTAAAGGCATTTCTAATTATTTGAATTATTTTTTTGTTAGTTAATCCAGAAGGAGCATTAATAATATTGCATCCCTCTTCCATTCCCTCTAAATCGTTATTACTTAAAAAATCTTCTCTATTAAGTAAAAAATCCTCAACTATGGAAAAATTCTTAAAAATATTATATGCAATATAAACTCTTCGCATTCTATCATAATACTCTTTGGAATTATCTTCAAATCTACCGCTTCTTATCATATAATTTTCAAATACTCTACCAATTGAAATACTTGGATTACTCATTAAAATATTTTGAATGTTTGCATAGTCTTTCAAGTATTGAAGCATTTTTTCTTTTGACATTGATACCATTATTTCACTTCCAATAATATTATAGCATGGAATCGAAATTAAAATATTTAATATCCATTGTTTAACATCTATGATTCATGTCTAAAGATTCAGCGGTATTTAAAAAATGTTCATTATTTGATGTTTCATTTTTTGTAAAAATTAACTTACGATTTTTAATTTCATATCCAACATTCAATAATTCAGAATAATAATGTTTTAATACTATAGGATCGTCACTATTAACAAATGTATCTATTGTTCCATCTTGAAACACCATAATAAACCAGTTTAAAGTACATATTGTATACAATTCACTTTTCGATAATAAATCATTATAATAGCGAGCCATTTCTTCTTCAGTAGTTACTTTAAACTTAGCATAACGTAATGAAATTAATATTTTTTCAATTTTTCCATATATGGCACTATTAATTGGGGTACTTTTATTTCTTCTATAAATGGTATTATTTACTTCATGATATCGTGCATCAGGTTCAAATAATCTTATATCATTTATTGATTTGCCATCCTTTAAAGATAATAAACCTTGATAGTTTTCTATACCATTATAAAATTGATGATTATTATCCAAAATAGGATTGATAATAAATGGTAATGTTTTTTTATTGTAGGGTATTGTATTATTATTTGATAATCCTATAATACTTGCCACTATTTCATCTTGACCATTATTCATTTGGAGCATTATAAAATTAATTGCTTTTTTAACAGCATTATATAGTTTTTCACCTGTGATTTGATTAGGTATTCTTTTACTTAACTCTATTCCTTGTGCAATCAGCACATTACCATTACGCATTAATAAAACCATTCCAAAATCTTTATATTCTTTTGTAGAAATTGCTAATATGCGCATATGAGGATTACTCAAAAAATTATTAAAAAGCATAAAAGCATCTCCATTTATTCTAAAACAATTGCCCGCTCTATAACCCATAACAAGGTTTCTAGCATCGGTTAATGGTAGTAAATCAAAAATATAACCATCTTCACTTGGAATTTTTGTACTAATGATAGATGATTTTGTTTTAAACTTTAATTTAGAATTATAAGCTTTTAAATTCTTTTCAATTATTTCAGACTCGCTTTCTGTTATCCCGTATTTATGATAATAAGATGAAAGCATATCGTTTAAAACATCTCCACTCAATTCTGGATTCTCCAACTCTGGAGCCAAATATCTCTCTTTTAATAAAATAGATACTTTTGATGGATTAAGCTTAGTTCCCAATTTATCTATAAAGCAATTAATAGTATTATAAAAGTAATCAAAATTAATGAATAATTCTAGATTTCTACCCTCTAACATCAATCTCATATTATTATTGGGATCTTTTTTACTTCCAAACAAAAAATTGTTAAAAACTTTGTTAATATCATCACTAGCATTTTTTACATTTAGATTATTAAATAAATAAAAAATACTATCATAATCTACAGTACCATATTTACCTTTTAAAATATCTATTGTATTATCAAGACCAACTGATAAATACATTATTATAGCAATTCTTATATATTCTTTTTCACTGCCAAAACAAGGTTTTCTAAGCAACCATTGGGCTTTGCTTGCAAGCATTTTCTTTAATTCTAATTTATCATTTTTTATATCTAATGATTTAAGAAGGTCTACTATAAGTTTAATATGTTTATTCGGTAAGTTATAAAAGTCAAAGGGACTAATAAGTTGTTCTATTTCATACGCATTTACATCAATATTTTTTAAGAATCTGATTAAATCATAAATGTTTTTTGTTAATAATATATTGAATAATTCTTTATATTTATAACTATGAAGATAATTCATAAATAATACATAAAAATCTTCGGGGAAATCGATAGAAGTATAATAATTATTCAAAAAAATTTTTACAAAATCAATATCAGTATTTTGTAAATGAGTTAACATAATAAATAATCTTGCAGTATCAAAAATATTTAATTGTTGTTTTTTACTTAATTTTATTAAAGATGCCTTTTTATTAAGCTTCATAACCCCCACCTGTGTTATGTATTCTAACATTAATAGGTTTTTTTCTCAAGTTTTTTATATGACAAAAAAAAGAGCAATATTTATAATAAATTACTCTTTAATTCGTATGTAAAAACTAATATTTAGACGTTTTTGCAAATTATCTATGCGGCGCACTTAATTCTTCAAGCCCAGTTTTAGAAAAATCCATATTTTCAACTTCTTCTTTTGTACGAAAAGATTCAGAACCAAGCATTTCATATCCAATATTTAATAATTCATCAAGCGAACTATAAACTGAAGTTGCCCAACCTTTAACCACCAAAGAGTCAGTAGGGCTGGATAAACCAGATGATACCGGAATAAACTCAACACTCATACAATAATCAGAATTTTGACCATCTTGAACAGTTAACAATCTAACGCCATTATCTTGTATTATTTCTCCACAGTATTTACAATACTTCTTGAATTCTTTGTACAATTCTAATTGATTAACCTTATTTTTAATTTCAATATTCATATCATACCTCCTAAGGAGATTATAACATATGTTTTTTTAACTGTTATTAATTATTATTTTATTTTACACACCTATCACAAAAAATGGAGCCTTTCGGCTCCTTCAGGGGGTTTTGGTACACACTCTTCACATTATTGTGCGTAAAGAGGTGTATTATTTAGTATAGCAATCTCTACTATACTAAATTAATGATATTATAGTTTTTTTAAAAATGCAATATCAATAAATTAACTTTACAGCTAGTCTACAATTTCCAAATTATCAACAATATTTTTATAATAATCATTGCTTAAATATCCTTGATCTCTTATATATTCATTTGAATCATTCTTGGCTTGGACTAAGATATCATAATCATTTTTTAAATTAGCTATTTTAAAGCACATATCTCCATGTTGCCTTGTTCCAAACAAATCGCCATGACCACGAAGTTCAAAATCTTTCTCAGAAATATAAAAACCATCATTGCTTTCTTCCATTACTTTAAGTCTTGCATTATCTTTATTACTGATTAAATAGCAGTAACTTTGTAAATCATTTCTTCCTACTCTACCTCGAAGTTGATGAAGTGATGCTAGTCCAAATCTTTCAGCATTATAAATTATAATCGTTGTCGCATTAGGAACATCAATTCCCACTTCAATAACTGTTGTTGAAATAAGTATTTTTATTTTATTATTTTTAAAATCATTCATAATGGCATCTTTTTCATTTTGTTTCATTTTACCGTGAATAATTTCTGTTCGTATTTTACCTTGAAAAGCTAAATCATATTTTTCTTTTAAAAGATTTACACTTGTTAAATCAAGTTCATCATTTTGATCGACAAGCGGCGAAACAATATATACTTGATGACCTTTTTTTATTTCCTCGAGAACTGAAAGAAGCACATCTTTTATTTCACTTTCTTTTTTGACTTTAGTAATTATTTCTTTTCTACCACTCGGTTTTGTTTTAATCATTGAAATATCTAAATCACCATAAATAGTCATTGCATAAGTTCTAGGAATAGGTGTTGCGGATAAATATAAAATATCAGGACTTGTTGATTTTTTTTGTAAAACACTTCTTTGATTAACCCCAAAACGATGTTGTTCATCAGTAATTACTAAACCTAATTTTTTGAATTCAAGTTTTTCATTTAATAAAGAATGAGTTCCAATTAAAAGGTCAACTTCACCTGCTTCTACTCTTTTATAAATTGCTTCCTTTTCTTTTTTTGTTAGAGAGCCAGTAATAACGTCGACCGATATCTTATATTTTTCCAATGTTTTTTTAATTGAAAAATAATGTTGCAATGCAAGAATTTCAGTCGGAGCCATAAGTGCAGATTGATATCCTGCTAGGAAACTAGCATAAATAGCTATTGTCGAAACAATCGTTTTTCCGCTTCCTACATCTCCAAGTAAAAGACGATTCATTTTTCTTTCGGAAGCTAAATCTTCATTTATTTCTTTTACGGCTTTTAATTGATCTTTAGTAAGTGTAAACGGCAGATTTTTAATAAATGTTTCTATTTTATCATTGGAAAAATTCTTAGCTATTCCTTCACTTTTTTTATTTTTCTTATCTAGATAATTCATTTTAAATGAAAACTCAAAAAGCTCTTCATATACTAGTCTTTTTCTTGCATTTGCAATATCAATCTTTTTTTCAGGAAAATGAATTTTGGTAAGTGACTCTTTTAAACCTAAAAAATTATATTTTGTATTGTATTCTTCTGGTATTCTATCTATATAATTGCCATAATCTATAGCACTTTTAATTAACTTTGAAATTGCTTTATTTGTTATGCCGCTTGTCAAATGATAAACTGGTTCAATATCACCAGACTTAATATCAAACTTAATATCACTTGCTGTAAAAGTATTACCTTTATACTTGCCAATTAAAGTAACTATTTTTGATATCTGTAAGCTTTGTTTTAAAAATGCCCGATTAAAAATGACAACATTGACAATTGAATTATTAATCATTGTTTTAAAAGATAATTTATTTAAATTTCTTTTTATATAGGAAACAACTGGTGCTGACTCTATCATTGCACTTACTATTATAGTTTCATCTGTTTCTTTCAATTGATCAAAAGAATAAGTATTATATCGATATGGATAATATGATACTAAATCATTTATACTCTCGATGTTTAACTTTTTTAAATAACTAATTGTTTTAGGTCCAATACCTTTTAGTTGATTTAATTCCATACTACCTCCATAGCTATACTATATAATGTTTTTTTAATAATGACAATTGCCAAAAATAAATTGTAAATTTTGTGTAAATATCATTGACTTTTAATGCCCTTTGAATTAGTATAGTAAATACCAAATCACTTGAGAAGGCGATTTGGTGCTAGTATCACACTAGTCAACCCCTTTTTATTCTTTGGAGCCATCACATAAGTGATGGCTTCGTAAATTTACACATTAAAAAACTGATTTAAAATCAGTTTTTATTTTGCAAATCTTTATAATAACTATAGCGTTTTATGGCATTTTGTTTTTGCTCTTCGAGGATAATATCGGCAAATTCTTTATTCTTAATTTTTAAAGCTTTAAACCTTACTTCATTATCTAAGAAGGCTTGATATTTATCAAAGTTAGGTTCTGGCGAATCTAAATAAAGCTTACCATTGATGCTATGCATTAAGAGCGTATATCCGCATTCAACAGCGAGTTTTTCCTCACTAATTGAGCATGAAAGGCCATTTTTAATACCATGCTCATTACATGGGCAATAAGCTATTATTATAGCAGGTCCTTGATGTTCATCAGCCTCCTTGAATGTTTTAATTGTATGCATCATATTAGCACCCAATGAAATACTTGCTACATAACAGTTTTCAATAGAACTAGCAATTCTAAATAAATCTTTTTTATTGGTCTTTTTACCAAAGTCGGCAAACTCTGCAACCGCTCCTTTATTAGTTGCTTTACTAGCTTGACCACCAGTATTTGAATAAACTTCAGTATCTAATACTAAAATCTTAATATTTTCATTTGAATGAAGAATATGATCAAGACCATTATAGCCAATATCATATGCCCATCCATCACCACCGATAGCCCATACAGTTCTTGCTGGGAGATATTCTTTTAAATTTTTTAATTCTAAAGGAATACTTTCATCTTTTAGATTATTTGCTACTTTTGTAGTAACATCCACATTTTCCTCATTATTTAAATATTCATTAAATAATTCTTTAGTTTGATTATCGACAGCCTCTAGAGAGTTTTCCATAATACTTCTTATTTGTCTTCTTTTTTGCTTATAAGATATATGAAGTCCATAAGCAAATTCAGCATTATCCTCGAAAAGCGAATTAGCCCAAGGAATTGAATATGGTGTCGAAGGACTGCTTGCACCATAAATACTTGAACATCCTGTTGCATTGGCAATAACTAATTTATCACCAAATAATTGGGTTAATAGTCTAATATAAGGAGTTTCACCGCATCCAGCACATGCACCAGAAAATTCAAATCTTGGCTTTTCTAAGCTAGCTCCCTTTATTGTGAATTTATCAAATAATTGATAATTAATACTATCAAAAAGTTTGTCTGTCGGCTCAACATTTTCTTCCATAGTAAGTGCTTTAGTAGGACAAATTGAAGCACATAAATTACATCCTGTACAATCCTTATTAGAAATACCTACATAGAAATTATAATCTTCTTTTCCTGTTAGTGGTTTACCAATAGTTTTATCTTTTGTTACAAAATTTCGAATTACAGCATGAGGGCAAACCATAGCACACATTCCACATTCAATACATTTTTCGCTATTCCATTTTGGTGTTAGAATAGAAATATTTCTTTTTTCTTTCTTTGACAAACTTCCCGGAATAGAACCATCTGCAATTGGTAAAACATCTTTGACAGAAAGACTATTACCCTTACGATTTTCCATAATGCTAAAGATATCTTCATCATTATTAACACTGCTATTATTTACATCATTTATTTTAATTTCTACAATACTATTAAGTGATTCATTAACAGCATTAATATTATTATCAACAATATCTTGGCCTTTTGTAGCAAATGCTTTTTTAATTGATTCAATGACTAGTTCTTTAGCATTTTCTATACCAAGTAGCTTTAAGATATTTACTTCCATTATTTTGCTTATTTTACCTTTTATATTGTTGGTATAAGCAATTTTATCAGCATTAATAATATTTATTTTTAAATCTTTTTCTTTAATAATCTTTTTAACATCATTTGGTATTAACTTATTTAGTTCTTCTTCATTTCTAATAGTATTAATTAAGATATAAGCTCCATTTTTAGCATCACTAAGCATATCATAATGCTTAAAATATTCATCTTTAGTAATTACCACTATTTCGGGATTTTGAACGTAATAAGGAGCATTTATAGGTTTATCACCTATTCTCAAATGTGATATAGTAACTCCACCACTTTTTTTGGAATCATATTCAAAATAACCTTGAACATATTTACCATGAGCTTCATTAACAAGAGTCAATATATCTTTTGAGGCACTAACCATTCCATCAGAACCAAAACCATATATTTTAAATTCACTAACACCTAAATCTATCAAATAGTCTTCGGTTGGTAAACTAAGATAAGTTACATCATCATTAATACCTATTGTGAAATTATGTTTTGGACTGCTTGCAAGCATATTATAAACCGCCATTATTTGATCAGGTGAAGTATTTTTTGAAGAAAGTCCATATCTTCCACCGACAATTTCAATATTAGTGTTTTTTAAGGCTCCTAAAACATCTAGATAAAGTGGTTCACCAATAGAACCAGCTTCTTTTGTCCTATCTAAAACAGCAATTTTTTGAACTGTTTTTGGTAAGACATTTAATAGATACTTTTCACTAAATGGTCGATAAAGATGAACTTCGATTAATCCTAGTTTATTACCATTCTTATTTTCTTTATCAATTACTAATTTTATAGTATCACAAACGCTTCCCATAGCAACAATAACATTTGTTGCATCATTTGCGCCATAATAATTAAATGGTTTATAATCTTTACCAGTTAATTTATTAATCTCTTCCATGTAACCGTTAACTATATCAGGTATTTCAAGATATTTAGGATTTCTTGCCTCCATACATTGGAAATAAACATCTTCGGTTTGACTTGTACCAAATTCTTTATGACAGCCAACATTAAGAGCTCTTTGTTTAAATTCATTTAAAGCTTTTTTATCAACTAGTTTTAATAAATCAACTTCATTTAATTCACTTATTGTATTAAGTTCATGGCTTGTTCTAAAACCATCAAAAAAATGAATGAATGGAAGTGAACCCTTAATTGCTGACAAATGAGCAACAGCAGCTAGGTTAGCGGCATCTTCGACATTAGTAGAAGCAAGCATACACCATCCCGTTTGTCTTACAGCGTATATATCTTGATGATCACCAAAGATCGAAAGAGCATGCGTAGCTAAACTTCTTGAAGCAGTATGAATAACCCCTGGCCACATCTCACCAGCTATTTTATACATATTTGGAATCATAAGTAATAGACCTTGACTAGCCGTAAATGTCGTAGCAAGTGAGCCACTCATAAGTGCTCCATGAAGCGCCCCAGCAGCGCCAGCTTCCGATTCCATCTCGACTACCTCAGGCTTAAAATTATATAAATTATTTAAATCTGTATGTGATAAATAATCAATATTTTCTGCCATCGGCGAAGAAGGGGTTATAGGATAAATAGCACATACCTCACTAAAAAGATATGCCACTCTACTACAAGCTTTATTTCCATCAACGATTTTCATTTTCATCACCATTTTAATTATAAAATAAAAACTAGCAAATTGCTAGTTTTCGTTAATTTCAAGTTCAATAGCAGTTAAACGATTATATTTAGCTATTCTTTCGCCTCTTGATACAGAACCAGTTTTAATATATGGTAAATGTAATCCTACTGCTAAATCTGCTATAAAAGTATCCTCAGTTTCACCACTTCGATGAGAAATAATCATTTGATAATCGTTTTCTCTTGCAAGTTTTATTGTTTCAAAAAATTCAGTTATTGTTCCAACTTGATTAGCTTTAAGAAGTATCGCATTGGCTGCGTGTTTTTCAATCCCTTTTTGAAGATATCTTGCTTGAGAAACAAAGAAATCATCCCCGACAACCATTATTTTATCGCCAGCTTCTTTAGTTAAAAGAGCAAAGCTTTCAATATCATCTTCATCAAAAGGATCTTCAATACTAATTATTGGATACTTTTCTATTAAATCTAAATAATAATCATTCAACTCTTTAGCAGACATTTTTTTACCATCTAAAGTATATTCTTTAGTTTCTTTGCTATAAAATTCTGAGGCTGCTGCATCAATAGCAAGAGCAATGTCTTTACCTGGTACATAACCTGAACTTTCAATAGCCCATATTAAATATTTAAAACACTCTTCATTATTAGCAAGGTTCGGAGCAAAGCCTCCTTCATCCCCAACTCCAGTAGCAAGGCCATCATTTTTTAGCATTCCTTTTAAAGTAACAAATACCTCGGAAGCAGCTCTTACCCTCTTTTCTTCCGTATCTAAAAGCGGTACTAACATGAATTCTTGAATATCTAAATTATTATCAGCATGTGCTCCACCATTGATAACATTTATCATAGGAATCGGTAAAGTGTAATTACCATCGCCAACATATTCATATAATTCTTTGTTTTCTAATTTAGCTAAACATTTAAGAGTTGCAAGCGAAACACCCAAAATTGCATTAGCTCCTAAAGAAGATTTATTATCGGTACCGTCAAGTTCTAATAATAAATTATCTATAGCTTTTTGATTTAATTCAACTCCTTCTAATTTGGGAGCAATTATTCTATTAACATTATTAACAGCAGTTAATACTCCTTTTCCATGATACCTTTTATCATCTTTATCACGTAATTCTAAAGCCTCCCTCGAACCAGTTGAGGCACCCGAAGGTACTGAAGCAACAGCACTAATGCCATTTTCTAGAATCATTTTAACTTCCACGGTAGGATTACTGCGACTATCTAATATTTCTCTAGCTTTTATTTCTTTTATTTTCATATATCCTCCTAATTTAATTATAAATTTATTGTCTTTTTAATGCAAATAAAAAACGCCAAAAGGCATTTTCTTTACCAAAAAAGTTTAATTATTCTTTCCGCTCTTCTTTTAATCATTATTGTATCAGTTAAATCTAGAACACTAGCTAAAATAATAAAATAACTAATCAATTGTATTAAAGTTAAGTTTGCAAAAGGGTTAATAATAATTAAAAAGCCAAAGACAACCAACATAATACCAATAAACATTGTTAAAAACCAAGAAGAATCATCAGCAATTTTAAACCATACTGCATAATTAACCTTATTAGAACCAATAGCTATTAAATAAACACCGAAAATAACCACTACAAAAGAATTAACAGTATATGGAACGAGAATTATTAACAACCCTAATGCAAGATGAATTAAAGCAAATAGCCAATTGAAGCGATATAGTTTAGCTCCATCCTTTTTTAAAAATTTAAAAAGTACGTTAATACAGTAAACAAAACAAATTCCGCCGCATATATAACCTACAGTTTTAATGTCTAAATTTTTAATAAAGAGCATAGAGCAACCTGCTATTAAAATCAATAATTCCAAAAAAATTGAAAAGTTAAGCATTTTTCGATAATCTTCAACTGTTTTATGAACAATAAATTTTTTCATAAATCACATCCTCCATTTAATTATAAGGCTTTTTTATTTTTTATGCAAATAATTACTTGAATAATAACTATAAAAAATGATATAATAATATCCTTTTGGATTAAGGAGGGAGTTATGAAAATACGTAATTTAAGTATTACAGAATTTCAAGAATTTATCCGTAATAACAAATATGGTAGTTTTAGGCAAACACTTGATTATGCATTGCTAAAATCAGAATATGGATATGAATATGAAATTATTGGATATTGTAATGGTGAAGATATTTATGCAGCTGCTTTAGTACTTGTAAAATTACTAGATGGTTATCTATATGCATACATACCATCAGGTTTTATTGCCGACTATGATAATACTCGCTTAATTCAGGATTTTACCGAAGATTTATATAATTATTATAAAAAAGAGGATGTTATTTTTATTAAAATAAACCCACCTATCCCTATCGCTGAGATTGACAATAAAAAATATAGTAAAAAGTATAATAAAAATTATCATATTGTTTCTACTTTAAAAGAATGTGGATTTGAAAAAACAAAAGATTCAAAAAATTTTGAAACAATGTTGCCTACAATAAATGCGATTGTTGATTTAGATTATTATGATGAAGAAAATTTAAATAAAAATACAAAAAATAAAATAAGGAAAGCTGTTCGTAAAGGATTATCCTTAGAAATTGGTAACATGGCCAATATTGATATACTAAATGAATTTGTTAAGAAAAAAATAAATAGATCTGACTTTTATTATAGTGACTATTATAGTATTTTTAAGAAAAGTAATTCTATTGATTATTTCCTTGTAAGTATCGATTATGAAAAATTAATCATTAATTCTCAAGAAGCATACAACAAAGAAACTAGAAAAAATAATAAATTGAACGAAAAAATTGCTTTTAGGCCAAAAAATAAGACTATTAATGTAAAGATGAATTCTGATAGAGCATTAGAATCTTATAAAAACGATATAGTTTTGGCAACTAAAAAAATTAATAATACCGAAAAAGAATATATAGCCGGTGCCTTAGTTGTTCATTTTGGAGATACTGCAACAATAATAATAAGCGGATATGACAAAAAATACGGTATCTATTCACCAAATTATTTTTTGTATAACGAGATTTGTAAATATTATAAAAATGAAGTTAAATATTTGGATTTAAATGGTCTTACAGCTGATTTCTCTAAAGAAAATAAATATCATGGATTAAATAATTTTAAATTGGGTTTTAAACCAAAGATTTATGAATATATTGGCGAATATGATTTGGTAATTAATCAAAGGGTTTACAACCATTTAGGTAAAAAAGGACTACTAGAAAAAGAAATAAAAAATAGCAAATAATTGCTATTTTTTTCAAAGAAAAAAGACGATTTCTCGTCTTTTTTTGTAATTACTTAATTATTTCAGAAATTACACCAGCACCAACAGTACGGCCACCCTCACGAATTGAGAACTTAGTTCCTTGTTCAAGTGCAACTGGAGCGATTAATTCAACAGTCATGTCAACGTTATCGCCAGGCATAACCATTTCTACTCCAGCAGGTAATTCGATAACACCAGTAACATCTGTAGTTCTAAAATAGAATTGAGGTCTATAGTTAGAGAAGAATGGAGTATGACGTCCGCCTTCTTCTTTAGATAGAACGTATACACTAGCTTTAAATTTAGTATGAGGTGTAACGCTTCCTGGTTTAGCTAATACTTGACCACGTTCAACATCTTCTCTTGAAATACCACGAAGTAAAACTCCGGCATTATCTCCAGCTTGAGCAAAGTCAAGTGATTTTCTAAACATTTCAATTCCTGTAACAACAGATTTTTGAGTAGGTCTTAAACCAACGATTTCAACTTCATCGTTAAGATTTAATTTACCACGTTCAACACGTCCAGTAACAACTGTACCACGTCCAGAAATAGTAAATACATCTTCAATACTCATTAAGAACGGTTTGTCAGTATCTCTTTCTGGTGATGGAATATATTCATCAACAGCCTTCATTAGGTCACGGATACTTTGTTCAGCCTCAGCGTCACCTTCAAGAGCTTTAAGAGCACTACCTCTAATAATAGGGCACTCAGAATCAAAACCATATTCACCAAGTAATTCTCTAATTTCCATTTCTACTAAATCAAGTAGTTCTGGATCATCAACTTGGTCACATTTATTCATGTATACAACTATACGTGGAACACCAACTTGTCTAGAAAGTAGAATATGCTCTCTAGTTTGTGGCATAGGTCCATCAGCAGCTGAAACTACAAGAATAGCACCATCCATTTGAGCAGCACCTGTAATCATGTTTTTAACATAATCGGCATGGCCTGGACAGTCAACGTGAGCATAGTGACGTTTTTCAGTTTCATACTCTACGTGAGCGGTATTAATTGTAATACCTCTTTCTCTTTCTTCTGGAGCTTTATCGATATCTGCATAATCAACAAATTGTCCAAAATATTTAGTGATCGCAGCAGTTAAAGTTGTTTTACCATGGTCAACGTGGCCAATAGTACCAATATTAACGTGTTCTTTAGAACGATCAAATTTTTCTCTTGCCATATAATATTTTCTCCTTTCCTTTTTACTATTATATTTTATCTAATGCTTGAATAAAATTCAAGTATTATTTTAGTTAACGCCATTTTTCTTGATGATATCTTCAGCGATAGATTTTGGCACTTCTTCGTAGTGGTCCATAAACATTGTAAATGTACCACGACCTTGGGAATTACTTCTTAGGGAAGTAGCATAACCAAACATTTCTGCAAGTGGAACCATAGCTGTAATTTGTAGAGCATTACCTCTTGATTCATTACCCATTGGTTTACCACGACGTGATGTAAGGTCTCCCATAACATTTCCTAAATATTCTTCAGGAACTACTACGTCAACTTTCATAATTGGTTCAAGTAAAACTGGTTTACATTTTTTAGCAGCTTCTTTAAGTGCTAAAGATGCAGCAATTTTAAATGCCATTTCTGATGAGTCGACATCGTGGTATGAACCATCATAAAGTGTAGCTTTAACGTCTACTACTGGATAACCGGCAATCATACCGCCAGCCATAGCTTCTTGCAATCCTTTATCAGTTACTGGAATATATTCACGAGGAACGACACCACCAACAACAGCATCAACGAATTCATATCCTTTTTCAGGATTTGGCTCAAATCTTACCCAAACATGACCATATTGTCCACGACCACCTGATTGTTTAATATATTTACCTTCACATTCAGCAGTTGCGGTAATTGTTTCACGATAAGCAACTTGTGGTTTACCAATATTACAATCAACGCTGAACTCACGACGCATTCTTTCAACAAGAACGTCTAAGTGAAGTTCACCCATACCACTGATAACGGTTTGACCAGTTTCATGATCAGTGCGATATTTAAATGATGGATCTTCACCAGCAAGCTTAGCAAGAGCAATAGCCATCTTATCTTGATCAGCTTTACTCTTAGGTTCAATTGCAAGATCTATAACTGGATCTGGAATTTCCATCCCCTTTAGGATAACTGGGTTTTTCTCATCACATAGAGTATCAGCAGTTGTTGTATCTTTAAGACCAACAGCTGCAGCAATTTCACCTGCATATACGCAATCAATTTCTTTTCTTTGATTGGCATGCATTTGTAAAATACGTCCAACTCTTTCCTTTTCGCCCTTTGTAGAATTTAATACATAACTTCCGCTTGTAAGTTTACCAGAGTAAACTCTAAAGAAAGTAAGTGTTCCTACGAATGGATCAGTCATAACTTTAAATGCTAAGGCTGTAAATGGTTCATTATCATCAGCTTTTCTTAAAACATCATTTCCTTTTAAATCAACGCATTCAGCAGCACCAATATCAGTTGGGCTTGGTAAGTAATCAATAACAGCATCTAGAGCAAACTTAACACCCATATTTGCTTTTGCACTACCAGGCATAACCGGGAAAAACTCTACAGCAAGTGTTCCTTTTCTAATAGCTTTTTTAACTAAATCAACTGGAACATCCTCGCCTTCAAGATATTTTTCCATTAATTCATCATCGAATTCAGCAGCGGCCTCAATAAGCTCAACTCTTTTTTCTTCGATTAAATCTTTTAAATCAGCAGGTACTTCAGTTTCTTCGCAATTTTCATCAGCAGAACCATCGAAGATATAAGCCTTTCTTTCAAGAATATCTACGATACCCTTAAAGTTTGCTTCAGCTCCAATAGGCCATGCAATAGGTTTTGCATTAACGCCTAATCTTTTATCAATAGTATCTAAACTATATTGGTAATCAGCACCCATTTTATCCATTTTATTGGCAAAAATCATTCTAGGTACTTTAAATTCAGTAGCTTGGCGCCAGACTGTTTCGGTTTGTGGTTCAACACCATTTTGAGCATCGATTACAGTTACAGCACCATCAAGTACTCTTAAACTTCTTTCAACTTCAATTGTGAAGTCTACGTGCCCTGGAGTATCAATAATATTTAAACGGTATCCTTTCCAATGAGCTGTAGTAGCCGCAGATGTAATTGTAATACCTCTTTCTTTTTCTTGATCCATCCAGTCCATTTGGCTTTCACCATCGTGGGTTTCACCAATCTTATGAATTTTACCTGTATGATATAAAACTCTTTCTGTAAATGTTGTTTTACCAGCATCTATGTGAGCCATTATACCAATGTTTCTCGTTTTATCTAAACTAACATCTCTTGCCATATCACATTACCATCTATAATGAGCAAATGCTTTATTAGCTTCGGCCATTTTATGAGTGTCTTCTCTTTTCTTAACAGCTCCGCCTACACCTTTGGCAGCATCCATTATCTCATTTGCTAAATTAATAGCCATTCCCTTTCCATTTCTAAGTTTCGCATAATTTACAAGCCAACGAAGTGCTAATGCTTGACTTCTATCATCAGATACTTCAATTGGAACTTGGTAATTACTACCACCAACACGACGAGATTTAACTTCAAGTGCTGGCTTAATATTTTCTAATGCTTCATTATATACTTCAATCGCAGGTTTCCCTGATTCTTTTTCAATAATTTTAAATGCATCATATAAAATTGTTTGAGCTGTACCTTTTTTTCCATCAACCATAATAGTATTAATTAATTTAGTAACTACTTTGGAATTATATATTGGATCTGGAAGTACATCTCTTTTAACTGCTCTTCTTTTACGCATTTTTTCTTCCTCCTTTACTTATTATTTAATTATTTTCCTTTTTTAGTTCCGTATTTACTACGGCCTTGTTTACGATCATCAACACCGTGAGTATCAAGTGTACCACGAACAATATGATAACGTACACCGATTAGGTCTTTTACACGGCCACCGCGTACAAGTACTACGCTGTGCTCTTGTAAATTATGACCTTCACCTGGAATATATGCATCGATTTCTTTACCATTTGATAATCTAACACGAGCATATTTTCTTAGGGCAGAGTTCGGTTTCTTAGGGGTTTTAGTACCTACACGAGTACATACACCTCTTTTTTGTGGACTCTTATTATCAGTTTGTTTTCTTTCAATTGTATTAAAACCGACATTTAAAACTGGACTTTTACTCTTTCTAGTTTTCTTACTACGATTTTTCTTTACAAGTTGATTAATTGTTGGCATTTATTTTCCTCCTTCCATTAACACACATCCTGGTGTATCATTTTTTTCATTAAATTAGGTTCAATCTAAGACTGAACCTAAATAAACGCATTACTAATATATCAATTTATATGCCTGTTGTCAACAAATTATTCATAATTTCGATCATAATTGGGCGATACGAAATTATTACATCTTATATATGAATCATAACTATCATCATTATATAGAACATACCCATTACAAGCACTGCCGTCTTCATCTTCAAAAACATCTATATATCCTAAAGATTTTAAGGTAGATAAAGACACTCTACCACTTGAACTATTAATATTCTTAGAGTATATTACTGCCGCAGATTTTAGTTTGGACTCCAATGCAAAGTACTTTGTTCCTCCCCTTTCATCGAGACCATTATAAAAAATATAAATATAATAGCTGACTACTAGTAACAAAAACAATAATATTGCGCTCATAATTAGCATTTGAGTTAGTCCCCAACCCTTATTATTTAGTTTCATATCCTTTTACTTCCCTCTTGAATTCCTTAAAAAATAAAGTAAATTCTCTCCCTGTCATAGAATCGTCTTCATTATTATAGTACTCACGATACTTATATAAAATTCCATAACACGTCAAAGAGTATTCTTCATTATTCTCAATATCCCTTTTCATTTTTGAACAAACAAATGGTTTTCGATCAGTTTTAACACGATAAAACTCTATTGAAGTAAAACAAAACCAAATAATCACCAAAACCAATAAAACTATTAAAAAATACTTTATAAAATTTAATAATTTATTATGTTTATCTTCCATAGTTTACCACCATCTTAAGTATAACATTTTTATATAATATTTTTCAATTAAAAAACCCACATACGTGGGCATTTTACTAAATTAAACTAATTCTACTTCAGCGCCAGCTTCAGTTAATTGAGTTTTAATTGCTTCAGCATCTGCAGCAGGAATGTTTTCTTTAAGATTTCCACCATTATCAGCAATTGCTTTAGCTTCAACTAGACCAAGGCCTGTAATTTCTTTAATAATCTTAATTACAGCAATTTTATTGCCACCAGCTGATTTTAATACAACTGTCTTATTTGCTGAAGCAGTTTCTTCAACAGCACCAGCAGCAGGAGCAGCAGCTACAGCTACAGCACTTGGATCTACACCAAATTCTTCTTTCATAGCGTCAACTAATTCTTTAACTTCAAGAATAGTCATTTCTTTTAAAGCGCTAATAAAATCTTCTTTCTTTAATTTTGCCATATTATTTCTCTCCTTCCATTTTTTCGGCATAAAGATTTAAAGCTATGCTTAAATCTCTTACGTATTGAATCATACCACTTGCAAGCATTGTTAACAAACCATCTCTTGATGGGATTGATGCATATTCTTTAATAACATTTACATCAGATACACTACCACTTAAGATACCAACACGGATTTCAAGTTTGTTATGATCTTTTGCAAAATTAGAAACAACTTTAATTGGTTCTAATAAATCTTCTCCAAACAAAATAGCATTAGGTCCTTCAAGAAAATCATTTATATCAATTTTTAACTCATCACAAGCTCTTTTAAGTAATGTATTTTTATAAACTTTCATTTCAGCGTTAGCTTCTTTTAGTTTATTTCTAAGTTCAGTAAGCTCGGAAACTGTTAAACCTTGATATTGGAATAAAATAACTGATTCGCTATTTTTTACTTTATCAACGATTTCATTAACAACTTGCTTTTTTTCTTCTAGAATTCTCTCGCTTGCCATTTTTCCTCCTTATTATATTTTAGAAAAAACTTCCCATGGGGAAGTTTTTAAGTTCAAAAAGAATTTATTAACTTTCCCCTCGGTAGGATAAATATTAAGCTTTAAAGCTCCTACTGTCTTTGGTTCCTCGTTTTTTCTAATTGCTATTATAATATAGTTCTAACTAGATGTCAAAACTATTTTTATCAACCTTGATACCAGGTCCCATTGTTGAAGATACAACAATATTTTGAATTAATTGACCTTTTACGGTAGCAGGTTTTGCTTTTGTAATTGTAGAAACAACATAATTTAAATTTTCTTCAAGTTTCTTAGCATCAAATGATACTTTACCAATAATAGTATGAATATTACCAAAACTATCAGTACGATATTCAATCATACCTTTTTTAATATCATTGATTGCAGTTTCAACTTTAGGTGTTACAGTACCAGTTTTAGGATTAGGCATTAAACCTCTTGGCCCTAAAATATTACCAATTTTTCCAACTTCTGGCATCATATCTGGAGTAGCAACAATTACATCAAAATCAAGCCATCCTTCATTTTTAATCTTTTCGCAAAGATCTTTATCTCCAACAAAGTCAGCACCTAATTTTTTAGCAATCTCAGCTTGTTCACCTTTAGCAAGTACTAAAATTCTTTTAGACTTACCACTTCCATTTGGAAGAACAAGTGAACCACGTAATTGTTGATCTTGTTTCTTTGAATCAATATTAAGTTTTAAAGCAACTTCAACGGTACTATCAAACTTAGTAATAGAAGTTTCTTTAACTAATTTAATTGCATCTGCAGCTGAATATTCTACAGTTTTATCAACTTTTTTTGATGCTTCCACATATTTCTTTCCGTATTTTCTCATTATTTCCCTCCTAACTGTGGTTTATTAGCGGATAATTATTTAAAATAATATTATTCTTCAGTTTTTTCTTCTTCACTAGCTTCTTCAGCTTCAGTGTTATCAGCTGGTACTTCAACTGATGATGCTTCAGCCATTTCTTTAGCTTCAGCTTCAAGTTCAGCAAGCTCTGCATCTCTTTTAGCTCTTTCTGCCTCTTCTTTAGCAGCTTCAGCAGCTTGTTCAGCAAGTTCTGCATCATTATAACCTTTAATAGCTATTCCCATGTTTCTTGCTGTTCCAGCAATAATAGCCATCGCGCTTTCAACATCATAAGCATTTAAATCAGGTAGTTTAGTTTCAGCGATTTTTTTCAAATCGTCTTTTGAAATAGTTGCAACAATTTGGTTTGCGCCTCTAGCTCCTGCCTTAGAAATCTTAGCAGCCTTCTTAAGTAAGAATGCAGCTGGTGGAGTTTTTAATACAAAATCAAATGAACGATCATCATACAATGTAATTTCGCATGGAACAACATCGCCCATCTTATCGCGAGTTGCTTCATTAAATTTTGTACAGAACTCTTGTAAATTGATACCAGCAGGCCCTAAAACAGTTCCAACTGGTGGAGCTGGTGTAGCTTTACCGGCTTCAATTTGTAATTTAATTTTCTTTACGACTTCTTTTGCCACGAAAAACACCTCCTATATATTTTTTCATGTAAGTGGTATGGGCATCCGCTTTCCCTCCCGCTTATGCAATAAATTGCAATTAAGATATTACCATAAAACTCCCAATTATACAAGCAAAAAAGCTATTTTATTATTAATATATGTAATATACAATGTTAATTATGAATAATTTAATTGCTTGCTTGACAAATTAGTGTTATCATTATAATGAGGATAGAGATATGGGAAAGTTTTTTAATGGGCAAGTCAAAAGAAATCGAACAACACTTGTTAGATATATAATTATTGGTTGCGGTGTATTTTTTATCATTATTTTATTTATTTTAATTGCTGTTAAGGGTAAGAAAAAACCTGAAGTAGTTTTAATACCTAAAGATGAAGCGGTCATTGTTGAGATAAATTCAGAAAAACCAAAGGTAACTGACTTTTTTGAAGATATCCAAAATTATGACACTAATCTATTATCAGTAGATTATGGAAACTTAGATACTTCCAAAGTTGGTGAATACGAAGTAATACTTAAAGCGGAAGGTTATAATCCTGCCACAGCAAAGGTAATTGTAAACGATACAAAACCTCCAGTATTAATATTAAGAGAATTAAAAATTAAATATGGCGAAACTTATGTATTAGACGAATTTGTTGAGAGTTGTACCGACAATTCAAATACAGAATGTATAATAGATTACTATCAAGATCCTTATTATACTGACTATTCATCATATACCGATGCAGGAACATATCCAATAAAAATAATTGCTAAAGATGAAACAGGCAATCCTACTACCGTTCAAGAAACAAAATTAATTATCGAGGGTAATGGAATTATAGATCCTAACCCTACGCCAGATCCAAATCCAAGCGAATGCAAATATGGTAATATGACAATTTCTGAACAAAGATATCCAATGGCTGTAGTTGTTGGCGATCAAACTAATAATTGCGCTATTGATCGAAATTTATGGGATGATAAAGATACACAAGAACCTGCATCGAAATTTCTAAAACAAGATTTAGATAATCTAAAAAAAGATGCAAAATTCAAATCATATCTAGATTCCAATTTTCATGAAACTGAAACCAATATTGTAGTTAAATCTGATATTATTGGTATATATAATGATGATGCTTCCGGATTAGTTGGATATGGAATATATGTAGAAATATATTTATCTGCAAGAAATAGTTCAGAGCAAACTGATACAGAAGAAAATTTAGTTCTTTCATACTACTTAAAATCAGATTATACTAGACAATATATTACCAATAAATGTAATTTAGATTAAAAAAAATAACGATTTTAATTAATCGTTATTTTTTCTTGCTATAATAATGAATCCTCCGACAACTATAATAGCTGTTAGCGGAATAATTATTATTGCTATAGTATCTTTTACATTTTGGCTTTTAATTTCTTTCTTAGCTTTCTCAATTAAATCCTCATACTTCTTACTAGTGGAAGCCTTTTCAATTGCTTCGATTAATTCTTCTTGATACTCTTCCGTATAAGTACTTAAATGATATTTATTACCTATAACAATATATGGTGCTCCATAAATCGTTTCATCAAAGTAACTAGCAACTTTATCAGCTAACTTACGATTATCATAATCCTCTTCCCAATTTTTAGTCCACACTTCAATTTCTTTATAGTCGAAAAGATCCCCATATTCGCTATCCTTTAGTTCCTTAAAGAACTTAACTGCTGAAGAAGAAATCTCTTCCTCTCCTTGGGTAAAGATATATACTTTTACCTTATTTTTAGCATTTACATTAACTATTAATGCTAACGATACAATCAATAAACAAATTAGTTTTTTCATTTTCCTCCCTACTTAACTAAACTTTTATAGATTTTTACTAAGCGTATCATTATTTTTTCTTCATCTAATTTAATTTGATTTGTGGCAATTAATGTAGCAAGACCATTTGAGTATAACCACATATTTAAAAATAATTCCTTTGCTTCTTCGAAAGAAAAACTATGTTTATTCACTAGGTTAATGATTGTGCTTTGGTTCCACTTTTCATCAAAAACATCTTCGATTTTCTTCCATTTTAGATTGTCAGATAGAAATAAACTAACAAATAGATTTTTATAATCATTTGCAAACTCAACATATGCAATGCATAACGTTATTAGTGCTTTTTTACTATCAATTTTACTGTTGATAAATTCATCATACTGATGATAAATTTCAGTGAGGACATCAGTTTTAATTTCGTCCATACTTCCATAAATCCTGTATAGTGGTTTAGTACTAATACCAATATGTTTTGCTAAACTTCGTGCATTTAATGATTCCCATCCTTCAGAATTAATAAGCTTAACTGCTGATTTGACTATATTATCCTTGGTGAGTGTTAAAGCTTTTGCCATCTTATCGCCTCCCTCTATAATGATAACTTATGTTTCCATTATACTCATACAATTGTATGTTTGTCAACTTTTCCAAAGAAAAAAGACCTATTTTAGGTCTTTTAGTAGTTAGTTGCTTTTAACTCCATATAGCTTTCTGGATGTTTGCAAACTGGGCATACTTTTAAAGCATCTTTACCATAGTAAACATGTCCACAGTTACGACAAATCCATATAACTTCTTGATCCTTATGAAATACTGTATCATTTTCTATATTATCAACTAATTCTAAATATCTTTCTTCATGATGTTTTTCAATGTCTGCGACTTTTTCAAATAAAAATGCAATTTGTTCGAACCCTTCTTCTCTAGCTACTTCAGCAAAACCTTTGTACATTTCTGTCCACTCGTATTTTTCACCTGCAGCAGCATCTTTTAAATTATCAATTGTTGAAGGAATGCTTCCACCATTTAACTCTTTAAACCACATTTTGGCATGTTCTTTTTCATTATTAGCTGTTTCCTCAAAAATAGCAGCAATTTGTTCATAGCCATCCTTTTTTGCTTGTGATGCATAGTAAGAATATTTATTTCTTGCTTGGCTTTCACCCGCAAAGGCAGCCATTAAATTTGCTTCAGTTCTACTTCCTTTTAATTCCATATTATCACCTCATAATCCCTAATTTCATATTAGCACATAAAAAAATGATAGTCAATAAACCAAAAAAAGTTAATATTTTTACTTCTTATAAGTATACTTTATTAGGTGATTTATGAAAAAAGTTTTTAAGAATTATTCATCCTCATTGATATTACTTTCAAGTATGATTATCGGTTTATTAATAGGACTGATATTTAAAGAAAAAGCCAGTGTTTTAACCCCTTTTGGTAATTTGTTTATAAATCTATTAAGCACAATTATAGTTCCACTAATATTTGTAACAATAACACTATCAATTGCAAAAATTAACCCCCCAAATGTCTTAAAGCTATTAAAAAATATTATTTTAGTATTTGTAATTATGTCACTACTTGCGGTTTTTACAGGAATTATATCCACTAAAGCATATCGATTTGTATCTAAAACAAACACTATTGAATTAACCGATACTAACGAAGTAACTGTCCAAAATACTAATTATTTAGATAAAACTATAAATATGTTAAGTGTTAATGATTTTAATAAACTTTTAACAAAAGATAATATGATTGCTTTGATAGTAATATCTTTAATTGTAGGAATAGCAACTCATAAAGTTAAAGAAAAAGGAAAAGAATTTGTCAAATTATTGGAAAACTTTGAAAATATTTTGATGGAAGTTTTAAAACTTATAATGTATTACGCCCCAATTGGTATTACTGCATTCTTCGCTTCGATGGTTGGTACTTTTGGAGGTTTAATAGCAGTAGACTATTTAAAAGTATTTATTTATTACACCATTATTTCATTACTATTTGCAATTATAGTTTACTCAATTATTGCTAAAATAAGCGGGATTGACGTTAAAAGATTTTGGACTGAATCATTACCTGTCATCCTATGTTCGCTTAGTACTTGTTCATCTGCTTCTTGTTTACCAATAAATATCGCAGTAACAGATAAGTTAGGAGTAAAAAAAGAAGTAAGTAAAACAACAACTTCACTCGGAACAAGTTTTCATAAAGATGGTTCAGTTATTGATAGCGTCTTTAAAATAATGTTTTTAGTATACTTGTTTAATAGTCATATACCTCTTTTACAAATTATTTTAGTAGCTTTATTAGCAACTCTTCTTATCACCGCTGTCCCTGTAGGAGGAGGAACTATATCAGAAATGGCAATTATTACGCTATTAGGATTTCCAATTGCATCTCTTCCAATTTTGACTATTATTGCCACTATTACTGATGCACCCGCAACTATGTTAAATGCACTTGGTGATACATCAGCATCATTATTAGTTAATAAGCTCATGAAAAAAGACACTATTTAAAAGTGTCTTTAAATTTTTCACTTAATTCATTTAGTAAATCTTCGTCTTCGACAACTTCAACGTAATCGCCATCTTCTTCTTTTATTAATTTTAAAATAACAAGTATGCTTTGATTCACATGGCCTTCTTGATCAACTCCTGCAGCAAAATAGTACTTATTACCATCCTTTTCCGTTTCTTTCAAAAGTGTATATTGTTCATTATTATCCAAAACTATAATATCATTTAATTTCATTTCTTTCCTCCAAAAATACTATATTATTAGTTGGTTTAATTGTCAAGGGTAGCATTTGTTTCAATGTTCTCAACCAACTTTTTATTTTCTTTGTCAGCTTCCTTTTTGATTCCTGTTAGCTTAATTAATTTTAAAATATCACTAATAATTATATATAATGCCGGAACTACTACTACAAGCAACCATCCATATTTACTAGCAACAAATACTTGTATTCTTCCTAACTGAGGTAATTTAACTTTAGCTATACCAATTACATTAGAATACTTAGCAGGGGCCATATCAGGTATTTCATTAAAATCTCCCTTGGTGATATATTCATATTCACCATTAACAATTTGGACATCGATTACTCTATGGGTAATTGTCATATCGTAAGTGAAAGCACTAGTTGACTTAAATGTAATTATATCTCCAACATTAATATCGCTAGGGCTTTTTGCTTTAACATTAATAATTACATCATATACCTTTATTTTCGGGGTCATACTAGCACTAACTATGGTATATATTGAAAAAGGCGGAGCATACTTATCACCTTTTTGGCTAAATATGCGAATTGAAATAAAATAATATGCTAAAACGCATGCACATAAAAAAAGTATTACGAATATAGCCTTCGAAATAATAATGGATAAATAATTCATAATATATTTAAAATCCACCCTAGTCTTTTTCATATACCCTTCTTTTTTTATTTTAATATTTTTTGCGTAAAAATAGCACGGAATTCCTTACCACTATCAACATTTTGATTAGTTCCCGTCTCTTCCCATTCTATGTGAACCATATATTTTATTGTGGTCTTAGGCCTAATTAACAAATTACTTTTTAATATTTCATCATTATATGGAGCCTTTTGATCAACTATATATTTTGTATTACTCCTAGTTATATAGTAATCCAAATTATACACACTAAACGTGTTTACAACGTTTTGCCATTCTAAATTGTAAGCAACAGCACTAGTGGTATCATTTTTTATGCTTATAACATAAAATGAGTCCCATCCTGTGTCTATATTATCAGCTTTTATATCTAGTGAGTTTAATACGAGAAAATCATAATTATCACTACTCTCAATATCTAACGAAGCCATATGTTCATCGTCATCTAATATATAATTGTTGTTTTTATCTATTTTTGTTTGACCATTATTACAATTAAAATCGCATTCGCCATCATTATCAATATCGACATTCAAATCAGGAAGGCCATCGCCGTTTGTGTCACAATTCTTTGTACATTTATTAATGCTAATCACTGGATTAGACAAAGAGCCATTATTTTTTTGACAATTAAAATTACATTCACCAATTCCATAAGCGTCGATATTTATATCAGGTTTGCCGTCTTCATCTATATCAATATTAAAATCCGGTACCCCATCATGATCGAAATCTATATTAATGTCAGGCACAATATCGCCAGTTGTATCTATATTTATATCAGGGAATAAATCTTCATCTATATCACAGTTAACATCACAAGTTCCATCATAATCATAATCTATATTAACCTCTCGAATAGTATAGCTATTATTACCAATGATTACATCACGGTCCGGTTTACCATCACCATTTGTATCGCAATTAGCAATACATTTACCATCATTATCAGTAATATTTAAATCTGGTTTACCATCGCCATTTAAATCTATATTTTTATCCGGGAACCCATCTTTGTCAATATCTTCGTTTAAAATAATATCTTTGTCATCTATATTTACCGGATTATTAATTGGATTAGTGATTGTTTTACCACCATCATCAGATAAATTTACATCGGGTTTGCCATCACCATTGACATCAATATTAATATATTTTTTCTCATCAATTTTTTCATTTAATATATCGCCACCATCATGTAGTTGGATATTATAATCAGGATGGCCATCGTTATCAATATCACAATTAAGTTTACAATTTGGATTATCTTTAACGCTAGTTACTGGATTTGTTATTGAACCATCATCATTTAGTATATTAAAAGTTGGTTTTTGATTACCCTTGTAATCAACATTATATATTTTATTATCATCATCTAATTTAATGTTAATATCTGCTTCCCAGTCACCATCAATATCAATATTATAATCAGGTAAAGTATCACGATTAGAATCGCAGTTTAAATCACATTTATCACCCTTATTATTTTTGGGGTCTTTTACAATATTAATATCTGCTATGCCATCGCCATTTAAATCAATATTATAATCTGGCCAACCATCATTATCCCGGTCACAATTCAAAATACAATATGTACCAGTTTCATCCATTTGATTTATTTTATTAAAGAGTTCTGAACGATCACCAAATAAATCTATATTAAAATATGGCTTTCGATTATTATAATAATCGACATTATACTTAGGAAAACACTTTTTATCATCAGATATATTTATGTTAGGAACTGGACTTCCGTCAACTTTAATATTAACATTCTCACAATTATCACTTACATGATGTCCACCACCGCTACCATATTCACGATATACATAAATGGTTGAATACGAAATATAAAAAACTGCAACAATGAAAACAAACATACTAACTAATAGTATGTATTTTCTTTTTTTTAAACGATTCTCCTTATGTTCTTCTTCCAATATCGATAGTTGATTCTCATAATCAGGAGCTTCATTTAAAATGGCTTTTTCATCGTCAAACTCAGTCAATTATAACAACTCCTTATTCTATAAAAAGTATAACACAAGAAGTTCAATTAGTCATCATAAACATTAACTATATACTTGCTATTTCCCCGATATAATCCATTTTCGTCAAAATCGTCTTCACTATCAAAGGTAAATCCCATTACCTTAATTGGTCCATTGATTTCTTCATATTTACTTCCTGCTGTCAATTTCATCGAAGTCATTATAGTTTCTTCGGTCATGTCTTTTTCTAAAAGATGGGAATACCAAACATCTTTTGCCACATTAGCACTATCATATAAATAAACTTCCAAATAATCGTAAAAATCTTCAACATCTTTAGGACTATTAACAACCTTTTCAAATTTCGTTCCGTCGGTTAACTCAAATGAAACATACCATCCAACTTTATATGATGTTGTATAATTATCAGCATATTTTTTCCAAATATCTTGAAAATAATCACCTGTTATATCATCTTCTTCAGTAAGCAAAATATTAAAAACAACAATGTCTTTCTTTTTTACCCACTTTTCATGAAAATCATGTTCTACCTTTCCAAGTACTCCGAAGGCATTATCAGCATATAATGAAAGTATAACAGGATTTTCATCTTTATATTCAGGTTTATCATTCACCTCTTTATTGAAAATCAAGTTCTCAGCAGGAACTTGTTCAATTTTTTCAATTAGCTTAAATTCACAACCGCATAAAAATAATACAAATATACATAATAAAACGACTTTTTTCATATCTACTCTCTTATTTAATTTTATAACAATATCTAGTAATTGTAAATTAAAAAAAGTGGATTTATTCCTCCACTTAAGCTATTGTATAAGGATCATTCCATTTGCCTGATCCTCCAATGATAGCAGTACCGGCTTTTAGATATAATGTTGGGCGAACACCAAGTGATGAATAAACATTTCTATATGTAAGAGCCCCATCGCTACTTACTCTAAAAACGCGATAAGCGTTATTAGATAGTGGTGTTATCGTATAATAATTCGCCCCCGCAGTCCCAGGAGCAGTTGATGTAATGTTTTGAAATAACATCCACGATTTTAAAGCACAATCGGTTTTATAATCACCAGCATTCCAGCCAGACATTTGAGATCCTAAACATGAAGCTCTGTTATATGTAGTTCCACCACTGGTTGCGTATCCATAATCACTTGGGTACATTAAGCCTATCTTACCATACCAATATACCGCCCTATTTTCAGGCAATGACGCATTTGTATAAACCGCTCCTGTACTACTTTCTAAACTATAAAAATCGGATGGAGTTGTATATGAATTTGTTCCCCTTAAATTCCATTTTACAGTAGCTATTTTATTTAATGCCGAACTTTCAATTTTCTTCGGGACTGTCCCAGTTGTTGTTGAATAATCATTTGCTGTGGTTACAGAACTTGGTATAACAATAGTAGTCCCATTAGTTGCAGTAATATAATTAGAACTCGGATCAAAAATTCTTATTCCATTTGCATCAAAGAGTTGACCTTGCAGGCCATAAGCATATGATGAATGTAATTTTGCAGCAGTTGTATCATAAGCAGTTTTATAATAATAATATCCATTTAGCATGTACATCAGCTGACTATCACTCCAGTCATTGGAACCATAAGCTGATGTTGATGTACCAACTCCGGTTTGTTTGTAATCAAGGATATAGTTACCTAATGAAGCATTTCTAATTATTTTAACTAAACTACCTGTTGCGGTTGTATTACATTCAGTTGCTGCGCCATGCACTCCTGTGCAATATGTCGTATTGGGCATTACACCTATTATTCGCCATAATTCTCCATTAAACTGAATATAATTATCAGGATTCTTACCGGCATAACGCCATTCATTTGTATGATCAGAAGTTAATATCCACGGACTATTTGATATAGAATCGGTTCCACTTTTGGGAGCACTATTAATAAGCCAAGATGCTAATGATGGCTTAAAATATAGCATACATTTTTCATTTTTAACTACATTACCCATGATTGGTTCACCGCTGACACTAGATTGTAAAATTGCTCCAGTATCGGGTGTGTTTCGATCGGTTTTATAACAATAACTTTGGGTAGTATCAATAACATACCCCGAAGGTACATCATTTAAGCTTGCTACTTCATTATTATCGACGTATATAGCAAGAGTAGCTCCATCACTAAGGATATCATTATCATTTTTATTATAAAAAATAGAAATACTCATTAATCCTATTAATACAATAGTTATCACTATGCACCCAATTGCAATAAAACTACATTCTTTTTTACTCATGGTCATAGACCTCCTATTATCTATAAAAAATTATAACCTAAAAAGAAAAAGAAAGCAATTGCTTTCCTTAATATCTTGAATAATACCAATTACCATAAGCAGGCATCATCGGAGGTCTAATACTTTTGGCAACTAAAACATTATAATCATCATAGTCGCCGCCCAAATAATAGCCATTGGCAATACCAAAATGTAAATGCCATCCTGTTGAACAAGTATCCCAGCCGCCATTAACTCTTAATGTTTGACCGCCACCGCCAACAGAACCTATGACATCTTGACTAGTTACCACATCACCGACGCGGACATAAACATCTAGCATATGGGCATAGAAAATAGTATATCTTCTTCCTTGAACTGTGGCGTTTATATATACTTGATTACCGCCACAAGAACTGCGGTAAACAACAGCAACAACTACACCACCAGCCGCTGCATAAATTGGTGCACCGGCACCAGAACCTGCAACATCAACTGCATTATGATAATCATGATATGGGGCACCATTTAGATAAAAACTTCTATAACCAAAATCAGATGATATATATCCCTTATCAGTAGGTTTTAACCATCTACCATTGTTTACAAGTTGAGCTTCACATTCAGATATTAGTTGATCATCACGACAACCAATATCTTCATAATATTGAATAATCTTTTTTTGAGCTTCAATTTGACTATCAATATCAAGAACAACTTCGACAAGTTCGGAAAGATTGCCTTTTAAATCTCTAACATTTGCTTCATATTCAACTATTTTTTGATTTAATTCTTCTTCTTTTTTCTTAAGCGAAACTTGTAACTCTTCATTTTCTACAATAAGACGTTCAAGTTCTTTAATTTTTGATTGATTATGATCAAGTATTTGTGATACAGACTCAATTCTCATAATTAAATCCGTCATTGTCGAAGCACCAGTTATGTATTCAAGCATGTTGTTATTTCCTTGCATTATTTCATAAAACACAAGTAGTTTAGCACTTTCGTCTTTTGTAGCATCTATTTTTTCATTAGATTCAACAATTTTATTTTTAGCTACTTCGATATCTACTTCTGCTTGTTCAACGGCACTATGAGCATTGGCAATTTTGTTATTTTGAGCATTTATCTCAGCTTGCGTCTTAGATTTTGCATATTCGTTATCCGCCTTTTGTTGCTGCAAAGCCTTCAAATATCTTTTTTTATCCCCAAGTGTATCATCAGCTTTGACATTCGTAATGCCAAATATAATAATTAAAATAATTAATAAACTACACTTCTTCATCATATCTTCAGATACTTTCTAACTGCGCGAAGGCTGCCATACATACCTACTAATGCACCAAATAATAATAATGCACCTGAAACTTGGAATACAAAATTAAATGGCTTAATAAGTTTTAACATTTCACTAAATAAATGTCCCTTCATGGTATTATACATTATTACATAACCATAAATTGTTATACAAATAGGAATTATCGCGCCAATAAGGCCAATTATCAAACCCTCAAAAACAAATGGAAGTTTAATGGCGGTATTACTTGCACCAACTAAACGCATTATTTCAATTTCACTTCTTCGAGAATAAATTGTTAATTTAATTGTATTATTGATTAAGAAAATTGTTACTAGAATAAGGGCTATAACAATACCAATTGTTACCTTTTCAATGATATCAAAAGCATCAACTACCTCATCTACAGTTCCTTCACCATATTTAACAGTTTCAACATTTGGTATTTCTCTTAGTTCTTCAGCAACCTTAGACATGTCTTTAACATCTTTAACATATACTATTACACTATCAAGAAGTGGATTTTCATCTAAAAAATTAAGAATCGTTTTAAATGTATCATCATACTGAGACATGTTAGTTTTTTGAACTTCTTTGCTAATATATTCTGTTTCTCTAACTAGCTTATTACTATCAATTTCACTAATTAAATTCTTTATATCATCTTCAGTAGCTTCCCTTTTTGCATAAACAACAATATTTAATTCACTTTCGATATCTTTCGTAGCATGATTAACATTAAAAGCAATTATTATTGAAACTGAAACGATAATCAATGTAATAGTAACTGACAATATGCTAGCCATAGATAACGAAAAGTTACGAACTACACTTTTAAAAGCATCTCTAATGCTCCGGAAAAAAATTCTAAACGCTTTCACTTGCTTTATAACTTCCTTTCTCATAATCGCCTACTAGCATACCATTACTGATTACTAATACTCTTTTCTTCATCCGATTGACAATATCTTTATCATGAGTTGCCATGATAACAGTTGTTCCCAAATCTTTATTAATTTGAGAAATAACATCCATAACTTCTTTACTTGTCTTAGGATCAAGGTTTCCAGTCGGTTCATCGCAAACTAATAGTTTTGGTTCGTTAACAATAGCCCTTGCAATGCATACTCTTTGTTGCTCACCACCAGATAGTTCTTTAGGAAAACTTCTTACCTTATCTTTTAAGCCAACTATTTCTAAAGCTTTTAATACTTTCGGCCTAATTTCGGAGTTTTTCATTCCAACACACTCTAAAGCAAATGCTACATTCTCATAAGCTGTTAGGTTAGGTAATAATTTAAAGTCTTGAAACACTATGCCAATCTTCCGGCGAAATTTATACACTTTTCGATTACGTAATTTTCCAACATTGACGCCACCAACTGCCACAATTCCTTTCGTTGGTTTTTCTTCACGATAAAGCATTTTAATAAATGTCGATTTACCACTTGCGGTAAGCCCAATAACGAAAACGAACTCGCCTTTATCTATACCTACCGACATATCAGCACAAGCCGTTATGCCATTACTATAAGTTTTTGTAACATCTTTAAACTCAATAAACTTCATAGAATCCTCCATTCTATTTAAAAATTATATCATATTTTGTCGATTATGAAAATGGTTATTAATTCCATTAAAAAAAGCTTTACAATAGTAAAGCTTTAAACAAACGGAATATTTTTGTGTCTTCTTCCACCGCCAACTTCATAACAATCGTTTATAATAAAAAACGCTTCAGGATCTATTTCGAGGATACGATTTTTTAAAGCATAATACTCACGATTTGGAACCACAACCATTAATACCTCACTCTTTTTATGGTTCATGTCAGATTTTGTAGGAATACATGTTAATCCAGAATCAAATTCTACATGAATAAGGTCTTTTATTTCATCGATTTTTTTAGTACTTATAAAGAAAACTTTACTATTGGAAATACCAACAATAATCTTATCGATTAATAAAGTGCTAATAACTAGAATTATTACAGCATAAATTAATGATGACATGCCAAATAATAGACCGCTTAATAAAATAATAATGAAACTATATATGAAATTAGCCCTAGCATTAGCAATGTTTAAATATTTACTCAAAAGTTGCATTATTACATCACCACCACCAGTAGTGTATCCAAGTCGATAAATAATACCATTAGAAACGCCATAGAATAAACCCGCAAGAGTTACAATAACGAGCATCTCTGATACATCCGAGTGATCAAGTATATATGTTGCTATCGGACTAGTAATACTAATCATTATTGGGTATAAAATTGAACCAAGAATTGTATTATAACTTTTTTCTTTACCTAAAAAAATAAAACTAATTAATAATAAAGCAAACGTTGATATATATATAAATGTTCTCGCATCCCAACCAAATACTTCCTGAAAAATAATAGAAAGACCGCTCATTCCTCCAACAACTAAATTGTTTGGTAAAAGAAGTGTATTATAACAAAGAGCAAGTAAAAAAACACCTAAAACAAGGGCAGTTCCACGAAATATAACACTTAGAGTACTTTGTGTATTTTTTTTATCCACCTTTTCATCTTCTTTCCTATTATAAATTATATCTTATCTTTTTATAATTAGCAATTAATTTTAGGCCTTTGCATATAATTAATTAGAGGTGTAAAATGAACGGAAATTTTTATCAAAATCCAACTTTTCCAAATAATCAATTCGATGACAATTCCTATACTTCTCCCCCGGGTAATGTAAGTGCAATGTCACAAGACTATGGTGAGCAAAGTTATATCGAAAACATTTTGAGACTTAATAAAGGAAGAAAGGTAAATGCCTATGTTTCTTTTCCTGATAGTAAAAATTGGCAAGATAAAGTCTTTTCTGGGCTTATAGAGCAAGCTGGTAAAGATCATTTAATTATTAAAGATATTACTAATGGAAACTGGTATTTAATAAAAATAATATATCTTGATTATGTCGAGTTTATGGAACCTATAAACTATTTATATAAAACCACTGATAAAACTTATTGATAAAAATGCTTTAAAAAAAAGTACACTCAAGGTATAATTATTATGGTGATACTATGAAACTAATTATCCTTGTATTATTATTAATACTAATAGCATTAATAATTGCAATTTTCTATTTTACGGCATATGGAAAACTATCTGAGATTAAGACGAAGATGGATAATGCAAACGAAAATATTACAAATCTTTTAAAAGAAAAATATGAATTAATGAAAAAGCTTTATGAAATAATTAAAAAAAACGTGAAGAAAAAGGATTATTTGAAAGATTTTAGTAAACTTGCAAAACATAATCTTACCAATTATGAACTTGATAATGAATTAAACACTTATTTAAAAACCATGACCGAGTTAAAAGATGATTATAAAGTTTTAAATAATAAAGAAAATAATGAATTATTCAAAAAAATTAAAATGATAGATCAAGACATTACCGCAAATAAAAAATTTTTTAATAAAAATAATAACCAACTAATTAAATCACTAACCGGTTATAACAAAATCGTTGGTAAGATGTTAAATATTAATGTTAAAACTTCGTATGAAATTAAAAAGCCGAATGCTGATTAGTTATAAAGACCAATCTATCGGCTTTTTATTATGTTTTATCAAAAAATCATTAGTTTTAGAAAATGGTTTACTACCAAAAAAACCACTATATGCTGAAAATGGGCTTGGATGAGCTGACGATATTACTAAATGATTTTTATTAGTAATATATTTTTGCTTTGACTTAGCAAAATTTCCCCATAAAATAAAAACAATCGGATCCTCACGAGTATTTAATAGTTTAATAATATAATCAGTAAACAGTTCCCAACCCATGCCTTTATGCGAGGATGCTTTATCCTTTTCCACTGTTAAAACAGCATTTAATAAAAGAACGCCCTGTTTTGCCCAACCAGTTAATTCACCATGACTTTTGGGTTTAATTCCCAAATCATCATCAAGTTCTTTATAAATATTTTGTAAAGATGGTGGAATTTTAACACCTTTTAAAACACTAAACGAAAGCCCATGTGCCTCTCCCACACCATGATATGGATCTTGTCCAACGATAACAACTTTAACATCTTTATAATCAGTTAATTTTAAAGCATTAAAAATGTCCTCTTTAGCAGGAAATATAGTTTTTGTATCGTATAAAGCAAGAATTTTATTATAAAAAGAATTAAAGCCTTTACTATTCCAAATAACTTTTAAAGCTTCATCCCAACCATTACCAATCATTTTTTGCCTTCCTCTTCAAGTCGATATTTCAATGCAATCATACGTAAGTATATTTCTAAAAAAACTAAAATAGCAGCAAATAAAAAGTTTAAACGCAAATCAATATTCATTAATACTCCACAAAATAAAAGACCCAAAGATTTTCCTAGATATACAAGCATTTCCTTCAAATTGCAAAAAGCCAGTTGATAATCCTTATTAATCCGGTTAACATATGGCGCATCTACAACGTTAACATAAGATAGCGATAATAATCTAGCAAAACATACTGCTAATATTATAAAATACTTTGTTCCACCTATAACGGCCAAAAGATAAAATAATAATCTACCACCATATTTAATAGAGATATTAATATAATCATTTTTAAAAGTGAGTTTACTTAAAACAAAAGTAGCAACAAAAACGCTTATTATTCCCAGTGTCATTGATAGTCCTGATGCTTTAGTCGGAGAAAGACCAATACCACTTGTAAGCAATATTATTTCTAAGCCTAAAGCACTATTAAAAGAAAATTGATTTACTACCATTGAGCTTAAAAATAGTTTTGAAATCTTATCTTTTTTAATATCACCAAGTAACTTTTCAATAATTAGTTTATCATTTTTTTCTTCTTCAATATTTTTATCAATATATTTTTCTAAATTAATATTCCAAAGAAAAACAAATGCTAAAACCGCAAAAATAAATGCAACAAACAAATAGGAATTATAGGAAAAATGGATAAATCCTATTTTTTTACCCAATAAAATGATAGTTAATATTACTCCAAAATAATATGATGCTGAATAAACTATTTCTTTGCTAGCGTATTCTTTATCACCCATTTTAATAATTGATATCATTGGATATATCGAAGTAATTAATTCAACGTCTAAAACAAAGTCGATCATAATAAACAATTTTATCAAAAAACTTAATCCAGACGAGTATAATAAATATAATGATAAAACACAAATAATCTTAAAAAATAAAAGGACTTGAACAAATCGTTTTAAATATTCCTTTTTAATTAAACTTGAACACAAAAAAATAACTGAAACTGTAATTAATGAACATATGCTATAAATAACACTAATGGTTTTTAATGAAAAATTATTGCTAGCCATCCATAACTCTTGAAAATTGTAAAAAAAACCATCACCTATGGATACTAAAGCCAAAAATACAAATAATAAAATTAAATCTTTTTTCTTCATCAAATTTCCTCTTATTTATGATAGCTTTCATTATTGTTGATTTTAAAACAGCGATAAATTTGTTCTAGCAAAACCAATCTAAAAATACCATGAGGCATTGTTATATCACCAAAACTCATTTTAAGTTGACATTTATTTTTAACTATTTCACTTAACCCATTAGAACTACCAACAATAAAATTGATTCTACCATATGAACAAAAGGTTTTGTCAATAAGCATAGCTAAATCAGTGCTGCTTACTTTAATACCACCTATGTCTAACGCAATATTATAATCCTTGTTATCAACATATTTTAATAACTCTTTTTCCTCGATTGAAATATTGTCATCATCTTTTAATTCAATTATTTCAATTTTATGATATTTACTAATTCTTTTTGAATAATCCTCAATTGCAAGTTTTAAATATTCTTCTTTAATCTTTCCCAAGCAAATAATTCTTATCATAATTCAACCACCTTTGTTTGTTCATTGGGTCTTGCACAAATAATTTCAATATTTTTTATATCATTATCACTTAAAGCATTATTAACAGTTTCAAGCGCACACATTTCAGTATTGTTTTTTTCACTTAAGTGCATTAATGCTATTTCTTTAGTATTTTCATTTATCATCTTAGAAAGATAAATACCCGTAAACTTATTTGAAAGGTGGCCGACATCTGATAAAACCCTTTTTTGGAGCCACTCAGGATATGGCCCGTGAGTTAACATTTCAATATCATGGTTGCACTCAATAAAATAAGCAGTTTTCCCATACATTTTCTTTAGATAACGAGAATTAATATATCCAGTATCTGTTATATATACAAGTGATTTATCATTTTCAGTTATTACGAAAGCTCTTGTATCGCCTGCATCGTGACTCATTTTATATGTTTTTATATCTAAATTAGGTATGTTTGGATCTTCTTCATAAATCATCAAATTGAAATTATCAATATCCGATAATTGACTGAACATTTCCGTAGTTAAAACTAAAATTGTTTTTTTCCCTTTTAAAAATGTTTTTAAAGCTGAAGTGTGATCATTATGCGTATGAGTTAAAAAGACATAATCAATATCTTTAGCATTAACGCCTATTTCTTTTAATTTTGTTTCAATATATTGTTTTGTTTTGCCTAAATCAATTAGTATTTTTAAACCACCAGTTTCAATGTAGGTGCAATTACCTGTAGAACCACTTGCCAAATTACAAATCTTCATATTAAACCATACACTTCCAAAGGATTTATCAACTTTGAGCCACCCGCATAAGGAGCACCATGCCACACACCAAAATGAAGGTGAGTACCTGTTGCATAACCAGTTGCTCCCATAGCACCTATAACTTGACCACGAGTAACTGAATCTCCAGTACTTACTTTTAAGGCAGACATGTGTGCATATATAGTGTAATATCCATTTGGATGAGAAATAATAATACAATATCCGCCACCATTACAACGTGGTATTTCCCAACCAGCCCCTACAACAGTTCCTTCCAAAACAGAATAAATTGGCGAACCATGACCTGTACCGGAAATGTCTACCCCCTCATGTAAAGTTCCCCAGCGATAACCAAATACACTGGTGATAACATATGGCGAATTTGTAGGCCATCCCCAATCTATACCTGTATCAACATAAGTGCCTCGAATGTATGAAGCATAAGGGGTTCCTCCCTTAGTAGTTACCTCATCGACTTTCTCAACAATAGTAACAGGATCTCCAACAGTTACAACGCCTGATTGCATCTCACCATTTTTTACCACATATTTTGTAGTCATTCTTGAAATACCTACAACACCGGGTGTAGTTATCTCAGAATAACTCGATGGTTGAGTACTGTCATATACAACCTTTTTGTCATACTGAATTTTAGCATCTGATACTTCGTGGACTTCATATGATAATGTAAGTACCGGATCAATTAGAGTAACATTTACATCTTCACCGATTTTAAGAAGGCTATCTTTTGTAGTATATTTTGGATTAGCAATCAAAAATTCTTGAGAATTTAATTTGTTATCCTCGGATACAGAATCAATCGTATCCCCATCTTTAACAGTATATGTAGTCATTTTGGCATTTGGGCCAAAAAGCATATATTGACTAATATCAGCTTCATCTGTAAATATCTTTTGATTAACATCAATAAAGCCTTTTTTTATTGTTATATCCTCATCAAAATACATTCTTTCGATGATTTTTCCTGTTGTTTCAATAACTGGTTGAGAATCATTTATGTAATTTTCATATTCTTCTTCGGTTATAAAAGCCAAAACAAGATTTTTAACTGCCTTGTCAAATATATCCTTATCTAAAACATTAATAGTTTGTTTACTCGTTTCTGATTTGATATTTATAATATATCCATCTACTGTAAAAGACTCTAATTTAGCAAGTGTATCATATATTTGTTCCGCACTAGATACTTCAACATTATAGGAACGCGTTTTAACTATTTGAAAACTTTCAGGCGGATATACCTTACTTATATTATATTTTTTCTTTATTTCCTTTTGACGATTACTTATTATTTGATATAATTCCTCATCATTAGCAATAAAGCCAATTATTTTTCCATCCAAATAAACTTTATATACACTCTTAGCTTTTAGAACGTATTTATTTCCAATAAAGTTTAGTGAACATAAAGTTATTGTAATAATTGAAAATAGAATTGTAATAAAAATTTCTTTAATTTTCATGGATTAACTTTCCTTATCAAATTCTTTTGATATGCTCTTGAATGAACCAAAATTTAGTTCAAACATCAAGTCAATTGTACCTAACCCACCTTTTCTATGTTTTGCAATAATAAGTTCCGCTGGAACTGTTGTAACACTTTGATCTTTTTTTCCTTCATAATAATCTTTACGATTTATAAATAATACGATATCGGCATCTTGCTCTAGGGAACCTGATTCACGAAGATCCGCTAGCATTGGAACATTGCTCTCTCTTTTTTCAGCGGTTCTTGAAAGTTGGGAAAGCGCTATAACTGGTATTTGTAATTCAAGGGCCATTTGTTTTAAGGCTCTTGATATTTCTGAAACCTCAACTTGTCTTGATTCAACTCTTTTATTGCCCGTATAGACTAGTTGTAGATAGTCGACAACTACTAAAGCAAGACCTTTTTCACTACTTGCTAGTCTGCGACATTTAGCTCTAATATCGGCAATCGTAGCACTAGCATCAGCCTCGATATAAATGTTATTTTTCTCAACCAATTCACTTGTAGCCTCATTATATCTTTGCCAATCTCTTTCTTGCATTCTACCAGTTTGTAATTTATAAGAATCAATTCGACCAGTCGAAGCAATCATTCTATTGACAAGCATATCAGCAGACATTTCCATGTTGAATATTACAACTGCTTTATCAGTAGTTGATGCTGCATATGTTGCCATATTAAGAGCAAGAGCAGTCTTACCCATTCCAGGACGAGCAGCAAGTATTATCATTTCGCCTGGTTGAAATCCTGTTGTTATTTTATCAAAATCATAAAAACCTGTTTCAAGCCCCGTTACAACTTTATTAGTTTGGGCAAGTTTTTCTAGTTTTTCATGTGCTACAGTTATTGCATCATAAATGGGTAAAAGTTCGGAAACAGACCGATTTCTAACCGCCATTAAGATGTTTTTTTCAGCATTATCTTGAAGAGCAACAACATTTTCCTCTTCATAAGCTGATTCAATTATAGTAGTAGCACTACTTATCAAACTACGACGAACATAAAAGTCAGTAAGTATTTTAATATAGTAATCAATGTTTGCACTTGTAACAACAGAATCAATTATTTCAGTAATATGGTCAAGACCTACTGTATTTAATTTCTTAGTTTTATCAAGTTCATTTTTTAAAGTAGTTATATCAATAGGGCTATGATCATCGTGTAAAGATTTTATGGCTTCAAAAACAATTCTATTTCTTTCGTCATAGAACATATCTGAAGTTACTGATTCACAAATTTTATCAACTTGATCCCTAGCAATAAAAGCAACACCTAGTACAGACATTTCTGCTTCGGGATTATTTGGCACAGCTCTTGCCATAAAAATCTCCTTACTTTACTAAATTAATATTTAAATTAAATTCAACCTTTTTATGTAATTTTACTCTAACAATATGATTTCCTAAACTATCAATATTTCCGTCAGTAAAAATACATTTTTTATCTATTTTATATCCTATTTTGGATAATTTATCACTTATTTGTTTGGCTGAAACAGTTCCAAAAACTTTGTCACCAGCCCCGGTTTTTACTTTAAATTCTATTTTTTTATCATTTAGTTTATCTTTTATTTTATTTAAACTTTCAACAAGCGCATTTTCGTTATCCTGTCTTTCTTTAATTTGTTCATCGAGGATTTGTTTACTTTTATCCGTATACATGACTGCTAACTTATTTTTTATTAAAAAATTTGTAGCGTAACCATTTGATACGTCAATAATGTCATCTTTTTTTCCTTGACCTTTGACATCTTTAATCAAAATGACTTTCATATAAACCTCCTAAATCTCATATATTATATCATAATTAAAAACATAAAAAAACCATTTGTTATCTAACAAATGGAATTAAAGCCATATGTCTTGCATACTTAATTTGTTTAGCAATGTGTCTTTGATGTTCAGCACAAGCACCTGTCATTCTACGAGGTAATATCTTACCTTTTTCATTTATATATTTATTGATAATCATTACGTCTTTATAATCAACAGATTTGCCAGCACACATTTGGCATATTCTTTTTTTCTTATGGTAAAATTCTGCCATATTTAATATCCTCCTTTTTTAAAATGGTAAATCATCACTGCTAATATTAATCTCTTCACCAAAATCTTTATAAGGATCTTCAGATACATCAGTTGTCTCAATATTACTCATGCTATCGTTATTATTACTACGTGGTTCGAAGTTTCCTCCTTCACTTGGAGCATTTCCACCACCTAAAAATTCAAAATTTTCAACAATAACATCAGTCGTATATCTTTTTGAGCCGTCTTGAGCATCATAACTGCTGTTTCTAATTCGGCCAGTAACAGATATCATTCTACCTTTAGCGCAATATCTATTTATAGTCGATGCAGTTCTTCCGAAAGCAACACAATTAATAAATTCTGTGCTTCGCTCGCCATCACGATTGACAAAATCATTTTGACAAGCAAGAGAGAAGCGAGCTACCTCCGTAGAATTTGATCCCATTCTTGATTCAGGGTCACGAGTCAATCTACCAGTTAAAATTACCTTATTCATTTACTATTCTCCTTCTTTTTTAATTACTAAATGTCTAAGGACATTTTCATTAATTAAAACTTTACGTTCAAATTCTTTAATAGTTTCGTGATTAGCTTCAACTGTCATAACAAAGTATGTACCAGTTAATTCTTTTTTAATTGGATAAGCTAACTTCCTTTTTCCCATTTCTTTGAATTCGATGACTTTACCTTTTCCTTTAGTAATAATACCTTGTAATGAGTCAGCAACTGCTTTAATAGCATCATCTTCAATTGTATTTTTTACAATAAACATTACTTCGTATTTTTCCATCATCTTTCACCTCCTTTTGGTCTACTCGGCTTTATAAAATATATAAAGCAAGGAGCAAAATAATTACTCGCAAGTAGTATAACAAAAATGCTTGTTTTTGTCTATCTTTTTTCAAATATAATAGACATTTGGCCCAAGCTCATCAATTTCGGTTTTAATTCTTTTTCTTTCTAAATTAGATGGTTCTTTCAAATGTTTTAGAAATTCATCAAAATATATAGTTATCGTATCTTTACTTGCCGATGCGTCAATAACACTATCAATATATTCAAGAACAGTTTTTTGAAAAGGAAAACCAAGTAAAGAATAAAAAGAATTATCAATTACTAGAGACTCAAAATCAATACCATAAATCAAAGATATTGATGCAATAAATAATTTTAATGCATCATCTTGTAACATATCATTTTGATTGATAAAATAAGCAGCATACACACCAAAAGTACTATTAATTGGTCGACCATTTTCCCAATCAACAAAAACACCTTGACCATCTTTTGTTATCAAAATGTTATGTAAGTTAATATCACCAACTATATAATCTTTATTTAATCTTTTTAAAGTTTTATGAAGACTTAAAAGGATTTCTTTTTTATCTTTAAAGCTTATAGTACTATTAAATACTTTTTCAGGTAGCATTAATAAATCAAAAATAGATTTAGAGCGATCAAAAAGTGGCATTTCATAACCATAGATTCTATTATCCTCTTTTAAAACGCTTATTGGGTGTGTATATCCTTCTACTATAGGAAGATCACTTACAAAATCTATTCTTTCACTCAAAAAAGGCGGTTTATGCCTAGATTGTTCACAGTTTTTATAAAGAGTATTATTTCCACTATGATAAAGACAATAGTTAAACCGTTTATATTGCTCTAAAAGTTCTGCTTGAGTTATATTTCTTTCCATAACGGTTTTATATTATATTACATTTTTACTCATTTTGAAACAAAAAAGATATATTCATTAAGCCATTTTTCAAATTCATCAGCATCTTGATATCTGATTAAATCCGCATCTGACTCTGCATCTAAATAAGCAACTATTTTTGAATTATTAATTATTAATACCGAAGGAGCAAACTTAACTGTTTCATAAAATGATGTTTCTTTAAAATCTTCATAAGGAATAGATAAAATATCTATATTATACTTATCCATAAATTTAGCAAATATTTGATCACAAGGAACAGATAAATTACAATAATTATTGTATGTAAATAACAAATATGTTTCATTTTCTCTAGAAGATAATTCATCTTTTGTTACTTCTACATATTCGCCTTTATTATAATACTTATCAGTTAAATATAATCTTTCTTTGCCATCATTTTGATTAGTTTTATGAGTGCATCCCGTAACAAATAACAAGATTCCTATTAAAAATATAATAATTACTTTTTTATTTTTTAGCATATAAATACTCCTTAACTATTTTCATTTTAAGTTAAAACAACAATTAAATCACTAAAGCATTGGTTGAGTTAATTATTATTGATTACTTCGATTATTTGTTTACCATGTGTTACTAGTTTTATTTGTGATAATATTTTAGCTTTTTGTAGTTCGTCAAATGTTTTAGGTCTAATGTCAATTAATCTTTCTAATTCATCATTTGTAAAAACATAATAAGCTGGAATACCCATTTCATTTGACCTAGCTTTTCTAAACTTAATTAATTTCTCTTTTAAATTATCATCAATTATTTCTTTGTCATATACGCAATTTTCTTTTGAATTATCATTACTTCTTATTTTGCTGTTTATATATTTCTCTTTGTAATAACCATAAAAATCTATTTGTTCACTATATGACCAATCTATATAAGCTTGTGCTGATTGCTCCATATCTTTTCTAGTTTTATATGGGTCATCGATTTTGCAATTATTTAAATCGTATTCAATTTGTCTAACTAAAGCATCTGCCCTCAATATTTTATGTCGTAGTTCCTTCGGAGCTTTACTCGTATTCAATATTGTTTCATGATTGGCTGCTACAACTAAAACTCTTCGATAATAATCAAAATATTTAGATCCAAAAAATTTTATAAAGTTTGAGGAATTACTGTCCCATAATTTCCTAACAACTTCTCTTTGGGCTTCAACTTGTCTAAGAGGGGAATACATTCCCTTTTTTATTCTTTTGCCGTTAATGTTAAGTTCTCTTATAAAATCACCTTTATCCGTAACTGTAATATTTCCAACTAAATTCTTACATTCCACATAATAAGTATAAATTGGCGAAATAATAACATAATCTATTTGAGCTGTTAGATCTTGATATCTTAATTTTATATCCCTTAATACATACATACCAATATTAGCTTTTTTAAGCTGATAAGCTATTTCATTTTCGCCATCTAAGCCCTTTTTCACAATGTATAATTCGCTTAATAAATCTTCATTATTTGGATACTCCTTATTTAATTTTTTCAATGCATCATATTTATCTTGCAAGTCACTATTTTCTTTATAAATAATCGTATCTTTAAATCTAAATGCATCTATTGCTGTATTAATTAACCCCATCTCAATCACCTATTTGTAATTATAACATAAAAAAAGAACCTTTTGGTTCTTTAGTTATCTTTTAGACATTTTAAGATGCCATCTACTAGTTGAAGACCAATTTGTTTGTCTTCCTTTGTCAAATTATCAATTAAAGTTATATTATTACCATCTTTTTTATATAAGGAATAACATAAATTTTTTCTTCCATTTTTATCAAAAGAATTATCTGTATAAACTATATAATCCTTATTATTTTCATCATGATGATATGTTGCAATTGCATAACAATTTTTACTTTTGCCATTTTTATCTGTTATTCTAAATTGCAATTGTTCCATTTATAACTCCTTATTATCTAGATAATTCTTGTTCATCCTTGGCAGCATTAATGTCTTCCCTTACGAGTGTACTTACTTTTTCAACAAAGTCTTGTACACATATAGGATTTCCATTTTCATCATAAGTTAATGTATAACCTGCTGGAGCAAAATATTTAATTTCACCATCAACTTCTATAGTGTATGGTTCTACCGTTTTAATACCAGATCTTAAACTAAATGGCATAGATTCTGTTTTATAATATGTATTTCCACTTCTAGTATAACCATCCATCTCTGGATAACTAAATTCTTGATTAACACTAGTTTCAATGATTATTGGTTTTGCTGTCTCAACAAATTCTTGCACACATATTGGTTTGCCATTTTCATCTTGAGTTAATGTATAACCTGCTGGAGCATAATATTTAGTTTCTCCGTTAACTTCAATAATATATGGTTCTACCGTTTTAATCCCTTTTCTAACACATATTGGTTTGCCATTTTCATCATGAGTGAATGTATAACCTGATGGAGCAGCGTATCGGACTGTAGTGTTTTGCTCGTCAGAATATGAATAATCCTGTTTGCTAGAATTAGTATTAATATGATTATCGATTAAATCATCCGCTACAAAAACACTACCAACAAACAAAGTAGCAGCCGCTGCATAAATCTTAACATTTGTCCAGTTAATTGCAGGTCTACTTCCATTAAGCGTTATATTTTCGTTTAATTTGTGTTTTTCATTCTTTTTCATTTTAATAATCCCCCTTTTTAAAAGAAATAACCCCCAGTTGATAGTCAAAATTATAGCATAAAAGGTCAAAAATGTCAAATTTATGTCAATTTTTATATTTATTATATCTTTTATCTCCCCACCAATTAGGAACTAAGTCTTTTAATAAAACCACTTTTCTAGTTTCATAATCGGTTAATATTTCCATATTCCTGTTTTCATAAGATAATTGCATTAAGAACTCTCTACAAGCACCACATGGCATACCACCATTAATCTTTGGGGGTTCAGATCTAAAAGCAATCAATTTTTTAATAACGGTTGTTCCCTCATTAATATACATATTTAAAGCGGCAACTCTTTCAGCACATAAATTCATTACTCCACTGGCACCCTCAATACAAAAACCGGTATATATATTACCTTTTTCACTTAATACCGCCGCTACCACATGATGAGCATCAATAAATGGCGACACAGCTTGTGGATGATACTCCTCTTTAGCTTTTAAATACATTTCTTCCCAAATATCCATAATAACACCTCTAAAATATTATATCGCATAACATAAAATACCTAAATGACATAACTTAAATATTTATATGTCATAATGCGTCCACATGCGAATAATGTGAACTTCTTTATTATCTTCATCAACTTCATAAACTATTCTGTGCTGCCTATTTACCCTTTTTGAATATAAACTAGTTAAATCACCACATAGTTTTTCATATGATGGCGGATAGCAAAACGGATCATTTATCATTAATTGCAAGATGTTTTTACAATTTTTATCTAATCAATTATTTTTTAACTTCGTTTTATCTTTTTCGTCTTGTTTTGAAAACTTAATCTTATATTGATTACCATTCTTCATCCGGTTCAAACTCCTTAGCTGCATTCCAATCTTCATTTTGCCTTATATCATTAATGTTATCTACAAGCCCGGGTATACTTGTCAAATATAATGTTTCTTCGATGTTTTTCCATTCCTCTTCGGAAATTAATACCGCGTTTTTCCCTTTATTATTTACAATAGTAATGGGATTAAAACCAACATTAACGTCCGCTACTAATTGAAATAGATTTTGTCTGGCTTTTGTAATATTTATGGTACTCATCTTATCACCTCTTCTGTAATTATAACGTACCTTTTTGTGTACGCCAACTGTTTATTATTTATTATATTATATTTCTTTATAAAAAAACTTACCCATTGGTAAGTCAATTATTAATTTGGTGGAGTAGAGGAGAATCGAACTCCTGTCCAATATACCCTATGATACAACTTCTACAAGTTTAGTATGATTTTAATTTCCTATTTAAATGGCTAATACGTACCTTATAAATAGTAAGTTTAGATAGTTTTCGAATGTAACATCCAAACACTATTACATTTATACCTTATATAATCGAACCCCTATGCTTTTCTATAAGGGAAAAAGCTAGAAGTGCTCCAACGCTATCTATTAAGCGTATGCAGGAGCGAAACTAAATGTTTCGTCATTTATTTTTTGGTGCATTTATAGTTTGCCAACTACTTGCAATCATATCTAGTAATATATGTCGAAACCTAAACTACCCCATTACACACGATATTTTACCATAAAATAGGCATAAAGTAAAATATTTAAGATATATTATTAATATGAAAGAAAAAATTAAATCAATTCTCATTATTATATTTCCCCTTGTTGGTGGAATAATTGTTAGTTTACTAACTAATACTAAGAGCTATAAAACCATGATAAAGCCATTTTTAAGCCCACCAGCAATAGTTTTCCCTATTGCATGGACCATTTTATATCTTTTGATGGGAATCTCGTTATACATCGTTTTAAAGGATAATAAAGAGATGATTAAACCCTTTTTAATTCAATTATTTATTAATTATTTATGGCCATTTTTGTTCTTTTCTTTAAAAAAATACATTCTATCAGCAATTTTACTATTATTATTAATTGCATGCGTTATTGATATGATAATTAAGTTTTATAACACAAAAAAAATTGCAGGTATTTTGCAATTTCCTTATTTCATTTGGCTATTATTTGCCTTATATTTAAATATCGGCGTTGCTATTTTAAATTAGATCAGCATGACTTTCTGCATTTAATGATAAATCCTTAAAATCCTTCCTTAAATAAAGTGGGTAAGCTGCTGCCCCAATCATAGCGGCATTATCTGTACAATAAAGAAGTCTTGGAATATATAACTTAGCATCATACTTATCACATTCTTTTTTAATCTCACCTTGTAAGTATTTGTTCGCAGACACTCCACCGGCGATTACAACATTTCTAATACCTGTGTTATCTAAGGCAAGTGATAATTTTCGTACTAATTCATCAACGGCAACGGTTTGAAAACTACATGCTAAATCCTCTTTACGAATTTCATTACCTTTCATCTTTTCGGTGTTGACTAAATTAATTACTTGGCTTTTTAATCCACTATAACTGAAGTTATAAGTATCGTCATCAACAGGTTTTGGTAGTTTATAAGTATTACTTCCATTTAAGGCTGCTTTTTCAATGTTTGGGCCACCTGGATATGGATAGCCAATTACTCTTGCAACCTTATCGAAAGCTTCCCCAATGGCATCATCTAAAGTTGTACCAAGCATTTTAAAATCATAATCGCCATTCATGATGGCAAGCTCAGTATGTCCACCACTTATAACTAAAGCAAGAAGTGGATATTCTAGGTTATCCTCAAGGTTATTAGCGTAAATATGTCCAATTAAATGGTTAACACCAATAAGCGGCTTGTTATAAACAAAACAAAGTGTTTTAGCAAATTCTAATCCCACAAGCAGAGAGCCTAAAAGACCAGGCTTATAGGCAACTGCTATAGCATCCATATCAGAAACTTTCATATTTGCTTTTTTTAAAGTATCTTCTAAAACCATAGTAATATTTTCAGCGTGCATTCTCGAAGCTATCTCGGGAACTACCCCGCCAAACTTAGCATGTGTATCCATTTGGGTAAGTATTGTTAAAGCAATAACTTCATGACCATTTTTAACAATTGCCATGCTTGTTTCATCACAACTAGATTCAATTGCTAATATATAGACATCTTTCATTTGATCACCTTTTCCATCACAAGTGCATCAACACCATTATAATACCCTTTGCGAGTACTTATTATTTCGTACCCCAATTTATCATATAAACCTTTCGCAGGCACATTTTCAACTGATACCTCAAGTATAATTCTAAACTTATCTAGTTCAATACTTTTCATTAATTCATAGGCATACCCATGATTACGATAATCCTCATCAATAAAAATAAGTTGAACTTCGATAGTATCAATTAATTTTGTACAAATAATAAATCCTATTACTTTATTATCTAATGCATAAATATTAATTAAATAATTATCATTATCTATGTAACTTTCTAAATGATAATGCTTATCAAAAGATTTATCATATCTTAATCCCAATTCATATATTTTCTTTATATCACTATTAATTGCTTTACGAATCATTGTTCAACACCAATTAACTTAATATAAAGAGGTTTTACAGAATGAGGATTGACACCAGAAACATTTTTTAAATGTAAAAGCACTTTTGCAAAGTCTATGGAAACATCTGTTTTTATATCTTTGTTTTTAGCAAATTCACTGTAATCTTTATTACTTAAATAATAAAGTGGTTTTATAAGTTTATGATTTTCATACTCAGCGATAAAATAACCATTTCCATCATTCATTGAAAGGATATGATTGCTACTTTCTAAACTATAATTTTGCATATCAAAATAGCTTACTGGTTTAATCACTTTATTTAATGTATATGCAAGGGTTTTAGCGATAGTAATACCAAGCCTTACTCCTGTGAAGGATCCTGGACCATTGACCACAATGATTTCATCAAAATCCTTATTTGGACATACCTTCATTATCGTAGGCATTAAATAAGTACTATTATACTTTTTATCCTTTACTATTTCCCTTTTTATTATTTTATCATCTTCGAATAATATTATATCGATATCAAATAAATGGGTATCAATATATAATGTTTTCATAAATCCCCCTTATAAAACAGAGTCACATAATTCCTCGTATACTTGACCATGTGGTATAAATGTTAAAACTCTAGTATTTTCATCAACAAATTTAAAAATAATATCAAGACGCTCTTCTGGTAAATAATCTTGAATAATTTCAGCCCATTCAATAATAGTTACTCCACCACTATTAAAATAATCATTAAAGCCGATATCTTTACCTTCATCCTCAAGGCGATAAACATCCATATGGTACAAAGGAAGTTCACCATTGTCATATTCTTTTATTATGTTAAAAGTCGGGCTTGTTATATTATCTTCTATACCTAATGCTTTAGCAAACCCTTTTACAAAGACGGTTTTGCCACTACCTAACTCACCATCAAGACAAATAACCATATTAGGAAATTTTTCACTTTCAAAATTTTGAGCAAGCATCATAGTATCTGTTTCGTTTTTAGATGTATATTTATAATCCATTTTATAATCACCAAATAAATTATAAGATAAAATAGTCTTTGTAAACAAGTATTATCATAAAATTTTACTATTTATTACATCATTTTTATGATATACTATTTCCCGGGAGGCTTTTAAGAATGTGTTTTATTAACAAATTATCAGAAGATAGAATAATTGCTTTAATTAATTTTTGTTTAAATAAAAGAAATGAATCCGAAGAAAATAAATTACCATTAATTGATAGAGTAAGTGTTTTAGAGTATTCTGTAGATAAGAATCCTAATAACGCAAGCCTTATTGTTCAAACATTTCTAGGAGATAGTGTTCAAGGTGCTTATCAAATAGATGACTATAATATGATAGATTTCTTTTATGGAATGGATAGACATCCTGATGTTTATGATTATTCTTTTTATCTTAAAGTATTTATGGCAAGAACATTTGGTGCTAACTATATGAATGAATTATATGCCTATAGAAGATATCAACTAAATAAAGAAATGGATGAAGTTGGAAAAGCATTAGAAGAATCATATGGAAGAAAATCGAATTAATCGATTTTTTTTTGCAAAAAAAAATTGGCAACTACCTATTTTCGCATATACTATCTTCGGCGTGTTAGGTCTTAACTTCTCTGTTCGGTATGGGAAGAGGTGTACCACCTAAGCTATCGTTACCAATAAAGGATTTTGTCCTTTAAAAACTCGATAATGTAATTATATCATATCTCATTACTCATTTAAATAAAATAAGTTAAATCCTCGATCTATTAGTACTGGTCAACTCAACATATCACTATGCTTCCATCTCCAGCCTATCAACCTTGTAGTCTTCAAGGGATCTTACTTTACAAGAAATGGGAAAATTCATCTTGGAGGAGGCTTCCCGCTTAGATGCTTTCAGCGGTTATCCCGTCCATACATAGCTACTCTGCGCTGCAACTGGCGTCACAACAGATACACCAGAGGTATGTCCATTCCGGTCCTCTCGTACTAGGAACAGCTCTCCTCAATTTTCCTACGCCAACGACGGA
>JAFYER010000010.1 GCA_017544165.1 Bacilli bacterium
AAGCTACTCAAATTGACTTTTTACTTAGTTTTCAGAGATCATTCGCAACTGCCAAATTTGCAAGTTGGACGAATAATGTAGCAAACAAGAGGGGCAATGTCAGCAAAAAGATTTATAATAAATCTCGATTTTGAAAATTTAATCAAAGCTACTCAAATTGACTTTTTACTTAGTTTTCAAAGATCATTCGCAACTGCCAAATTTGCAAGTTGCACGAATAATATATCAAACAAGATAGGCAATGTCAACAAAAAAATTCATTTTTTTACAAAAACACTTGGATTTTACACTTTTAACTTGTTTTTTATCGATTATTCCATATATTTTATGCTTAAAAAATTAAAAAAATGACTATTTTTCCGTTTTAGTCATTTCTTTATACATTTCACAATATTTTTCTACAGTATCAGCCTTAAATGGAAAATCACCATTTTCTTTCATCTTTATTAATCTATTTAAACTATCCTGAACAATCGTATCGATTTCCTCTGAATATTTCATAGTCATTTTATGATATTTATATTCATTTTTATCTAATACTTTAAATGAACCATCCGGAAATATTCTTAAATCCAAATCATAATCGATATACTTTATAATGTTTCCATCAATAATATATGGCGATGCTATATTACAATAATAGAATAATCCATACTTTTTTAGTTGAGCTAATATGTTAAACCATTCTTTTTTATAAAAGAATAATATAGCTATTTCTTTTGTGCGATGAGTACTACCATCATTTTCAGTTAGTTTAACTTTATTATTAGCGCATACAATATAATCATCAGTTATATCTAATACAACAGCCTCACCACTGATACGATCAATTTTACCATTATGTTTATAACAATGTACGATTAATTTGTCGCCTTTTTTCATAAACACCTCTTTAACATTATATAATCATTTTCTTTTTTAAGCAAACAAAAAATTGCTTATTTACTAAGCAATTCTAAAGCTTTATCTAGTTGATTGTCAATAATTTCAATAATTTCATTTCCTTCATCATCATATATTATATCATTATCAACTTCAAAATCAGGAGTAATTCCTATTTCATCAATACAAATTCCTGATGGTGTAAGCCAATTTGATGAAGTATATTTTACCATACCACCTGTATTTAAACGATATGCGTGTTGAACTTTACCTTTACCAAAAGTCTTTTTGCCAACAGTTATTGCTCCATAACTATCTTTAAGGGCAGCAGTTAATATCTCTGCAGCTGAAGCAGTTGCTTCGTTAGTTAGAACAATTATAGGATAGCTTTTACTATTATCATCAGCATCTTTATAATCGGTTTTATTATTGTTCCTATCCAAAAGCGAATATATTATCTTTCCTTTTTCCACAAAAATTGAAGACACCTCAAAAGCTTTATCTAAATAACCTCCGGAATCATTTCGAACATCAATTATTAATTTTTCCATTCCTTGTTTTTCTAGTCTATCAAGAATAATATTTACTTCTTTAGGCAAATTAGTAGCAAAAGCATCCATTCTAATATAGCCAATTTTATTATCAAACATTTTATATTCAGTGCTAGGCATATCAAGTGTTTCAGGTTTCACGTTAAAAGATAATATGTCTTCTCCTCTTTGAACACTTATTTTAACTTCACCTTCTGTTTCCTTGATTAATTTTGTGATTTCACTTGCAGCCATTTCAGTTACATCGACATCATTTATTGAACTTAAAATATCATTTGCTTGAATGCCAACTTTTTCAGCGGGTGAATTTAATACTACACTAACTATCTTATTACCTAATATAGATATACCTATCCCTTCATATGTACCATTTAATTGATTAAATAGTATGTCAGTATTAGTATCGTCCAAGTATGTCGTGTATGGTTCATTTAAATAATTCATCATTCCAGCTATGGCACTATTTATAATTTCTTTTTTGTCAACATCTTGATAATAATCACTTACAACCTCATTATATGTGTTTAAAAAAGTCTTAATGTTTTCATCGGATACTAAATTTCCATAATTAATTCCCAGCCCATTTATGGAATTTTTAGTCAGTAAAACACCCGTGGTTATTGCCGAAACAACAGCCGTTATGATTATAATAATTATTACATGTATTAAACTATAGACTTTTTTATTCATAACTATCTCCAATGATAATTTTATCAAATCCAAATAAAAAAAGGAAGAAATTAATTCTTCCTTTTAATTCTTTTACGTCAAAATTAACTTAATTCTTCACTTATTAAATCAATGTCTTCTAAATAAGTGACAACTCGGCCATATCTAACTTTTAAAAGAGTTATTTTTCCAAAAGCAAAGTCTTCAGTAGTTCTTGCATTAGGATTACCAGTTTCTTCTTCTGAAATATAATCTTTATTAAATGAATTATTTAAATCGCAAAAATATATTTTTAATGCATTTTCTTTTGAATTATATTTAGTAAATAAGTTAGCATAATAAATGGCATTTGTATCTTCTGAATCATAGACCATAACATAATATTCATCATATGGTCTATTTAATAATGTTCCAACAGATACAAGACTATAATCAACTGTAGTCGCAGTTGTATTTGTATTTGTTTTAGTTTTAGATCTTTTATCAACAATTGCTTTAGAAACAAAATATAAAGCAAGTACAATCACAAGAACAATTATTAAGATGATAAAAAAGTTTTTTACTTCCAACTCATTATCATTTAATATTTTTTGTTCTTTTAATCTTTTACTAGACTTTCCCTTATTGCTATCTTTTTCTTTTTTTATTGTATATTTAGCCATATAATTTCACCTTCAAATAGTATTATATCTTAATATAATAGGCAAGTACAAGTATTAATTACCTTTTTATACCACTTGATGGAAGTTTAGTAAGATTTGCAATCTCTATTAAGTCAAGATAATCATATGATAATTCAGTTTTATTATCTAAACATTTGGCATATACAGATGGCATCGTACTTAATATATTATCTCTTTTATTTAAATATTCAAAAGGAAGCGATTGTAATTCAAAACAAGTTCCATATGCTTTTAAAACCTCAGGAGTAAGTTTAATATAACCATCTTTTAGTATCTTGCTAGCAATCTCTTTGCCACCTGGATATCTAACCATATGATAACCATGCATTGGCGCATTTTTAGCACGTGTTCCCATATATGGCACAAAATATCTACCAAAGCAGGCTGTAACCGACGAAAAGAATTGCCGATAAGTTACATCAATTAAATATTGATTGGATTTATCTCCTACAATAGGAATTTTAACTGTCCCAAAGGCATGAAGATAATTACAGTTAGGAAAATTGAACGTATTATTAATTGTCGTTTCAACACCTATTTGCTGAAAAGGGACCATTGTTAAAGCCTGTCCATATCCACATTTTCCAAGTAATGAGGAAGTTATAATATCACAATCTTTTCCCAGAATTCTGCGAGCGTTTTGAACAACATATTGTAATAGAATGTCAGCTTCTTCTTCGGTAATAGAAAGTCCATCTTTTAATTTATCAACTATTGGAATAACCAGTTCTTCAGAAATATTTGTTATTTCGGGCTCACTTGGAATTATATATGCTTTATCAAGAAGGGGCAAAAGTCTTCCAAAAGAACAATCAAGATTATAATAATAACAATGTAAATAATAGTCATTTAAAACTATTTCTAGTTTTCTTTCGCTTTCTTTATCCTCTACAAGATTATAAATTGTTTTTAAATATGCTTCTTTTTTTAGTTTATGTTTATTTGTCATTTTCCCACCAAGGATGTACTATAACACAATTTAAAAAAATAGTCTATAATGACTATTTTTCCGCTAAAGTTGATTTGGCATTACTTAAAGATGTTGCAACCATTGCCATTTCGCTTTCCGTTAAATCGTTGCTAACCAAATAGTAATCGACATCGTTTGAAGTCCAGTACATTGAGTTATTTGAAATAGCTCCAATTGTATCATTTAACATAATTGGTTCACCATAAACCGGTATTATTTCTAGTTCATTATTAATCTTGGAACTTTCTTCGACTAAAACAAAGTTTTTATCCCCACTAAAAGTTAATATAATTCTACTATCTAATTCACTATTTACCATTTCTGAAGAATTTAAATAAGTATTCGCAGGCATATATAAAGGATATATAGCAGTTTCAATCGTGTTCATACTCTTTTTCTCATTACAATTATCATCTTCACAAGGCTTTTCTTCGATAAACTCACTCAATTCAAAATCTTTTTCTTTTAATCCTGCTTTTAAATCAACATCAGTAAAATTAACCACAATTTTGATAATATCGTTTGAACTATAAACCTCTACTTTTTTAATCATATAATTATCATCTAAATAAACTTTTTGATATTTTAAATCACTATTGTTTGGATAATTTACAGTCGAAATAATTATATATTCCTTTCCTTTTTGATCTACCTTAACATTCTTATCATTATTAATGTCCCTTAGTAAAGAGGAAAGTATATATGCTTGTGAAGAATTATCCGGCCAATTGCTTTCAAATTTATAGCTTTTATTTAATGCTGGCGTAATAACATACAATCCTTCATCATTTCGAAGAATTACTTGCTTTTGATTGTTGCTCTTGTTAGTCATTTCAACTTTATAATAATTATCATTTAAATGATATACATTCATATCATATTCATAGATAATTTCGTCATTTTGAATTTCCATAGTTCCTAGTAAATGATACGACTTACTTCTTTTTATCTCATTTGAAAACTTATCTATAACATTAATTTCATTATTTGCTTTGCAACCAGTTAAAAAACCAACAGTAAGTATTAGTAATAAAAAATATTTTCTCATAAATCACATTCCTTTTCTATTTAAATATATTTTTAATAAAAGGAATTATTACTGTATAAATATAACAATTTAGCAAATAATAAGAAAAGAAAGGGTGATTATGGAAACGTTTCAAAAAACAACTCTTATAGTTACAATTATAGGAGCTCTCAACTGGGGACTAATCGGCTTTTTTGATTTTAATTTAGTTGAATCATTATTTAGCGAAAACTCAGTTCTTCCTTCGATTATTTATGCAATCGTCGGAATATGTGGGCTTATTAATATAGGAGTATTGTTTACTCATTTTGATGAACATGAAAAATAGCCTTTTTAAGGGCTATTTTTTAATTGGAACTAGATATTCTAACTTTTATCTTTGATGAGACAACATATGTTACCAATGGATTGTTGTTGTCAATCTTAACTTCTACTTCGTGATCACCAACACCTAAACCTGTCAAATCAACATAGGCATTAATTGAGGAAGCATCAAGGTCTTCGACTACGGAAGATACGCCTTTACAAATAACTGATACACTATCTGTTGATATCATATTGGCCTTTAATGAATTACCTAAATTAATTGGATTAATATTATTTATTTCTACCGTTTTTTGCTCTTCAGCACCAAAAGTTAAAGCAATTGTAACGGTGGAAGCTGACATGTATCTAACACCATTAGGTTTTGTCAAAGTATATTTAAATGATTTAGCGTTATCTGTTCCTAAACCATCAACGTTAATTGTTACAGGGATTGATTTAAGATCTGCAAGTTCTGCTTCACTACCATATACAGTTACAGAGTAATCGCTTTGATTATTGATTAATATTGAAGCAATACTCTTACCTGCGATTAACTTACCAGTTGTCTTAACTACAATTGGAATGGAAGTAGAATAACTATCAAGAACCACCGTAGCGCTAAGTGTACTAGGTACGATTTCAACATTATTTAGTATTTTACCTTGATTGTCATAAGCAACTAATAAAACATTATCGATATCATATGAACCAGCTTCGGTTAAATCTGTATTACTTAAATCCACTAGAGCTTTAATCCAAGCTATTTTGTCAAGTGCAGTTTGGCTGCCTTTAACAACAACTTCATTTTTTGATAATGTTACACTTTTAACGCTCAATTTTGAATCTAGTTTATCTTGATTTATAAGCTCATAAGAAACAGATGATACACTGCTTACCTTATTTTTAATAGTAACTGATACATATGATGGATCTAATTTATATGAAATATTGTCAATGTTTTTTGAATAAGTAAAGTATGCTTTATGTGGAGCATCAGAGGCACTATATTTGCTTAAATCCAATAATACCTTAAACTCTCCAAGTTGTTTTGCTAAATAGATATCGCTTTTACGTCCTGTTATTGTAATATCGACAGTCGATGGAACGCCTTCGACAATATAAGCTTCTTCATTATATTTAACTTCAACTGGGACATTTTGAATTACTTCTGCATTATTTTGAACCAATAATATTACTTTATTATCTATAAATAAGAAGAAAACAACTGCTAAAATTAACGATAAAAAGATTAAAAATTTTTGTCTATTGAGAAGTTTATCAATAAAATTACCATTTCTACGCATAGCAGTTTGAATATTATAAACAATGCGGCTTATTGGAACTATGATTAGTTTATCAAGCAAACGATATAAAAATCTAAATAGTTTAATCATTTTCTTCACCCTCGCTTTCCATATGATCATCGGAATCGAAGAATGTTTCACTCTTTGGGCCTAATTCATATATTAACATATTTCTAAATTCCTCGTTAGATAAGTTGTAATGCAATTCTCCATCAATAGCAATTGAAGCTCTACCACTTTCTTCAGAAACAACTAAAGCAATAGCATCACTTTCTTCAGCTACACCTAAAGCAGCTCTGTGTCTTGTACCAAGTCTTTTAGAAAGATTTTGATTCATACTAGTTTTAAAAACTGAACCAGCACAAGTAATTTTATCGCCTTGAATGATTACGCCCCCATCATGAAGTGGCGAATTTGGAAAGAAAATTGTTTCTAGCAAATATGAATTTATATCGGAATATATTTTAGTAGAATTATTAATATACTCTTGAAGAGATATTTCTCTTTCGATAACAATCAAAGCTCCAATATGGTTTTTCTTAAACCACTCAATAGCAAGCATTATCTCATTTACTAATTTTTCTCTTTCACCCATTGTTAAAACTTTGTGTCTTCCTAATAATTGAGTCCTTCCAATCGATTCTAGGACACTTCTTATTTCCGGTTGGAATACCACTATTAAAGCAAGTGGTCCCCATTCAACTGCATATTCTAAAATAACTCCTACTGCATTTAAATTTAATAAATCACTTATTATTTTCACAAATAATATAATGATAACGCCTTTAATAATTAAGATCATCTTGTTATTATTACGAACATTTTTTAAGATGTAATAGAAAACAATCCATAATAAACAAATATCAATTACTTTTGTGACTATTGACCAAACAAATGACAAATTCATTACATTCACTCTCCTTTAGTCTGCTTTATTATACCAAAAAAATAGAAAAAGAAAAAGACCTTATATAGTCTTTTATTGAATAGTATTGTTAGGCTGATTGATTACAGGGGTTTCAGTACTTGCCTCAATCTTACCCTTAGTTTTTTTCTTTTTTATTTTAATATCACGACCAGCTCTATTCTCAACATTATAGCCTATCAAAGCAAGAATTAAAAATGCGGTTACAATTGTAAATATTAAATAATAATGCGTCGCAAATTCGATTATCTTTTCCATATTAATTAATCTCCAAATTACCATTCGTAGGAATTATTTGTATAAATGTATTACCATCATTAACGATAAGTTCTTTACCATTTTCAAAGCGATATATGGTTTTTGAACTCCTTTTAGCTTTTTCCCAAGTCATTTTTATAGCTTTTCCTTCGGTAATATAATATCCAGTTCCCTGACCTATATTATATAGTTCTTGGCGTCCTTTTGTGTCCCCGGCGATGCCAACATAATCCAAATCATAAACAATTATATTTTTTACATTTAATTGTTTACCCGTATTATAATCAGTATGTTTTTGATTATTTATAAAGCGTTTATATACTTTATTGTCTTCATCATATTCATATTCAACTTCATTATAGTTTGAATAAAACACTTTTACACTACTTGCATCTTGAGTATCACCATAAGCACTTAAATCAATAGATTGAGCACTATAATCAAGTAGCAAACCATCATCAGTATCTTTAGGATAATTTAAATTTGTCCTTGCTTTATCAAGTAAATCTGTGTTTGTAAATCCAGTATGTTCTACAGCAATACCGAAAGGATTTTCACGATAAAAATATACACCCTCATAAGTTAGTCCGTGAATATTTTGTATGCGCAATGATCCAATATCGCTTTGAGCCTGTGGCGACCAACCCCAGTGAACAAAAATAGCATCATTTTCAAGAACATAATCCAAGTAATAATGTCTTGCACTTCTAACTGAACCAATTCTTTCCACTTCGACATCTCTAAAAAGTGCTAAAAATCTAGTTATTCCACCTTCTGCCAAAAGTTCATAGACAAGATAGGCATTACTTAAACCAGATTGGACTTGTCTTGCTTCATATAAATTATTTATCATTACAGCATATGGTCTAGTTTTTGAATCTAGATCCACTATTTTAACCTCTTCGTCTTGTTCTGGAGTTACCTCATTATCAAGTTGTTGAATATTACCTGTTTTTTCCTTTTCAAAAAAAGCAATGCAGCCGAAACATACTGTTAACAAAAGAATTATTGCAACAATCAAAATAATAATTATTTTCTTTTTATTCATACTATCCTCTTTCCTAATTATAACCTACTTTGTTCTCTTTCGATATCTTTTTTCTTAATAGATTCCCTTTTGTCATAATTTTTTTTACCTTTACAAACTCCAATTGTTACTTTAGCTTTATTATTCTTTAAATAAATCTTAAGTGGTATTAAAGTATATCCATCGATTGTTACTTTTTCTTTTAACTTCTTAATCTCTTTTTTATGAAGCAAAAGTTTTCTTTCTTGGTATTCGTCATGATTAAATACTGAGCTACTTTCATATTTGGCTATATACATATTGATAATATAAACTTCATCATTTTTAATTCTTATATAACTATCTTTTATATTAACCGATGAATTTCTAACAGATTTTATCTCCGTTCCTTTTAGAACGATTCCTGCCTCAATTTCATCTTCGACAAAATAATTAAAATAAGCTTTCTTATTGTTTATTTCCATTTTTTCCACCATCCAGTTCAAAATCGATTGTTCTTTCCTTTTTAGAAGCCCCAACTACTTTTACTTTTACTTTATTACCTAATGTAAATTTTCTATTGCTTTCACTCACTAAAGATAGTAATTCAGGAACATAATTATAAAAACCATCTAATGAGGAAACATGAACCAATCCTTCGACTAAATTAGGTAATTTAACAAAAAAGCCAAAATTAGTTACACCCGAAATAATTCCTTCGTATACTTCACCAATATGTGATTCCATATACTCAGCCATTTTCATCTCTAAAACGTCTCTTTCAGCTTCGATGGCCGCTTGTTCCTTTTCGCTAGCCTTTTCACAATAGTTAGGAAGTAACTTTCCATAATAATCTATTGTATCACGATCTATTTTACATTCAAATAAATACCTATGTAATAATGTATGAACTACAAGGTCTGGAAATCTTCTAATTGGTGAAGTAAAATGCGTATACATTTTACTTGCAAGACCAAAGTGACCTATATTATTAGTACTATAAATGGCTTTTTTCATACTTCTTAAAAGCATATCGCTCAAGATTTCAAAGTTCTTATTATCTTTTAAACCATTTAATAGTTCTTGCATCGTTTTAGGAGTAATATTATTTATATTAACACTAACGCTGCAGTTTAACATTTTTAATAAATTGACAAAATCGGATATTTTTTCACCATTGGGTTCCCCATGCACACGATATACAAAAGGAAGATCCATATTGGTAATATGCTCTGCGACAGTTTCATTAGCGGCTATCATAAAGTCTTCGATTAGTTTTTCACCTTCTAGTTGCTCTCGTTTAACAACATCAATTGCTTTACCATCTTTGTCTTGAATTATTTTAGCTTCATCAAGGCCAAAATCTATATATCCTTTGTTTTCTTTATATCTTCTTAAAATATGAGCAAGTTCTTGCATCAACTTAAGTGTATCGGCAAATTTTTCATAGCCAGATGGAATACCTTTATCATCCAATATAGAATTAACATTTTTATATGTCATTTTCTTCTTACTATTAATAACGGACAAAAAAATATCATGATCTATTATTTTCCCTTCGGGATTGATTGTCATTTCACAGGAAACAGTTAATCTATCAACACCTTCGTTTAAAGAGCATATTCCATTTGATAGTTCATGAGGAAGCATAGGAATAACAGTATCTGCTAGATAAGAAGAAGTACCTCTTTGATAAGCACTATCAAAAAGAAGAGTTCTTTCTGTTACATAATGGGATACATCGGCAATGTGGACACCCAAAATATAATTATCACCTTCTTTTTTGATACTTATGGCATCGTCAATATCTTTAGTATCATCTCCATCAATCGTAAAAATCATTTCTTTTCTTAAATCTTTGCGATCTTTTAACTCACTTTCTTTAACCTTGTTTGGAATACTTCCTAGTTCATAATCAATTGCTTCAGGAAAATCAATAATAATTCCATGTTCGCAAGCAACAGACATTATATCAACACCAGGATCATTTTTATGTCCCAATATCTTTACTACTTTACCTAAATAATAATTCGTCCTCAGTTCCTTTATTATTTTAACTAAAACCTTATGACCCTCGACACAATGAGCTAATGACTCCTCAGTTACTTCAACGCCTATATCTTTCTTATTGTCGTCAAGTACAAAACATAGATTATTACGTTTCATAACGATTTCACCGACAAGCATAGATAAATCTCTTTTTAAAACGTTAACTATTATACCATCTTCACCTTGAACATCAACTTCGACCATATCACCATCAATAGCATTGTTCAAATTTTCTTTTCTAACAAATATATCCTCACTATCTTTAATAGTAACAAAGCCGTTACCTCTTTTATTGATGTGGACTACACCAGAAAAAAGTGATGAACAATTATCCATCAAAACATATTTATCCTTTTTAGAACGATGTATTTTACCTTCAGTAACTAGCTCATTAACCTCTTTTTGAAGTTTTTGATATTCTTCGACCGTTGTAAGCCCAAGTAAATCATTTATTTCTATCATAGTCAAAGCTTTGTTTTCATTTTTTAATTTTTCTAATATTAATTCTTTCATGAACATTTACCCCAATAATCATTTTTATGATATTTTTCTAAACCAGTTGATGCATCGAATGTATTATCTGATTTAAATGATCCGTTAAGAGATATTTTACAAGATGCATCAGTACATGTTCCAGCACACTTAAGTTCGATGGTTTTAACTCCATTTATTTTTTTTATAATTAGTGTTGTCCCATTTGAGTTATTATTTATATTAAAGTTTTTTGCAGTAGAATATATTGGAATGTATTTTTTTGAAATATTCTCATCTAATAATCCTGCTTCAATAAGTTTAATTATTCTGACATCACAACCCGTGGTATAATTCGAACAAGAAAATGCACTCAATTCAGTATAGACATCGGCTGCTTTAAATACCTCCCACATTATATCTTTATATTCATTTTTTTGAGCTTTTTTCAATGAAAAATCAGCACTAAGCCCTGCCGAAACGCTTAATGCTAAAATAATTGCTATAACAACTAACATCTCTATTAATGTAAACCCTTTATTATTATTCATAATCTAATTATATATTTTTTCCATGTAAAAAGCAACCAATCAGGCTGCTTTCAAGTTTTTTACTTTAAGAATAGTATTAAAGAAATTATAAAGAATAGTATTCCAAGAACAAGTGTAACTCTACTTATAACTAGTTCTAAACCTCTTTCTTTCATATTTTGAAATAAAGCATCATTTCCTCCGGTAATTACACTACCTGCACTACTTGCTTTGCCACTTTGTAAAAGGACAATTACAATAAGTAGAATTGAAACAACTAATAATACACCCTCTAACATATTATTCTTCCTCGCTTTCTTTTAGTGCTTTTTCTAACTCTTCTTTAGACATTTTTGTATAGCCTTTAATTTTCTTTTCTTTGGCTTGTTCCTTTAAATCGTCAATTGACACTTCTTCAACGCTTTCTTCCTCTGTTGAAATAATAACACCTGTTTCTACTAAAGAATCAATTTGTTCTTTTGTAAGTGTTTCATATTTCATTAGGGCATCACTAAGAAGCATTACCAAGCCTTCGTTATCAGCAATTATTTTTTTAGCATTTTGATAACATTCATCAATTATCTTTCTTGTTGCAGTATCAATCTCTAGAGCAACTTGATCAGAAAAGTCACGATTCTTAGTATAATCTCTTCCTAAGAAAACATCTTTGCCTTGCTCTTCATATTGAGTAGGTCCTAGTTCACTCATACCATATTCAGTTACCATACTTCTTGCAAGACGCGTTGCCTTTTTAAAATCATCAGAAGCGCCTGTAGATATTTCATGTAAAAAATGTTCCTCGCTGACACGGCCTCCCATAAGTCCTGTAATTCTACCAATCATTTCGTTTTTGGTCATGATAGCAATTTTTTCCTCTTTAGGAAGCATCATGGTATAACCGCCAGCCATACCACGAGGTATAATTGTAATCTTATGAACTACTTCAGCATCCTCAAGCTTTAGGCCAATAACCGCATGGCCAGCTTCATGAATACTTACAAGTTTCTTTTCTTTTTCGGTTATCTTTCTTGTTGTCTTAGCAGGCCCAAGCATAACCCTATCAGTCGCTTCATCTATCTCATCCATATTGATTTGGTCTTTATTACGACGTACCGCTAAAAGGGCAGCTTCGTTAAGTAGGTTTTCAAGATCTGCTCCAGAAAAACCCGGAGTACGTGCTGCTAAAGCTTCGAAGTTAATATCTTCACCTAAAACTTTATTTTTAGCATGAACTTTTAGTATAGCTTGTCTTTCATTTGAATCAGGCAAACTAACTGTTACTTGACGGTCAAATCTTCCTGGACGAAGTAGAGCTGGGTCTAGAACATCAGGCCTATTAGTTGCCGCTATAATAATAATTCCTTCATTAGCGCCAAATCCATCCATTTCAGTTAATAATTGGTTTAGTGTTTGCTCTCTTTCATCATGGCCTCCACCAAGACCTGTTCCTCTTTGACGGCCAACAGCATCAATTTCATCAATAAATATTAAACAAGGTGCAGTTCTTTTGGCTTCTTTAAACATATCTCTAACACGAGAGGCACCAACACCGACAAATAGTTCAACAAAATCAGAACCGCTTATGTAATAAAATGGTACATTTGCTTCACCGGCTATTGCTTTAGCAAGTAAAGTTTTACCTGTTCCCGGAGGACCTACTAGTAAAACACCTTTAGGAATACGAGCGCCAAGTTTTTGAAACTTTTTAGGATTTTTTAAGAAATCAATTAATTCTTTAACTTCTTCTTTTTCTTCTTTTAATCCGGCAACATCACTAAATGTTTTTTTATTATTATCATCAGAAAGTCTTGCTTTACTACGACCAAAATCCATTGAATTACGATTTGTCGAAGATAATTTTGTAAATAACAAATAAGCAGCTACTCCTAAAATTAATATCGGTGCTACATTAACTATAACATATAAAATTTGCGAACTTCCTGGATCTTTTTTAGTATCGTACTTACTTATGTTATTTGCTTTAATATAATCTGTTACTGTTGATATTTCATCTTCAACAACTAACGCTTTAAAGGATTCTTCTTCCTCATAGTCTTTTAATTTTCCCTCAACATAATATACAGATTCATCACTTTTCGGAGTAATAGTAATCTCCGTTACTTCATTATTTGCTAAATTGCTAAGTAATTTTCCTGTTGTAAGTGTATGAACAGAATCACCTTGAAAATGTAATACTAATAATATTACACCAATAATTATAAAAAGTACTAAATAATGACTTATATTTCTTGCGGTATTATTCTTTTTGACATTCTTCATTAAAATTCTTCCTTTCGCATAAAAGTATTATATCATATTTTTCCGTTTTGTCTTTAGCAAATTTGCTTTTTTTCAAACCGGGAATTAGTAAAATATTGTTATTACTATCACAAATAATTGGCCATAAATCACGTTCATGAAGGCTAATTTTTTCATCAATAAAGATATCTTTAACTTTTTTTGTTCCTAAATTTTTAACTTGCATTTTATCTCCCTTTGTTCTTGAACGAATAATAAGGGGCATTCTGATACTTTTAGAATCAAGTCTAATTACGTTATTTGAATCATCTTCTATCTTTTTAACTAATTTTATTAACCAATTATCATCTTCATAAAAGTCAATAAACTCGGTATTGAACCCATTTGCATTAATATCTTTTTTTATATAGAAACTATCATAATCCTTAATACCAACATAATTATTATTTAAGCAAATAGTGCTATTGCTCTTCGAGGATTTAATCATTTTAAGCATATCTTCAATATTTTGATCTGATATATCTAATATATCCTTTTTTTGAATATCTACAATGATTTTTTCCAAACATTTTTTAATAATAATATCTGATTGTTTTTTTACCTTTTTAATATCAATTATATTTTTATTAATGAACCTGCTATCAGTTACATATCCATCAATAAACTTATCATATTCCAATAGTTTCTTACTATATGCTAAATATTTTAAATGCACTAAAGGATTTTCTTTTTTTAAAAAGGTTAATACATGATGACGATAACGATTTCTGGTATGTTCATTTTTGTTATTTGTTTTATCAATAAAGTATTTAATATGATTACTTTTTAAATAATTAAGAATTTCTTTTTTATCGACGTATAAAAAAGGATGTAAATAATCGTTATCAATCAGCTTAATGCCTGCATAACCAGAAAGATTACTACCCCTTGTGATGCGCATTAAAATAGTTTCCACTAAATCATCACCGTGATGAGCTGTAATAATATACTTTGCGTTATATTTGGCTTTTAAACTTTTGAAAAAAGAATATCTAATACATCTTGCTTCACTTTCAAAATTATTAGGAATTTTGTGAACAATTTCCATTCCCTCAAAAATAATATTGTTATCTAAACAATATTGTTCTAAGTATTGATATTCTTTATCACTTTGTTTTCTTACTTTATGATTGACATGGGCTACAACAATATTAAAATCCATTGTCTTTTTTAAATCACACAATAAAGAAAGTAGACACATAGAATCGGGTCCACCAGAACAAGCAACAATTACTGTAGTATTACAATCTATAATACTTTTTAAATATTTAATTGCTTCTTGCATAATCCTCCTTTATTATTTTAAATACCATCTTAAATTAGTAGATCGTAATAAAAGTTTTCTCTGACGACTGGCTTCTTGATTAATATAAGCCCTTGAACAATTATTTCTTTCAGCAATTTTGCCAAATGATTCAATTTCAAAATCCGTTATTGGCATACGGCCTGTAATAATTTCTTGTTTTAAAGGAGATTGAGTATCAACATAACCCCAATATTCGTTTTCAATTTGCCTGTTTATTACTCTATCTTCTGTGTCTCTTAATGACGTTCCTTTATCAGCAATAACCATTTCTGGTAATTTTCCATCACTTAAATATTCTTCAATAATATCATAATTAGTATATCTAACATCTTTATTACGTAAATAGATACTAGGACTATTAACTTTTTTGCCATTAACTTTCTTAGAGTATACAAATATACACGCTAGTGATTTAGCAATTTGTTCTACAATCTTAACGTTAAACTTTTGACACACATGACTTTGTTTATTTAAATCTATCTCTTCAATTAGTCCCATTACAGCAATTATACAGTCATGTAATATATCTTCATGATATTCTTCAGGGATTTGTAATCTTACTAAAGTACCTTTAATTCTTTCATAATAATGTAATATATAATTCTCGCGAGCTTCTTTATCACCATTTCTAATTTTTGCAATTATTATTCTTTGTTCACTGTCCCTTATGTTCACAAAAATCCCCCTTGCTACAGCGAATTATTATAATCTATTTTTTATTTTTTGACAATATTCTTTAGATTATATTCAAGCATTTCTCTTATTTCTCCGTTTAATATTTTTTCAGGATTATTGCTTTCAAAATTTGTTCTGTGATCTTTTACTAATTTATATGGTTCTAAAATGTAACTTCTTATTTGGCTACCAAAATTTATGCTATCACCTTTTTTAAATTCGTTAATCTCCCCTTCACGTTTTTCAAGTTCCATTGCATATAATTTGCTCTTTATAATATCAATAGCAATTTCTTTATTGCGGAGCTGACTTCTTTCATTTTGAACACTAACAACTATTTTCGAAGGTAAATGGGTTATCCTAACAGCCGAATTACTTGTATTAACAGATTGACCACCTGCCCCCGAAGAATGAAAAACATCGATTTTTAAATCCTTTTCATCAATTTCAATATCATCAACTTTACCAAACTCGGGAGTAACTGTTACCGAAGCAAAAGAAGTATGCCTTCTTTTATTAGAGTCAAATGGTGAAATTCTAACCAAACGATGAACACCACTTTCATTTTTTAAATAGCCAAAAGCATTTTCCCCCGATACTTTTATTAAAACTGATTTAAGTCCGGCTTCCTCGCCATCTTGTGAGGATATTACTTCGCATTTATAATCGTATTTATCACAATATTTTTCATACATATCTAAAAGCATGCTAACCCAATCTTGAGCTTCGGTTCCACCAGCCCCAGAATGAATTTCCAGATAACAATTTAAATTATCATATTTACCATTTAAAAATGTAGATAATTCTAGTTCTTGAACTTGAATTAATAATTCGTTATACTCTTCCTCGGTAAATAAATCAAATAATTCAATCCCAGCATCAATACTTGCCTCTAAGTTTTCGAAAAGATTAATTTTCTTTTCAATACTTACTATTTGAGAGTTGATTTCACTTGCCTTTTTAATGTCATCATAAAAATTCGAAACAAGCGTTTCTTTTTTTAAATCATTTAGTTTTTCTTTTAAATTTGGTATGTCAAAGTGACCTCCCGATGTCTTCTATTTTTGTTTTTAAATTTACTAAATCTGTTTTTTCCATTTTTTCTCCTTATTCAAAGAAAGCATCAACATAATATATTGGTCTTTTTTCTTCATAATACTTCTTTTCAAAATCTGTCATTATATTATGAATACCTCTTTCATCATTATGTAAATCCAAACTCACCTTTTTAAATACATACCAATAATTTGATAAAGTTTCAAGGGAGTATGCAAAAAGACCTTTATTATCTGTCTTTAAAATAATATGTTTATCCTTTTTAAAAATACGATCATATAATTTCAAATAATTAATATGAGTAAATCTTTTTTTCTCATCAATTTTTTTAGGCCATGGCTCTGAAAACGTTAAATAAATAGTTCTTATTTCTTTACCAAAAACTTTATCAAGATCAGCCGCATCCATTTGAATAAATTTTAAATTATTTATTTTTTTGCCAACTACTCTTTGAGCTGCCGTAGCGGTTTGCGATTCGTTTAATTCAATACCAACATAATTAGTATTAGGATTTTCTAAAGCCATATTGATAATGAAATCGCCTCGACCCATACCTAGCTCAATATCGATGGGATTTTTATTACCAAAGAAATCATTCCATTTATTTCTATATTTTTCAGCGTTTTTAACAACATAATTGCTACTGCTTAATATGTAGTTTGCATTTTTAACCTTATTATATTCCATATATACCTTCCTAATCTAATAATGTATCTATTAATTTATTTGCTAGTGCCTTATTACCATTTGTCGATAAATGTATTAAATCGCCAAGCAAGTAATCACTATTATTCTTTAAATCTTTATTAAAGTCAATTATTTGTGTATTATTATCCTTAATATCAAAGCTATCATTTAAATATATAATATATATTTTTGTATCCTTAAGTAAGGAAGTTAATTCTTTGTACTGTTTAGTACTCATTTTAAAGGATGAATCAAATACAAGTACTATTCTTTTTGATAATTCACCTAAATTGTATTTCTTTTCTAAGTCTTTTTTTAGAGTACTGAAGTCGTAACTTTCGATATTAAACTTAGAATCGATAAAATCATTAATAATATATTGATATGAACCTAAAAGTAAATCATTGCCATAAAACTCATATTTATTTTTTAAATTATCCTCATAGTCTTGAATTGTTTGTTCAGATTTAACTTGATATTCCTCCATATAAAGATTATAGATTGCTTCATAGATAGCTTGTGCATATGCAGCTCTTCCAGGAATCGTTAAATGAATACCATCTGCATAAAAATATTCATCATGGCCTTTTGATATACTTTTCCAATCTAAAATATGTAAGTTAAAATGTTTTTTAGCAAACTCAGTAATATTGTCATTAACATAAGCAGTTTCTAAACATGTATTAGTTAGCCAAAATGCTTTACGATTGCCAATAGTTTTCATGATTTCCTCTTTGCATTCTTCACTGCAATCGCCATTTGCTCCCATGTTAATAACTACTACATCACCTAACATATTACTCTTGTCTAAATCTTGTAATATGCTATTAACAGTCCATGTTGATCTAGAAACCTTAGCATCAAAATAGCCATTTGGAAAAATCTCATATAAGTTGTTGACTGCACCAAGCATAACGGAATCACCAACGCCTATAACACTTAAACTTTTTACATATCCTTCCATGTTGTTTATGTTTTCCTCGATTAGTTCTAACTGTTTAGAAAGTTCATCTTTTTGTTCTTTAATTTTTTTAGCGTAATCGTCTTGCTTTTTTAAGATTAATTCTTGATTATCCGCTAATTCTTTTTCTAATTGTTTCATCTCTTTTGAATAGTCTTTACTAGTAATTAAAACCACTATTCCATAACATGATATCAATAATAAACAGATAAATACAATAAACTTTTTAATGCTAATATCCTTTTTATTATAAAAATTTAATGCATAGTGAATTATATATGATACTATTGCAGTTATTATAAATATTAAAAAGTATTTAAGCGAACTACCTATATTAATTGATTGAAAAGCATATATAATTGGGTATTGAACCAAATAGAATTCATATGTTATCTTAGCTGTTTTTTTAATTATAGTTTCTACTGGAGTGTCTTTTGTATTTTGTTTTACCCAAATTGCATAATCAAATATACGACAAGCAATTATTGTTACAACAATCATACTTACTTGAAAGAAACGATTCATTACATCGACATTTAAAAAGAAAAGAAGTAAAATTAGCAAATAACATATTATTATTGCTTGAGGTTTATTACCTTTTTTAAATTCTTCGAGAATTAAGGTGTTTTTACTAGCATGAAGCATGCCAAAAAGCAAACCAAACAACAGGGAAAAACATCTAAATAAAGTATTGTAGTAGGCTACCATCATATTATTTACTAAGCTAAAATAATAAAAACCTAAAAACGAAAGTAAAGCTAACAAAAAGATTATTACTGAATCACATATTTTACTAATGTTGCTTTTAGTTTTATTAATTAGTCTAAATACAATTGGAAATACTAAATCAAATTGCATTAGAATAGCTATAAACCAAAGATGCATAAACGGAGAATCAATATGTCTTGCAAAATAATCAAGGCTTGCCCCAAGTTGCCAAAAGTTATTATAACCAAGAAGCACACTAAAAGTTTCGGGTTTTAAGTTAAGCCAATTACTTCGACTAAATAATGGTACAATTGCTAAAGTTAGGAAAACTACCATTACCAAAGGTAAATATATACTTTTTAATCTTTTTAAATAATACTTTTTAATTGAAAAATTACTATCTTTACTAGCAGATACAAAGGCTAAATAACCACTTAAAGCAAAAAAAACATTAACAGCTAAAAATCCACCCTTTAAAAGGCCTAAGTGATAAAGGAAGATTACTATGCATAAAAAAACACGTATTATATCAAGATACTTATAATAATTTTTGTTGGAATTACTACTTCCCATATCATTTACTCCATAACATTATTATAATAATTAAAATGAAATAAGTAAAGATAAGCTAAAAAAAAGCAATGATTTAACATTGCTTCAAAATTATTCTACTGGCGTTAAACGATCAAAATCAATGTTGTGATAAGGCACTTTAGAAAAATCACACTTATCAGAACCTTCGATTTTTGTACTTATGGCATTTTTACCATCATAATTCCAATAACCACCTACATTATAAATCTTTGAGGTATCCCAGCCAAGTGCTCCAAGCATTTGTTTAGTAAAATTAGCATAACCACCAGCACCACACATTAGGAAAATAGTTTTATCTTTTGGAAAAATATATTCCAAAATACTCATTGATTCTTTGTAGTTAGCTACGTAGTTTCCTTCTTCATCTAGTCTAAATAAAGTTTTTCCTTCATAAAGACCACTGACATTTTCAGAACGTTTTTGTTCAACATAGGCTTCAGGAAACTCTGTCAAATAAGCATAAGGTATTACTTCAAAGCCTTTAACAAAACCTGTAAGGTCCCTTTCACCACCCTTATTTTCCCAAGTAGCTGTATCCTCAAGCATTCTTACATCACGATAAGCAACATCACTGCGTCCCAAATAGTTATCAATTGTTTTTTCATTAATGTTTTTATCGATATCGTATGTACCTCTTAAACCTTCTGATTTTTCTTGCACAGGTAATGGTTCGAGAATATTTTCTTCCTTTTTATTGAAAGCAAAATAACCAATTAATAAACCTAACAAGAAACAAACTAAACATTTTACAAAAATTAACCAAAAATTTTTCATAACTTCTCCTTCCATGACTAAATGTTATCATAAATAAAATTAAATAATTATATATTTAAAGTAGAATCTACTCAACCAATCGTTGAATTAATTACTTAACTATGATTAGCATCTATTATTTCGTAGTAGATACATTCATTTCCTCTTAAACGGGTATTATCTTCGTCGCAAACAAATCCATTAGTTTTATCAGCAGTCTTTTTATAATTGATACATCTATCATTATTAACTAAAGTAAAATTATCCGGACATGTTCTATCACGCATTGGATCCATGTCTTCCTCTTTTTCACATTTATTGCCTTTTAATTTAAAACCATCTTCACACTTATATTCAGTTACTACTGGATCAATATAATTAATAGAGTGCTCACAGTAATCCTCACGACTTGAATACTGTTTGCCATCACGATATCCAGCACAAATTAATACATTTGAGGCATCATCCCAACACATGCCGTCTACTTGAATTTTACCAGGACAGCCTTCAGCAATTACAGGAGCTCGATGCCAGTAACATCTTCCACCGACAAAAGTTCTTTCCGTTGGATCATCTGCAGGTAATTCACATGGTGTTACCGGATGAGTGGCATTTGATAAATCAACACATACAACGTAATTAGCATCGCCAGCATCCATATTAGTTAAACCAAGTTCGCCTCTTGTCTTTGCTTCACCTTTTGGACAAGAAAACTCTTTTGGTTCAGCTTCAATAGTAATAGTTCTTTTGCACTTAGTGCCTTCTAACTCAAATTCATCTTGACAATATAATTCATCAAGTTCTTCGCTTGGTACTTCTTCGTAACATACACCTTCATAATCATAATACCCTTCAGGACAAACAAGACCATCTGGGGCTTTTACTCTTTTTACTTCTCTTAAACAAAAATCTCCTTCTAGTTGATAACCTTCAGAGCAATACCTTCCCGTATTTTTTGTTTCAAGTAACTCTTCAACTGGTTTTTCAACTAGATCTTTTATTTCTATTTTTGCTTTTTCTTCAACTATGGAATTAATATATGCGGCTTTTGCTGGACTAATATTATTTTTCTTAGCTAATTTAATATCCTCTTTAGTGATATTTTCAACAGCAATAAATTCAAGTTGAATATGCCTTTCATCAAAACTTTTACGGACTATTTCTTCGACATTTTGGCTGCTCGTAGACCCTTGCGAATAAACAAGTACTACTACTCGCCCTTCGTCAGCATAACCTTTTTCAATTACCTTATCAGTTAGCTTATTTAGGCTATCCTCTAAAGATGTTCCTTTTAAATCATTAGTAATAATATCTTTAGCATCATCATTTAAAGCTCTAACACTTTTAACCTTTTCATTTTTACCAAGTTTAATTTCCACGCTTGGGTTAATATCAAGGGTAATTGTTGAAATTGTACGATTATTCCACATTGCAAATCCTAATATGCCTAAAACAATTAGCAAGCCAATGACCACAAAAACTATTTTTTTATCTTTCATAGAATCCTCCTAGCATAATAATATCATATTTTTAATAAATTACATTTTATTTTTTAAGCCATCACATGTATCTAATATTATATCTCTCATAAGCTCTTGATTATCGATATCATCAATTAAATACATCGGTTTAGCATTTGGATATGGTATAACTTCTTCCATATTATATTTCTTATTATCATCAACCCTCTTAACCAATACCCTATTATCATAAATGCCGCCGAATAATAAACCATTATAATATAACATGTATTCTCCCATCATGGGTCTAAAGGTTATACCCTCTAAAATACTTAATTGTTCTAAAACATAATCCCGATAATCTTTCGTACTACTCATATACACTCCTTACTATTAAGTTAATTATACTATAAGCCAAGAAAAAAAGCAGGAAAATCCTGCTTAATAGTTCCTACTGTCATGTTTTGCAATATATAATCATTTATCATCTCCCTTGCAATTATATTTTATAAAATATATCTTAAATAAAACTTAAAATATTTAATTTAATGTAATAGTTATTTCTTTTTCTTTATATTCATTTCTACTTGCATATTTTACTTTTAAAGTAACTTCGTCACCTTGTTCTTTTTTATTTAATACTTTTCTAATAACTTCGAGTGATGTTACTTTATTACCATCTATTTCTGTTATGATATTACCTATTTCAAGATCTGATTTTTCAGCATTACCTCCAGAAACGATAGTAGATACATAGAATCCTTCAGGAAGGCGATAACTAGCAATATTACCAGTATTAGTCATATAGCCTTCGATACCTAATGTTAATCCGCCTGTATCATTTTCACCATTGATTAATTTTTCAATTATATCTTCAACATCAGAAATAGGTATAGCAAAACCCATGCCTTCGATGCTAGTAGAAGTACTTGTACCATTTGAGGAGTACTTAACAGAGTTAATCCCTACAACTTCACCTTTACTATTAAGTAAGGCACCGCCACTATTTCCACCATTAATGGCGGCATCTATTTGAATCATATCTTGCGTATAATCATCCGTACTAACCTCCCTATTAAGGGCACTTACAACACCAGTTGTTACTGATTGACCATAACCTAAGGCATTACCAATTGCAATAATACCATTACCAACTTTTAACTCGTTGCTGTCGCCAATTGTAGCTATCTTTATTTGTTCGAGTGTTTCCTTACTAATATCACTTTTTTTAACAGATACGATAGCAATATCCTTTCGCTCTGAAACACCTTTTATGATGGCATCATATGTTGAATCATCAATAAACTTAACTGAAAGCTCACTTGAATTTTCTACAACATGATAGTTTGTTAAAATAAATAGTTCACTATCATTTTCAGAAACAATTACACCCGAACCAGCTCCCTCGGTTGTATAACTTTCATTTCCAAAAAAGGAATACCCAAATCTTCCGGAATTAATAACCGTTTTACTAGTAATAGCCACTATCGAAGGCATTACCTCATCTACCACTTCAGATACGTCCGTGATATAAACACCCTCTGATTTGGTTTTACTCGTAGTTGTGTATTTTAACGATACTTTCTGCTTTGTTTTATTTGTTAAAAAACTTGTCTTTCCCGATTTAACATACCAAACCGATAAACCTAAAACAACTAAAATTACTACTATACATACAGTAAATATAATTATCCTTTTTTCACTATTATTTTTTTCTTTTTCCATGCTCTCATCTCCTGATAATAATATATATTATAAAACTTAAATAAAACTTAAAAAAATAGATTATCTCTACTTTCTTATTTTTAGGTAACATTGAAAGGAGTATAACAATTTACCTATCTTAACTTTTAACTAGCTTTAAGTCATAAACAACATCAACCATACCACAAACATTTTGCGAATGAGTGACAATAATGACACATTTTTTATCTTCATGAGCTAGTTTCTTAAATATATCCATAATTTCTTTTTCCGTTTGCTTATCCAAATTGCCTGTTGGTTCATCTGCTACTATCATTTTAGGATTGTAAGAAAGGCTTCTAGCAATAGCAACTCTTTGTTGTTCCCCTCCGGAAATTCTAAGTACTTTACGATTAACATAAGTTTCCTTTAACCCAACACTTTTCATGAGATTAATTGCTTCTTCTTTTTTATTATCTATTTTAATTCCACTTGCATCCATTGAAAGAATGATGTTTTCACTAGCAGTCATAAAAGGAAGCAAATTATTTTTGATTCCATGTTATTTTAAAAGTTGTATAACCATCTGCAGAATGTGCTTTTATCATGCCATTATGTCTTTCAACAATATTTTTAGCAATAGCTAAACCTAAACCATAATTATTTGAATTTCTGTTTCTTGAGCTATCTACTTTATAAAATCTTTCAAATATTTTTTCTTCATCTTCTTTTTTAATAGGTAAGCCTTTGTTTTTTACCTCTAAAACGATGTCTTTGTTATCCTTATAAAGATTTACAAGAACCTTTCCCTTTTCAGATGAGTGTTTTATAGCATTATCGATTAATATACTCATAAGTTCAACAATTAAATCTTCATTACAAGCCATTTTAATATTTGGGGTAATATCATATTTTAATTTAATACCTTTTTCATAAAAGAGACTTTCAAATGTCAAAATAGATCCTTCGATTATATCAGATAAATTACTTTCTTCCATCACAATTTCTTGTTCTTGCTCAGTTTTGGCAAGGTCAAGAAGCTCAGTAACAAGTTTAATCATCCTTTCTGATTCATTCTTCATGTTTTTGACCCATTTTTCATTTTTATCATTAAAATAGGCATCGGCACTAGCCACCATAACAGAAAGAGGCGTTTTAAGCTCATGCGAGGCATCTGCTATAAAAACTTTTTGCTTTTCAAATGAATTTTTAACCGGGGTTATTATCCATTTTGTAATTGAATGAGTAATAATAAATATAGCAATCTCACATAAAGTAAATAAAATAATACTAGACACAAGCTGACTGACAAGTATTTTATTAATTCCTGTATTATCCATTATTATTAAAGTATTATTTGGTGTAAATACATAAGAATACTTATTTGTATATAAATTGCCAATGTAAATGTTATCTTCATGATTATCAATCATATTATTAGCAACCATCTTTATTGATTCTTCATCGTATTCATCATTAAATGTGTGATTAATAATATCTTGATAACGTCCGTTATCATCTAAAACAATGGTGTAAATTGTAAAATCCAAATATATTTTTCGACCATCATCATTAGGATTTCGAGGATTAAACTCTAAATCATTATCCTCTAATTTACGGTCAAAATTTCTAGGTATCTTGGTAATCATATCAGAAATAGAATTTTTTCTTTCCATATATGTTCTTACAACTGATGTTGTTACAACAATTCCATTAAAACCAGTAAGTAATAAAAAGATAATCCAAAATACTTTATTTTTTAACTTTTTCATCTGGCACCTCTAAAACATAGCCGATGTTGCGAATGGCTTTAAGATTTATTTTTGATTTTACTAATTTTAACTTTTTTCTAATAAATGATATATAAGCTTCAAGAGTGTTAATATCACACTCGGTATCATAACCCCAAATCTTAACAAAAATTTGCTCTTTTTCCATAACCCGATTGGCATTATTCATTAAAAGCTCTAAAAGACTAAACTCTTTACCAATAATCTTTACTTTATGATCTTCGTTTTTATTACATAGTTCCATACTATTAATATTTAAGATGATGTCGCCAATTTCTAGTAAATCACTAGAGGTATTATTGCTCTTTCTTAGTTGAACATTAACTCTAGCTAATAACTCTTCCATATGAAATGGTTTTGTTAAATAATCATCTGCTCCATTATTAAAGCCAATCATTTTATCATCAATGGTATTTTTGGCAGTTAACATTATAATTTTTGAACTAATACTTTCCTCTCTTAACTCTTTTAATATTTCAAAACCATTTTTATGAGGTAGCATGACATCAAGAATAATCAAATCATAAATGTCAGTTAAAGCTTCCTCTAAGCCATCGGCACCATCCGTAATAATTTCAACACTATACTTTTTTGATTTTAGCATACTTGCAATGGCATCCGCTAAATTATACTCATCTTCAATTATTAATATTTTCATCCACATCACCGTCAATAAAACTATATATTTTTAAACTTAAATAGAACTTAAAAAGCAAAAATGATTATAACATATCTTTATTTTTACGCGTTCTAGTAGTTTTTGTTTCTATTTCTACTATTTGTCCTTCACAAAGCTTTAAATCCAAAACGCCTAAAGCATTAGTCATTTGTGAAGCTATTATAACATCAAGTGGTAATCCCTTGATATAATTAATTCTTTTTAAGATAGATTCTTCATCTGCCCTTAAAACATAAAAACTATTTTCATCACGATCTTCCGCATAAAAGAAAAACAAGTCATCGGAAGTTACTGTATGATCAGTTGGTAAATCATGAATTTTAGAATTCATTTTTTGAAGATTTTCATTTACTGCTTTTTTGTATTCTTTAGCCTTTTCAAAACTTATCATATTAGCATTTCCCCCAGTTGCTCGATAAATATAAATTAAAGCTAGTGAAATTGCTTGGTTTAAAAATATCATTTTTTTCCTCGTTTCTTCTTTATTATAGCATAAAAAAAACTAGGAATTATTTTCCTAATTTTCTTTTTTATTGAATACATAAACTACAGTTATATAGATTACGAATGTAATAATTTCTATTAATAAGACTTTTAATAGTACATTACTTATACCGCTATTATTATTTGCATGATTGATACCATTGCTAGCACTATTATAACTGATACTTTCACCGCCAGAATAATTATTTACTTTAGTATATAAACCATTTGTTTCTTCGCCTTCGATAGTTCCACCGGTATAAATAGTATAAGATTTATAATCTAAATCAGGGCTACTATATAATAAGTTTTGAATATCTCTACCAGTTTTAAATGCAGTTATTACTTCATTATCTTGATCTTTTATAACTATTAAAGTATCCTCATTAATCTTGTTAAAAGTAGCATATATGAAGTTTTGTTTAGAATCATTTTCTATTTGATCTGTCATATTACCGGTTGCAATAACTGTTCCGCCATTTATATATGTGCCTTTACCCGAATCAAGGCCAGCATCAGGACCACTTGGATGAGCAAAAGCATAGATAGTTCCACCATTAATAATTAGTTTTCCATTTGAATCGATGGCATCGCCTTCATCAGCCTTTGGGTCGACATAGGCAAGTAATGAATTAACATCTATTGTTAAATCATTTCTCACATTACCATTTCCAGTGGTAGTGGTATTTAAGCAATCATCTTGAGCATATATTTCATAATCACCAGTTCCTCCACTGAAAGTCAAATTACCTTTAGTTTCGATACCTTCTTTATTCTTGCTTGTTACTTTTAAATAACCTTCACCTTCAAAATATAAATCTATATCTGAACTGATTGCTCCACTTCCTTTGTAAAAGTAATATGGATCTCCGTCTTGCAAATCTTCATTATCAGCTTGAACAGTTGCAAATAAAATATCATTTATTTCTTCGCTTGTATAAATACCATAATAATTTGAGTACTTTTGATAATTACTTAGACTATCACCAGAATAATAACTGATGTATTTATCTAATTCATCTGAGCCAATTAAACTTACTTTTTTTAGCTTTCCACCTTCAATATAATTGTTTGTTCCCTTAACTGTTTTTATTGCAACAATGCAATCGGTATAATTCTTATCCTTATTATATACAAATATTGCTGGTGCTTTTTTAGAATCAGTATCAACGCTAGCATTATTTAAAATAATATTGATATTGCCTTTAACATTATTTGTATTAACACCAATCATTGCTCCTGTTATAGAACCAGTTAATTCAATGTTACCAGTGGTATTAAGGTTGATAACAGTAATTTCTAAAGCTTTAATTTTAGTATCATTAGAATCGTTTTCTATAAAATCGTCCAAATCAGGAGATTTAACGGTAGATACTCCATCAAATAAAAAGTTTGTAATATAAATATTTGGTAAATTGTTTGCGTTATAATCCTCTAAAAAACTTTCTAAAGAAGTATAGGTAGTGATATCTTGATAACTTTTTTGATCAGTTGAATATTCTAGTGACTCTAGATTAACATAAATATTTTTACTTGCAGCATTAACATTTAATAATGAAACTAGAACTATGAATATTCCTAAAAATTTAACTATTCTTTTCATTTTTCACCACTAGCTACTTACTTGAGTATTATTACCATTTGGCATTTCAGGAGGCTGACCCATTTGACTATTTGGCATACTCGGAGGATTACCACCATTCATCTCCATATTTTGATTACCATTTCCTTTACTTACTGCTATGGTATAAACATAAATTGAACCAGTTGCAATAATAGCTCCTATAAAAATTCCTGTAATAAATATAATAATTTTTTCTTTCATTTTCTTCTCTCCTTCCTATTATAAATATAATATAATTTTCTATCCAATTTTAAATAATTTTCCTCCTTTTCTAAAAAACACTTTACAACCTAAAACTGAAAGAAAACTGAAAATTATTTTAAAAAGAAGGTTAATTTATTAACCAAGCAATCTATTATCTTAACTATTTTTTCACTCAATTTTGATATTTTTAGTATATTTGCCAATTTACTACGAATAAACTCTACAATTAAGCCGGCAAGAAATAATAAACCTGCAAAAGCTAATACTAATAGAATTCCTGTAAATATATTTTTATTTACTATAAAAACATAAGCTTTATTTAAATAGTCGTCCCAAATTATTGCATTTAATTGAAATAAATATATGCCTAATGCAAGCGGTGATATTTTAGAAATAATCTTTCCTTTTAGTTTAATTTTAGAAAACAATAAAACCATTAAAAATCCGCTCATTAATATCGGTGGAGAAATATAATTTACAATAATTTGAATATCAAAGCAAACATATAATACCCATGTTGATATTATGGAAACTAACCATAATATTATCAGAAAAAAAACATTCTTTTTTTCAAACATTTTAACTTTTTTTGCTAGAGCGCCAAAGCAATACAAAACCATAATCCACAAAGCAGAATACCCACCGTTCATATAAAAAGGATCTTTTAAAAGACTCATGACAGAGAAAAAGGCTACAATAAATATTATCATTTTCTTAGCGGTCTTCTCATCAATACTGAATAACAATGGATTTAAAAATGGGATAGCCAAAAATAAACAAAAGTAAGCGCTCATATACCAGTAATAATTAGTTGTAATAGGAAAAGCGCTTTTAATCAAAGAAGTAATACTGAAATTTTTATTAAGGCCTATTAAAGTGAGAATCACTGTAAGAATAAAAGAATAAAAAAACACTTGAAACCATAAATTAACTAGTTTTTCATACTTCTTTGGTTTATTAGTGGCTGTATAACCACTTATAATTGCAAATGAATCAACAGCGCAATAAGAGAAGATTTCCATAAACCAAAAAACACTATATTGGATAGTTCCCCTGGTACTAGCTCCAAGTATTCCACCTTTTCCTAATGTATGTAACATACAAATCATGAGCATTAATACTAAACGCAGTAATTCAATTCCATAATTTCTTTTATCTTTAATCATATATATTAGCCTCTCTTTTTATATATTATTATTGTATCATATAATATAATTAACGATAGAATAATTCTTGTTTAATTCATTAAAAAAGTAAGTGTTTTCCACTTACTCATCATCTTTTAATCCTTCTTTAATACCCTTAGCAATTTCCTTAGCAGCTACTCCAGCACTTGGCGCCATTTTTTCCATACCTTCTTTAGCAACTGGCATTTGTGATTGAGCCATATAAGCTGTAATCTCTCTTCCATGCCCAAGTAATTTAGCTTGACCACCAAAACCAACGAAGGCAAGTCCAATTACTGCAAAAATAAACATACCAAGTTTATGAAATGCAAACGCCATGACAAAGCCAAATATTAACATTACGCCACCTACTAGTAGTAAAATAGTACCAATCTTATTTATTTTTTCTTTGCTCTCTTCATACTTTTTCTCATTTAAATACTCTTTATTATCCATTTTTCAACGCCTTCCTAAATAAATACTAGCATTTTCACTCTAATTTTTCAATATTTCTAACATTATAAATGTCAACCGATTATTTTTTTGTTCTCGAACGATATAGTTTTCTTTGCGCGGATAATGGTAAACCGCTTTTAGAAAGTTCAAATAAATAGTCGACATCCATATCTAAAACAAAAAACTCATTCAAAGCATTAATATAACCATATAATTCATCATCAGCGTCCAAAGCTAAGCAAAAATCCATTATCTCTTTTTTAGAGCAGTCATCTGCATCAGAATCAAAAGAAAAAACCTGATAATCAAATCCTAAATTATTATTCTTTCCATTTAAAAAAGCCCGTATAGTTCCGTTACTGTTAGATTTAACCATAAATGTTACCCCAGTAAAAAACTCACTAACACTATCATTTAATATTCCTTTTTTGAAAAAAATTGTTTTTCGTTCATCGGGAATACCATTTTTGTCAAAGAACTCACTTAATAACTTAATATCCTCACAAAAAGATATTGAATTATTAACAGCAAAGCATGCTTTTTCAACATTTATAGCATCCATTTTTAAAAACCTTTTACCCATAAAACCTCCCAAAAAAATCAATCAAACAATCGATGTTGCATAGCATCTGGTTCATCCAAATACATTTTATAAAGTCCATAAATTTCGGTATCTTTATATTTAACTTCTTTAAAATTATTATTAAAATCCAATATTTTTCCATTACGATAACTAATAAGTATGGGTGAGTGGGTTGCTATAATAAACTGACTCCCCTCTTTTACTAATTCATCAATTAAACATAATAAAGATAGTTGTCTTTGGGGTGATAAGGCAGCTTCCGGTTCGTCAAGTATATATAAACCATGGTCAGTAAAGCGATTTTGAACAAGTTTAATAAATGACTCTCCATGGGAACACTCATGTAAATTTCCTCCATATGCAAAGTATAGCGTTCCAAAACCATCTTCCTCGACTAATCTTTGCAACTCAGATGAAAAATTATAGAAACTTTCTGCTCTTAAGAAAAATTTCATTTTTGGTTTGTTAAAAGTTTCGATTCTTAAATAATCAGATAAAACAGAGGTTGTATTTTTCGTTTCATATTGAAAATTACTTGTTCCACCTTCAGCTGGTAATCCCAAAGCAACAGCTATTGCCTCAATAAATGTGGATTTACCTATACCATTTTCTCCAATAAAAAAAGTAACAGGTGATGAAAATTTTAATTCATTAAAGTTTTTAACAATCTCAATATTAAAAGGATATTTATCAAAAGAAGAAATTTTATCTCTATCTAAAACTATTTTTTTAATCATTAAATTGTTATTTAAACTCATAAATCACCTATTCATCATCTTTTTTTCTTTCTCTAATACACATTCCTTGCTTTTTTCTTCCTAGTTTATCATCATTTTCATTCAGCATATTATTATTGTACGATTCAATCATCCTTTTAAAAACTTCAAAAGAATCGAGCGAGGAAATATCATCTGATTTATGAGGAATTTTACTTAATCCGAACATTTCATGAATAATTGCTTTTTCTTTACTACTAAATAGTAAATCTAAGTTATCAATGTCTTCATTACATAAAATTGATATTTTTTTCAGTACTATTTTCCTAAAATCTAATTTAGTTAAATAATCAATTAGTTTTTTACTAGTATGAAGTACCTTTCCTAAAGGTAATACTTTTCCTTCAATGGGACTAACATTTGTTTCTAAAGAAACTCCTTCTTTTAATTTAAAAATAATTCCATTATAATTTACATATTTGTTAAAAACTGCACTTAACTCTATATCGCTAAATTCAAACAGCTGCATCTCTTGATTATCAATCGATAATTGCCCTAAAACACAAGTATACAAAAGTGTGTCAACTTGATCAAAGCCAACTAAAAATAAAGATGATACAACCATTTCAGTATTAATTTTTTCCATAAAACCCTCCTATACAAGTATAACACATTTTTACTTTTACCAAACTATGAAATCCATGACCATAATTGAAATTTATTAAATAACAAAAACTCTTTACCTATAACGTTAGTTAACTCATTATCAGCTGAAAGAGTATATCCTATTATTGTTTTATAATCGATACCATAATGCTCGACTTCCAATTCTTCACCTGGTATTAAACAAGAAACACAATATTTTGTTTAATTCAAAATTATTAATGGTTTTGCATTATTTTTTTCTAATCTAATATACTTATACTAGATATATAAAGAGTATTAATTAATTCATCAGTATCTAATTCAATAAAAGTACAATGTCCATCGTGATACATCGATTTAACTATTCACTTAAATGTGATATATTCTACAACGCCAGTATTCTTACAAAAAATCTTTACTTTTCTATTTATTAAATCTTTTTTCCATAATTCACCTTTTTAATACCATTATATCACGATGACATATTATTTTATTATGAAAAGTAGTATAACATCGTTTTTTAAACTGTAATTCCATACTAAAAAAGTAATAATTAAATTACTACTTTTTTGCTTTCTTACTTTCTGCTATATGATTTTTAATATCACTTACTTTTAAACAATATGTATAAAGTATTTTGGTGTTGCTTGGGATTATAAAGTACACTCCATCCTTGCTACTATTCTCAACCATTAATATTGGTTGTTGAAGTGTATCTCTTATTTCTAACATGTCACTAAAAGTATCAACCTTCAATTTTTGATACATAGACAAATTAAATTGGTTATTGATTTTTTGAATATATGAATGATAGTTATTTAATATTTTCTTTAATTCCTTATGATAAATATCCTCAGCGGTCCTTGTTTTAACGATGTACCTTATTAATATTATAATAATAATAGTTGTAAAAGCTGACATCAAAATACCAAAGAATAAGAACACTATAGTTTTAAAATTGTTATTACTACAAGCCATTATATTGTCTTCTGTTTCAATTAAGTCGTTGCTCATTTCAATATTCATCGTCTTAGTAGTAAGTGGTATTTCAATCGACATAACAGATTCATTGCTTTTATTGTCTAGATCCTCACAACTGCCTAAAATGTTAACATACATCCTAACAGTTAAAGTTGAATTTGTATTATCTAGATTATATGTGCTTAAGAAGCTCTTGATTAAATCATTATACTTATTGTAATTGATTCTAACCTTTTCATTAATATAAGCATCACTTTTCTTTTCACTGTATCTAACTATCTCGTTAATAATGGTTTCTTTATAATTATACAAAGAACTAGTACCATTTTTTTCTTTAACATTGATTTCAGATTCAATAAAATACGAATATTTGAAATCTGCATTTTCGTCTTGCAATGATATCTTATAATTAAACGTTGTATCGATATAATCAATTAAACTAGCTATATAACTACGATTAGGCCCTAAGAATTTTTCTTTAAAGAAATCATTTTCCTTTAAATATACTTTATAATCGATATCACTTGTTTCATTGTATTTAATATAAACTTCTTTGTTTGTATATGAATGAAGGAATAAAAAAGCTAAAGCAAGTATTGCATAAAAGACTACTAAACAAGCATATTCAATAATATGTTTTTTTCTTTTAGCTTGTTCAACAAGTATTTTATCAACATTGCTTTTTTTCACATTTCCACTCCTTTCTTCAGTATTCTATGTTTTTTAATTAAATAATCGTCTTAACCACAATGTAGGCCAACCAATGTATTTAATTTTTAGTTTTACTAGTCCGTTAATATCGGCTTCGGTACGATATCCACTATCATAGCTTTTGTTTGCATCACCCTTAGTAAAATACCTTACTTCGCCATTAATATTTTTTATTTCTACCACCCTATGAATAGTACTCATATTTCCATAATAAAATACAATTACTTGACCTTTTTGAATTTTACTATTTTTATTATATTGCTCATATATAATCGCATCACCTACATCTATAGTACCTGTCATACTTTCAGAACCTATAACCATTATTCCATATTTGAATTGGCAAGATATTAGCATAATCATTAGTGTAATAAACCCAAAGATGAAACAAGTCCATATAATACTTTTTTTCTTATCCTTATATGCAATAGCTAAATTACTTCTGGCATATGTTTGTTCAAATATTAAATAAATAATAAATGGATATAGTATCCTAAGAAATGTCCTTAGGAATAAATACACATCTGGTTGATATGGAATTAAATAAATATACAATATGGTTATAAATCTAAATAATATTATCGGTTTAGCGCCAAATCTTTTTGATATATAGTTAAATAGTAAGTTATTAGCCATTGAAGAAAACAGAATAAAACCAATAGCAGTCAAAAAATCATCTAGCTTATTTAAGTTATAAATACCGGCATAAATATTATAATCTACTAATACCAATGATAAGTAAATTAGAACTAACGATAAATCAAATTTATGACCCTTAATTTTTATAACCATATTTTGATTAATCAAAATAACCCTAATAACTTCTGAAGATATTATAATTATTATTGTTGGAATAATAATATTAAATATATTTCTGATAGTAAATAGATATTTTGATCTGACAAAACCGAAATGCAAGCCAAGTGCGTATAATACCCCTAAATATATAAGAGCAAAAATTAGCATCAACAATAGTACTTGTTTATCATAAATAGACTTAATACCTCTCTTCTTAATTAATTGCCTTATGATAAACATAAAAATCAACAAGAAGGTTGCTAAGAACCACCTTGTTTCTATATATGATGCAAAGAGAGTAAAGAATAGAACTACGATAAGAACAAACTCTAATATATAAAGTCTTAATTTGTCTTTCTTCATTAATTCTTTACCTACTTTCCGTCATATAATTCTATTAAGCTCCTGCAGCTGGTGTAGCATTAATTGAAACACCAATATTAGTAGTACTGTCGGTTTCTTGAATTGGTGTATTTGTTAATGTAACAATAACCTTAATTGTTGCCTTTTCGCCATGATTTAAGGTTTTTGTACCGCTTGCCCAACTTGAGTATGTGCCAGATCCAGATTTAGCGCCATCTTTGTAAGATACACTAACGCTAAAGAAGCTAGATTTAGAATTAGTGATTGTTGGTAATGCCAATGTAGCATTAACATCAGATTCTTTATTTTGAATCTCAAATTCTAATTCAACAGGAGTATTAAGTACCATATCAGTTACTGTAAATGTTGCTTCTGTTGAGTCATCATTTGATGTAATAGCAGTAACTTTATTTGATTCACCATTAGTAGTACCAGAGTTAACTCCATCAAATACTACTTTTAAATCTTCGGTCTTTGAAGCACCGGTACCAGTAATATTCAATGTTACTTGAGATACAACAGCATAACCTACACCCAAAACTAGAATTAAAACACCTATAACTAATAATAAAATATTCCTCTTATTTTTCATAATTCACCTCCCTATCTTTTAATATTTTCGGGGTAACAATAAAACCAAACAGGCATATCATTCCCTCATGTCAAAAATTTTTTAAGTAGAACTACCATATATTTACTCTACTCTAAAATTAATTATAACACACAATTCGACAAAATCCACCATTTTTTTGTAGAAAAAAAAGCAAAAAATTGCTAAAATAAATATAGACTGGGAAAGGGTATAATGAAAAAAGATAGAATATTATTATTAATTATTATTTTTGCTTCATTAATTATGGGAATTGGCTATGCTACAGTTAATAGTGTTTCTCTATCTATAAGCGGTAATTCAGTGGTTGCTAACAATGGTAATTTTAGTATAATTAGCGTTACCCAAACTGATTTAAAAAATTTAACTGCTTCAGAAACACATACTGATACAAGTGTTGAGTTAGCTTTATCTTTTAGCGTTAATAAAAACGATACTTCCTCAACCGATGAACACTCGGTAACATATCAAGTAGTAATTTATAATGATTCGATTCAATCTTTTGCTATAGGTTCAGAAATATTTAGCCCACATATTACAACAGCCGCTTCGAACGGTGAATCACTAGAATATATATATGAGCCAATTGGAATTACTTTAGGTGAAGAAATTAAAGCAAAACAAACAAAACAATTCTCTATAAAAGTTACCCTGGTTCCTTCGGGTGGTGTCGCAAACTATTCAGCTGGTGTTAATACCACTGTTGAGGTTCAAGAGGTTAATTTAGGTATTTTTACTGCAACACTTACCGGAAGTACAAGCGGCGATTTAACCGGTTCAAATACGGTAACACCTTTTACCGTGACCTTATTAAATAGTCTTGATACAAGTAAAACATATAATTTCTCATTAAGTAATCCAAATTTCCAAATATGTGATGCAAGTGGAAATGCACTTGCAAACCAAACAATCGCAGCCGAAACCGAAAATCAAACATTTACTTTCTACATAAAAAATTCGTCAGGCATGAATTTTCCAAGCAGTCCAATAAATATTAACGTCTTTTTAGTACCAACTGATAGTGATGCATTTAGTATCGGAGTAGTAACCATAGCCGTCAATGTTGATCAGACAATGGCTGATAACCAAGACCCTGTTATTAGTTCTTTAAATGTTACAAAAGGAAATACCACTAGAACTTTAGAAGTCACCTGGTCAGCCTCTGATAACATCGGTATTGATCATTATGATGTTTATCTATATAGATCTAATGGACAGGAGGCAGCTTCATCTACGGGTTTAACAACATCAAGTTATACTTTCAACAATGTAAATGATGGAAGTTATTATATAACTCTAATTGCTTATGACTCTAGAAATAGTGCAACAATGAGTACTGAATCTGTAGCAAGAACCTGGACATATAATGTAACTATTAATTGTTCAAATTGTACGGCAAACCCAAATGGTGGTACAGTCGAGGCTGGTGGCACTTATCGAACAACGTTTTCAGGAAGCGGTAACAATTATGATCCACCTTCATCTATGGGCACAATATACATGTATAATAGTACCACAGGTGTTCGAAGTGAAACTACTTCCTATCACTATAATGATAGTCAAACAAATACTAATCAACTTGTTATATCAAATGTAACTGGAGATATTGAAATTAACGCTGCAGGTGTAAATGGCGGTGGCGGTTGCCTAGTTAAAGGGACAAAAATACTACTTGCAAATGGTAAAACCAAAAATGTCGAAGATATTAAATATGATGATTTATTGGCAGTATGGAATTATGATACAGGAAGCTTAACATATGTATATCCTCTTTGGATAGAAAAAGCCTATGAAACAGATACAATAACTAGAATTACTTTCGAAGATGGATCGACACTTGAAATAGTTTATAACCACTCCTTATATGACACTGACCAGAATTTATTTGTTGATATGCTAAGTGATAATACATTCCATATAGGCAGTAACGTTGCTAAAATTAATTCTGATGGTACAATTACAAGTGTTAGAATAACAAACATCGAAGAAATACCTAAAAAAACAACTTTCTATTTCATTGGATCGACAACTTACTACAACATTATTGCTAATGATTTCTTAACCACTGATCGTTATACAGCTATTTCTAATCTTTATGGTTTTATAGATAATGCAAAATGGCCGCCATCCAAATATGAACTACTTTCCGATAGTAATAATCTAGTAAGTTATGATTTATTCAAGGATTTATTACCTCATTACTTATTCGTAGGATTTAGAGTTCAAGAAGCAGGAATTCTATTTAACAACATGGGAACTAATTTCGAAGAATTTGCCTCATATATAGATGCATTTATAACTACTGATAAGTACTTGATTAAGCCAATTCAAAAAAATGGTTACAATTACTGGATGGTAACAACAAGCTTAGATAAAGTTCGTGATAACAACAAAACAAGCTTCTTGCAAAAAGAAGGATCAACATTTAGGTTACCTATTTCATCGAAAGTAAAAAAATGGTATTCAACAAGTGAAAACAAATATTACTTACCTGGTGAATATGTAGTTGTTAATCACGGAATGCATTTCGAAGCAATTTATTAAACAAAAAAGCTAGCAGATTTTGCTAGTTTTTTAATTAAATTCATCTCTATGTTCTTCGAAAAAGCTATTATATACTTTTACATTATCAAGTTCTGTCCATTTTTTAGGTTTAACAGGTTTGCTATCTAAGTCATAAATTTTTGCCCCGTCTAACGCTAGCAAAAATGGTGAATGAGTTGCTATAATAAACTGACAATTGTAAAATCTTGCTGATTCCTCGATAAACGTTTTTAGTTTTAATTGGTTTTCAGCAGATAAACTATTTTCTGGTTCATCAATGATATATAGTGAATTATCTTCAATTTCATTTTGCCAAAAATCTAGTGCTGTTTCCCCATTTGATTCTTGCATAATTGTATTATTTCTTAATCTTGTTCTAACATATTTCGAAGCTGTCATCCTGTTGGAATCAACTTTATTTCTTAAATCTTCATATTGGCTTAAAGATGAATTATACTTCTCTGAAGGATTATATTTATACTCAAAATATTCGCTAATTAATTCAGTTTTTCTTCGATTAACACTTGAATTAATTGCTCTTAAATCAAGTAAGTAATCAAACACGTCATCACTTGAAATATACTTAATGCTTTTACACTCACCTTGATGAATTAATTCGCAATGTTGTTTGCAACACTGAACATATTGATCAAAAAAGATAGTTCTTTTATCAATATTTCTTTTTGAAGCATTAACAGTATCACTTATAATATTTAAAATTGTTGTTTTACCTGAACCATTCCCACCATAAAAAATAGTAATTGGTTCAAAATCAATTTTCTCAAATTCTTTTTCAGGAAATATTCTAAGTGGATAAAAATTAGTATGAATATTCATTTTATTCATAATCATACCATCTTCATAATCTTCATTTAGTAGTTTAAAATTTTTTAAGTAAATCATAAAAACCGCCTTAAATTTATTAATATTATATTACAGTCACAATAAAAAAGCCATATTTATCTCATATGGCTATATTAATCAATCGAAAACTCTGTATAAACACTATAAGTCCTTGAATCTGGTCTATTTGCTTTTCTAAAATTGTTTTTTACTATTCTATATGTTCCACTATTTAATTTACCATAGATATTAGACCACTCAATATATATTTCATGTTCTTCCTTAGATTTTATAGTATACACTTGTGGTTCTATTCTTGGTGTCCAGCCAATAATAAGATCCAAATCTACCCAATTTTCTTTTTTGTCAAACCTTTCAATTATGTAATAATCATCATAAGCATAATCTACATCTGTATTGTTTTTTAAAATGAATGTTGCTCCTTTATTAGTTAATGTATTACTCTTAATTGCTAAAGTTAAATTAGAATCTTTTTCTATGGCTTCAACATAAGTATTAATAACCCCACCAACTCTTTTTCCTAATATCTCAAGTTCCCAACCATTCTCGTATCCCGTCAATGATTTTTCACTAAATCTATGTATTTTTGTATATTTATATATTGCGGCTTTGAACTCTACTGAACCACCATCTTTTATTCTAATTGGTACAGGTATTAGTAATATTATTAAAACTATAATTATTAAAATAATAATTTTCTTTTTCATATATAATATTTTATCAAAATTAATTTATGAAGTCTATTAATCTTTAACCTCGATAGCTTCAGTTCTAGTACATGATCCACCATTATTTTTGACATATGCATCTATTATATCTAAAGCTTGATAGGCATTATCATATTTATCAAACTCAATTACATTAGATAAATAACCATCTCCGCCTGCTTCCTTAATTTCCCCGGTTGTTTCATAAAAGTTAAATTCATATCCATATGTTTCGTTATGAAGATTACATTTAATTGAAATATTCATTAATCTCCCTAAATTATTCTTTCTAATATTTTTATATACTATACTTCCAATTATTAAAAACACAAATACTGAGATAATAAATATTATGGCAAATTTAATAAGTTTTAAAATTAAACCAGCAAGTTTTTCAGTATTAGAGGTTTTCTCCACTAGAATATTTTTAATATCATTATCAGTTAATTCATCCAAACTAACATTAAATATTTTAGATAGTTCTTTAGCTTGTTTTAAATCTGGTGACGTTTCACCCAATTCCCATTTTGAAATAGTTTGTCTTGTTACTCCTACTTTTTCAGCAAGATCTTCTTGAGAAAGGCCATTCTTTTTTCTTAATTCCATTATTTTGTTTCCTATTTCCATAATCATTCCTTCTTTCCAAAACAATAGTATAACAATTGATATTAATTCTCTACTAATTTTAGCTGGAATATTCGCCCGTTTTCATAACATTTACTATTTTAGCACAAAAAACAGATATAATTAAATCTGACCATTATATTTATATAATTTTCTTACTAAAGGTGAATAATCAACTTTTGATAAATCTTTTTTCTTTTTTTCAGCGATATATTTTGTTAAATACATACTTTGTATAAGCATTTGATAATCATCTAATATTTGATCATCAAATCTTGAATCAATAGCGATAATTCTACTATAATATTGTTTTAGTTCCTCAAGCATCATTCTATCAAATTCAGTATTCCTATTATAATAAATCGCCATACCATTATAATTAATACCAAGTGTGCTTCTGCCATGGCAATAAGAGTATTTATCATGAACTATAGGTATTCCTATTCCTGATTCAACCATCGTTGATTCTAAATATTTTGATGCTGTACTTGTATCATAACCGCTGAATATTTCGTAGACATCACTTTCTATATCAAAATTGAATGATACTTCTTCAATGCTATCCAATATAGGACTATTCTTTCCATTTAAATAATAATTCATTAGTATGCTAACTGGAATAAGTGTTGCACCAAGTGATATAAAACTTCTTTCTTTATCAATAGTGGTATTATATTTTAAATATGTTACATCATTATCATCAAACGAATTATTAGATAATAAGTATTTTTTTAAGCCTATTAAAAAAGATAATTCTACTCCATAATTATTTCCACTGTAGCTACACGCTATTACATTTCTAAAAGCCCCATTATTCCGATATAAAAAATCTCTTGGTTCACTGTTAACTGAAACTATACCATTTTTAGTATTAATAACCTTAGCTCCAAATTCACTTACTACACTTGATCCTCCACCTCCACTAAATAATGTTGGTTCATTTAATTTGGATAATTCATTTCTAATAAACTCTAAATCAGTATTATCTAATGAATCTGCCACCCTTTCTTTTAAAAAATCAAAATTAACTTTCATGTTCTTTTCCATAAAAAATCTCCTTTCAAGTTAAATATAACTCAAAAGGAGGAAGTATTTCGTCTACTCATATTTTTCATCTAATAATTCATATTTAATTATTCTTTTTAATTCAAAATGTCTTATGTCTTGTTTCTTTTCACAAAATGCTGCACAATACCAACCATCTTGAAATAAAAACATTTCTGCTGGATCTATAATCCTTTCGTTTTCACCTTTACCATAAGAGTAATATAATATTTTAACTTTTCTTTTTTCTTTTATAGCTCTTGTTAATAAATTATACTTCTTTCCATTTTCATCTTTTAAATTTAATTCTTTTTCTTCTTGCTTACTTCCAACATATACCCCTTTAATTTTATCTTGAAGTAATATAAGTTCTTCTTTTATGTCTTTATCACTTTCTAAAGCAATATATTTATCAAGCAATTTAGCATCTTTCATTTTAAATCTTCTAACAGGCAGACGAACTGATTGATTTAATACATATCCACCATATGGTCCCATTATTGTATCTATATAAATACCTGCTTTTTCTAAATCCTCTTTATATACTCTAATCATTCTTTCAGATACTTCAAGTTCATTAGAAAGTTCACTAATACTATATTTTCTTCCGGATTGTAATAGTTGTAACATCGTTAATACATTAGAGATTTTAGACATAAAACCACCCACTTAAAATTATATCATATCTTCTATCTTGAAAAAACAACAGTGAAAAGGTATCTAAAGGGGCTCTGAACATATAAACTCGCAATTTTTTAGCAAAGAAAAAACTCGTGTTTTCCCTTTATTTATGAGACTTTACGAGTTATTTACCACAACATTGCTTATATTTTTTACCACGGCCACATGGCACTTTTAAACCTCAATTCCGAGAACTTCTGGCAATTTAGAACTGATATAAATCGTTTTAAATCATTATTAAATCTCGTTAATTGCAAATGTAGCTTTTTTTCTAAATATAGCTTTTTTTATTAAAGTGTAGACAAATGTTTAGATAAATTTCAATTTTTTAACACATCGCAATCTCAAAAGTTTCCGAACTAATATGTAATTATTATTTTTCTAAATAATCCTTCATTAACTACTTCATATTTTTGAATAAATAATCCATCTTTTCGATACCCATAAGTTGTTTCATCTTCAAAGTATTCAAAATCTTTCATATAATTATCTATTTCTTTCTTTAATTCTTTTTCACTTCTTAAAGAATAAAAGCTGGCTGCAGTCATACAACATTCCTCTTTAAAATATGAATACTTTGGTATAAATATTTTTTGCCCTTCAACACCTATATACTCACTTTTAAAAAATGATTTATTATTCTTTAATACTAAAAAGCAAGCAAATATTGTAATTACTATCACTAATATTATTGATAATATAATTATTCTTTTCTTTTTCATTATTTCACCTTATTTCATTACTTTTTCAAATTTAAACATACCATCATTTTCTTCATAACAATCTAATGGCCTATTTGTATCAGGATGTTTTTCATTGAAATACTCAACTATATGAAACTTTAATTTGTTTACATAGAAGTGAATATTTCTTTTATCAAAATATGGAGTACATGTTTCCCATACTTCAGTATCAGGGTATAACTTTTCTATTTCTTTCCAAATAGTTTGACCTATGCCTTTACTTTGAACTCCAACACTAACAAATAAGAAATCTAAATGATTATGATTATTTTCATTAATAGTTACAATAACTCCACCAACTATTCTCTTATTATCTATCATTTCAAAAGCATAACTATTAGGATCTTTCAAATTTTCATCAATATCTTTATCTGGTAATACTTGTTCCTTATCACCACCATATACTGATTCATATCCATATTGAAAAGACTCTTGCATAAGCTTTTTAAATTCATTTATATCTTTATCTCTTAATTTAATTAATTCCATTTGAATCACCTCTATAATTAACCACTTATAAATGGTATTCTTATCATAACCGCTAATATTAAACCTACTACTAAACTAATTCCTAAATTAATTGGGTTCTTATATAATACTATACAAGTCGCAATAAATGTTACTGTATATAAAATACCTCTAAAATCAAAATATATCATTCCAAGACTAAAGCAACTTGCGAACATAACAAACATTATTAGACTGCTAATTATAATTGATATTTTATTCTCGCTTTTACCATACCAGCATATATATGCAAGTAATGGAGAAATAATAGTAAATCCATACCATATCATCATATAGCTTTTAGGATTAAATCCACTAAACATAATAGTATATAAATGATAACTAATACACATACCTACAAAAAACAAGAAAACATTGATACTTGCTCTTATAGGCGATTTACTTAATATTGAAATAGTAATAGCTATAAATAACCAAATGGCCAATTTTGAAAAGAAATTATTTAAATCAAATTTTTCAATAATATTCATCCACCATAATGAATTATCAATGTTTAAATTATCTAGCCATTTAGAAAACATTCCTAATGCTATTCCAAATATAAATATTAATGTAGTATTAATTATTTTATTCTTAAGTTTTAAACTATCATCTGATTTTCTAATATTATTTAAAAACTTTTTCATACACGTCACTCTATCTAATTATATCACACAAAAACGGATTCTCATCCGTTCTATTTATTTTTGCAATCTCAAAAGTTTCCGAACTTATTTGTTTAAATAATACTTGTTATCTTTAGTCCTTACTAATACTTTTTGCTTTATTAATTTTTCATTAATTTTATTAAAACCATTTGGATTAATAATTCCAGCTTCAGAAAATGTTTTAGCAGTTTCATCTGAAAATGCATTATTTTCCGTTAATTTTTTTATTATATGATTTTTTCTTATTAATGGAATTGCTGGAAAAAATGCCATATTACTAACTCACTTTAAATAGTATTATATCACATTTTTCTTAATAGAAAGTTCGGAAAATTATTTATTTTACGAATAAAATCATACCGTATTTTACCCTTTAAAAATTGATGATCTAAAACTAATCTAAAGCTATTTTTTGAGTAATTTTTAGAAAAAGGAAAACTCATGTTTTCACTTTATTTATGTGGGTTTGCGGGTTATCTTCCACAACAATTTTTATACTTCTTGCCAGATCCACATGCTCATACACTTTTAGTATATATAGTACATATGGTATTTATGTTACTATTGTTACTATCAATATTTCACAGTTTACAAACAAATTACAAACATTGTTTGTATTCGTTTTAATTTTAAACAACGATTTTTCAGGTTACAAAAGATGTTCTCTCTTCCATAACTAAGTAAATCAAATCATAAAATGCTAAAAAGGACAACAAAGATGGCAAATCTTAATACAAGAAAAAAAGCAGAAAATATAATCCTACTCTGTTCGTAGAAGATGAAACATTGCGAACACTTAAAAAGACTCCGAAGAGCCTTAATAATTATAAATGTCTAAATTCTCCAAAGTTAAATGTTTTACCTGATGCATTAGTTATTTTGTATATATTACTAGTTTTTGTATCAGTAACTTTATTATTATCTATAGTTACAGAATGTTCTTCCAATT
>JAFYER010000011.1 GCA_017544165.1 Bacilli bacterium
TCATAATCTTGTCCATGTTGATAACAATTATTTTAAAATTGTTAATATATAAGTCATTACCATCTTTATTACATACATAATAATCCGTAAATACAGGTTTATTAAGTCCCATGTGATATGATAGATCAATATGAATAAATTTTGTTTTATAATCATATCTTTCACCAATATTTGCATTTGAACTATAAAAAGCAGTAAAATAATTAAAATTTCTAATTTTAGTAGCATCATCAAAGCTAGTATTTAATTCAATATTAATTTTTTCACCATTAGTTTCAACGAGTAAATCTAATCTTTTAACTCTTTCTTTGCTAGAATTAACACTAAGTTCAGTTTTTAATAGTTTAATAATTTTAATATCTTTATCTAAACACTTAGATAAAAGGGCCTCAAGTAAGTGAAAATCAGTATCATCTACAAAAATAGTACGAAAAATACGATCATATCTAGATGTAAAAAACATTTAACCTCCTTTCACCCTTATATATACAGAATTTTTATTCAATTTCCTTTTTTTTAACCAAATTTGTTAAAAAAACTTTATCATTTTTTTGATAAAGTTATTTTTTTGCATCAAATTTTTTCCTTGCTTCCGTATTAAGTATTCTTTTTCTAAGCCTAATGTTATGCGGTGTTACTTCGACAAGTTCATCTTGATTGATATAGTCGAGTGCATATTCAAGAGTTATAGGTCTTGGTCTTTTTAATACAACAGTTTTATCGGCATAAGCACTTCTTGTATTGGTTAGTTCTTTACCCTTAACGACATTTACCGCAAGATCATTGTCTCGATTGCATTCACCAACAATCATTCCTTCGTAAACTTCGGTATTTGGTTCAACAAACATGATACCGCGATCTTCAAGGGCACCTAGTGAATAGGCAGTTGCTTTTCCTTGTTCGCTTGAAACTAAGACACCTAATTTTCTTTCACCAATGTTGATATCAGTACAAGGAAGGTATTCTTTGAAAGTGTGATTCATAATACCATAACCTTTAGTAAGTGTCATAAAGTTTGTTGTAAAACCAATTAAGCCACGTGAAGGAATAGTGTAAGTAATTCGAAGTAAATTGCCTAAATGAGTCATATTATCCATGATAGCTCCTCTTGTGGATAATTCTTCGATAACGCCACCCATAAACTCATCGGCTATTTCAATTTGTAAATCCTCATATGGTTCACATTTTATGCCATCGATTTCTTTAATAATTACTTTTGGTTTAGATACTTCAAGTTCAAAACCTTCGCGACGCATATTCTCGATAAGAATGGATAGGTGAAGTTCACCACGGCCTAGAACCATAAAGCTTTCACTATCAATTTGTTCAACTTTTAATGATACATCTCTTTGAGTCTCTTTAAATAATCTTTCACCAATTTTTCTAGAAGTTAGTATTTTGCCATCTTGGCCAGAAAAAGGTGAGGAATTAACGCCAAAGGTCATTTGTAAAGTTGGCTCATCGATATGTAAAATAGGTAATCTTTCATGATTGTTTACTTCGGTAATTGTTTCTCCAACACCAATATCCTCAAGGCCGGCTATAGCTACGATATCGCCAACACTAGCGGATTCTATTTCTAATCTTTTAAGGCCTTTAAAACCAAATAGTTTTTGAACTCTAAATTGCTTTTCTGTTCCATCAAGTCTTAAACAATTAACCATTTGTCCGGTTTTAACTTTACCATTAAAGATTCTTCCGATAGCAATTCTACCTACATAATCATTGTAATCTAAAAGGGCTGGTTGAAATTGAAATGGTTTGTCTTCTTCGCCAGATGGATCATCAATTTCCGAAATAATTAGATCAAGAAGCCCTTCGAAAGAATGCTCTTGCGTTGCAGGATCATCAGAAAGGGAAGAAGTACCATTAGCAGCAGAAGCATAGACAACTTTAAAATCTAGTTGTTCATCAGTTGCTCCAAGCTCTAAGAAAAGTTCCAACACTTCGTCCACAACGGCTTTAACTCTCGAAGTAGGTTTGTCAACTTTATTAATTACGACAATTGGTTTACATCCTGATTCTAGAGCCTTTTTTAAAACAAACCTTGTCTGAGGCATAGGACCTTCATAAGCATCCACGACTAAAAGAACACCGTCAACCATTTTCATAATTCGTTCAACTTCGCCACCAAAATCGGCATGGCCTGGAGTATCAACAATGTTTATTATATAATCCTTATATAATACGGCTGTTGTTTTAGCAAGGATTGTAATACCTCTTTCTTTTTCAATATCATTTGAATCCATTGAAAGAGCACTAACATTTTCATTGTCTCTAAATGTTCCTGTATATTTTAATATTTCATCCACTAATGTTGTTTTTCCGTGGTCAACATGGGCTATAATAGCCACATTTTTAATTTTATTCATCTGTATCACCCGTTTTTTCCTTTGGTATTATAGCACAATATTATAAAAAAAGGACAAAAATATGTAAACTCATGATGATAATTTACGTTATTTTTGTTAATATTAAAATGTAGGGTTTTGGTGATGACATGAGCGAAAAAGAATTAATTAATAAACTTCGATATATGATATGTAAGAAAAAAACTACTGAAGAAATATGTTCTAAACTTGATGTTGATTTAAAAAGACTACATGACCTCGTTATAAAACTTCGGGAAACAAATGATGATTGTGATTTAGTAAATGGTGTTTTAACAAAAGATCCAATATTAAGAAAAAGTGATTTGTTTTCAATTAAACCACACAATAGGGAACTCGTTTGTTTTATATCAGATATTCACTACGGTTCTGTATTTGATCGCCCTGATTTAATTAGAAAGATTTATAAAACTTGTGAATATTTGCAAATTGACACGATTTTTTGTTGTGGTGACCTTACTGATGGTTATTACCCGAGAAGGTCTTCATATGGAAAGTATCAAAAAGTCTCTAGAGCGCGCGATGTGATAGAGTATGTGGTAAATGAACACCCTTTTTCAAGAAATATTACATTTTATTCGATAGCAGGCAATCATGATCGGACGTTTGTCGACAGTGATGATGTTGAAATAATCAAACAAATAGCATATATAAGACCAGATATAGTCTACTTGGGCCAAGATAATGCTGATGTCGATTTCGATGGTGTAAAAATTCATTTATATCATGGCTATGGTAAAGTAAAAAAGAATATTGAAGCAAGAGTACAAAAATGTTATGATTTATTTGATGAAGATGCCAAACCAGATATTATTCAGTTAGGCCATATTCATCATAGTTTTTGTAGAAAAATTAATCAAACTACAATTATTCAAAATGCAGCATTAATTGATCAAATGCCTCTTTTAGATGAACGCGGCTATTCATGTGAAAAAAGTTATTGGTTTGCTACCCTCAAATACGATGATGATGGCAATCTAATTGATGTTATTCCTTCGTTACAAGAATTTAACCAAGCTAGAAATAGAATTAGAGTAGTTAGTAAAAATTCACATTAAAACAATATCAGTTTAGCGTTATTTTTGGTATAATTTGCTTGGAGGGATTAATCTATGCATTTTTTTAAGAAAGTATATAATAAATATAAATTTCTCATAATAACATTATTGTGTTTGGGTGGAATTATTTTTTCGTTTTTAATTATTGATGTTCTTATGCGCTGTTTTTTATGGAAAGAAATAGGCTTTGTTAGTTATAAATCTTTTTCACCTTTAGCTTTTTCTTTAAGTTATGTATTAGTTTTACTTTTTATTTTTTATGTATTCCCTAAAGCTTTTAAGCCAATTTATATAACGACAATTGTTTTAACAAATCTTTATCTTTTAGCCCAAATGATTCATTTTTCAATATTAGATAACTTTTTTTCGGTTACTAGTTTATTTGCGGCAGGTGAAGGGATGGATTATCTAGGATATGCTCTTTCTGTTATTAGCTTCAAAATGATTATGATTATTCTATTATCGCTATTGGCAATGATAGCAGTCTTATTAATATTCAAAAAAAGTAATTTAAATATTTTTGACATTAAGCAAAAAGTTAAGTTTATTCCGGTTAAAGTAATAGTTTTAATAGCTATTGTATTATTATTTGTTACATGTAGGGTTACAGCTGTATATAAGCTTGGTAAATCCGTTCCATATTATACATGGAATGCTTGGGATATTCCTAAAAATATTTATAATGATTATAACAATAAAAATAGAAGTTTAATGGTAAGCGGAATATATGAATATCTTTTTAGAGATATCTATGTCTATACGTTAAATAAGCTAAACTCAAATAATAAAGAGAATATTAACGATATAAATGCTTATATTGATAAATTGAATATTACTACCGAAGAAAACGATTATACTGGTATTTTTAAAGATAAAAACTTGATAATGATAATGTTTGAAAGCATAGATACTTGGATGATTACCCCGGATGTCATGCCAACTTTATATAATATGCAACAAGAAGGTTTAAACTTTACTAAACGATATTCACCTTTTTTTGGTGGCTCAATGACTATCAATAGTGAATTCGCATCCGTTTCAAGCTTATATTCTGTTTTAACTGATAAAGCAATTTATAATTACGATGAAAACGATTTTACATATAGTTTACCATATTTATTTAGACAAGAAGGGTATACAGCAAACTCAATTCATATGAATAAGGGTTCTTTTTATAATCGATTAAACTTTCATAAAGCATTAGGATTTGAAAATCATTATGCTCTACGTAATATAGATATCGAAGGTAGATTTGAATTTGATTCACAATTAACCGCTATTGATGAAAGCTATAAAATGATTGCACCTGGTGGTAAGTTTATGACATTTATTACAACATATTCTACGCATGTACCATATACAAATAATGATATGTGTAAAGAAATACCTAATGATCGTAAAGATTTATTAATCGACGGGAATGAAGAAATGTCATGTATTAGGTTCCTTGCAAATGATACAGATGAATTTTTAAGAATATTAATAGAACGGTTGGAAGAAGATGGCCTTTTAGATGATGTTGTATTAGTAATGTTTGCAGATCATTATGCTTATGGTTATAGTGAAGAGGCGACTATCAAAGGGGAATCTGATAGTAATTTGATTCAAAACACACCATTTATTATTTGGAGTAAGGATATTGAACATCAAGATATAGATATTATTAACGATACTGCAGATATTCCAATAACTTTATTTAATATGTTTGGCATTGATTATAATCCTAAGCTTTATATGGGAACTGATATCTTTAGCAATAATCATGAACAATTTGTATATTTTAGTGATAATAGTTGGTATGATGGAGAGTATTATTCAAAAGATGGTGGAGAAAGTGATTATATTAAAGAGATATCATCTGTTGTTAATAAAAAAATTGAAATTAATCGAAAGATTTTAGCTAGTGATTTTTATCGGTATTATAAATAGCATTGTAGATAAATTACAATGCTTTTTTTAAAGACAGCCTCTTAAATATATGTTATAATATACCTATATTAGGAGATTTTGTTATGGAACAAAAATCATTGTTTAAAAACATTATTTATAAAGCTATTTTAAGTTTTGTAAATATAATGGTTCCCGTTATAATTGGTTCATATATTGTTAAGTTATTAGATGTTGATCTATATGGTGCATATAATAAAGTTTATTCTGAGTTTCAAGTGTTTTTAACATTCGCTTCATTTGGTATTTACACATATGGAATAAGAGAAATTAGTAAAGTGCGTGATGATAAAAAGAAGATTTCTGCTTTGTTTACTAATTTATTTGTTATATCCATCATTACTAATTTGATTACGATAGGTATATATGTAATTTATAGTTTATTATCCTCGACGGGTATTACAACAACAATATACTTATTGATGATGATCCAACTTTTTGCAAACATTTTTTACATAGAATTTGTTAACGAAGCCTTAGAAAATTATAAATTCATTACCATTAAATCTGTAATAATAAAAATACTCTACATGATATCTTTATTTTTGTTTGTTAAAAAGCCTGAAGATATTATAATTTATACAATTATTGTTAGCATGACAGCGGTATTAAATAATCTAGCAAGTTTTATATATGCTAAAAAAAGAATCTCTTTTGATTTTAGTAAAATAAGTTTAAAAAAATGCTTAGTTCCTTTATTTACTATCTTAATTATTACTAACGTCGATTTACTTTATTCCCAACTAGATAGAATAATGCTTGGAAAGTTTGTTAGTGATGTTTCCGTTACAATGTATTACATTCCATATTATTTAATATCGATGTTAGTATCGATTCCTTATGCAATTATCAATGTTTCTATTCCAAGACTTGCTTACGTCCTTGAAAATAAGGGTAAAGAAGAATATTTACTTAATTTATCAAGAATTATTTCATCCTTATACTTTGTTATTTTACCGATGTGTTTTGGCGTACTCGTTTTAGCTCATGAAGCAATATTACTATATGCCGGAGAAAAGTATATGGCAATGGTCCCTACTTTAATACTTGCTTGTTTATCGCGGGTAATAATTAGCACTGAATCTATTATGACTAATTTAGTATCTTATCCAAATAATAAAGAAAAGCAAATATTACGGTTTTCACTTTGTTTTGGGTTAAGTAACTTAATTATGAATAGTATATTAGTCTATTTTAAAGCATTTAATCCTTTGACGGCGCTTATAACAACCACTATTGCAGAACTTGGTTTTGCTATAGGTCAATATATTTATGCTAAAAAGAAATTGAATCTAAATATTCCTATTTTAACAAAACAAAATATTACTTATCTATTATTATGTGTTTTATTCATTCCAATTTCTTATGTAATTAGACTATTTAAGTTGAATTTTTGGATTAATTTTGGACTAATAGTAATTACATGTGCTGCTGTATATTTAGGTGTTTTATTATTAAAACGCGATGATAATTTATTTTTAGCCGCAAGTAAGGTGTTTGGAAAGATAAAAAAGGTTATAAGGAGAAAGGCAAATGGATAGAATAATTGTTCCTACAGGGTATATGGGATCTGGTTCTTCGGCAATCACCGATTTGATATCAGAATTTAGAGATTGTCAAAATGAGTTTAAGGATTTTGAATATATATTTTTGCATTGCCCGAATGGGTTATTTGATTTAGAAGATAAACTTTTGAAGGGCAATAATGCCATAAGAAGTGATGAGGCAATTCGCTCTTTTGAAATGCAAATGAATAAACTATTTAATAAAAAATTTTGGTGGGTTGGCAATTACCAAAAAGTAATAGGGCCGGAGTTTAAGAACTTAACTGATAAGTTTATTAATGAAATTCAAGAATTTAACTTTGAAGGCTTTTGGTATACTCATGAAGAAGTAAATAACAGGATGTTTTTCCGTTTATTATTTCAAAAACCATTTAAGATTATTTCCAGAGGAAAAATAAAATTTAAAAGAGTATTAAAATATGATGATGGCATGCGAATTTCTTTCATTAAGGATAAAGATTTCTACAAGTATGCTCATGATTATATTTATGATATAGTGTCAATTATTGGTAAAGATAAAAAGAATGTAATTCTCGATCAGTTTTTATTGCCGTTTAATTTGTATAGGGTAGATAATTATTTTTCGGATGAGTTAAGAGCGATTGCTGTTTCAAGAGATCCAAGGGATGTTTATATTTTAAATAAATATATTTGGCCTTCGAAGAATTTAGTTGTTCCGATGCCTAAAGAAGTTAATGAATTTTGTAATTTTTATAAAAAAATGCGGGAAAGCGAGATTATCGTAGACTCTAAAAAAGTCTTGCGAATCAGATTTGAAGATTTAATTTATAATTATGATATTGAACTCAAAAAAATAATGAATTTTTTAGATTTTAAAGAACAAGATCATATTAATAAGAAGAAAAGATTTGATCCAGCAATATCGATTAAAAATACCCAACTATTTAGAAAAGAAGAATATCAAGAAGAAATAAAAATAATAGAAAAAGAATTAAAAGATTATCTATACGACTTTAAACAAAAAATGGATAACGATGTAAAAAATACTGTTGAATTTTAATAGAAAGAAAAGGATTATATGAAAAATATCTTGTTTATAGTAATCGACTCCGTAACTAATGATGTTCTATTTAATAAAGAAAATAGTTCGGAAATAGCACCATTTTTGAATACTTTAAGAAAAAAATCAATATCAGGAGATAAAATGTTTTCTGAAGCTCCGTATACTGAGGCAGCTTTGATGAGCTTACTTGGCTCTATTGATACTTTAGATTATGGAGGATATTTAGAAAGATTAAAGAATTGCTCTTGTGTATTTGAGGATTTTAAAAATAATGATTTCAATGTTTTTTATCCTAATTATTATCCAGCAATATATCCATCGTACGTTGCCCCAGGGCCTAATGAGATAAGATATATTGAAGGTTTTAATTTTAATCATATTTGGGAATATCGTTTTTCATATTATGCTGATTTATATTTAAGTGGTAAAACCTCTAAAAAAGAAAATAATATGTTAGAGGAAATGTTAGATGACAATTTTAAATCTTGGATTAAATATTTAGAAAAATTAAGAGATAATGATTTAGAAACCTCAATGCTAAATGATAATGTTAATAAGAGTAATATCGATAATGATTTAATTAGTTTGAATAAGGAATATAATTTATTTTTAAAAGATAAAGTAACTTATTTAAAAGAATTATTTACTTCGAAAGAGGGACATCGACTATTTAAAATAGATAACTATCAAATGATTGATAAAATTCATGATGATAATATTAGAAAAAACGTTATTAGTAGATATCGAGAGACTTTTAAAAGAATTGCTAAATTGGATTTTAAAAAGAATTTATTGAATAATAAATACCCATATCGTAAAACTTTTAAGGCGCTTTTTAAAGGTAAGTTTGATATAGTAAAAGGATTAATGGCGGGTTACAAAAATTCCCTAATCGATAAGGATTTATATGAACGGATTAATAATCATTATGATTTGTTTAAAATTCAAAGATCGTTTTATACCGTTTCTCAGGAATTCTTCAAGTGGTTAGATAATAACAAGAATTCTAAATGGATTAGTTATATCCATGTCGATGATGCACATTTTCCAGAACAAATATTTACATACGATACAAAAGACATAAATGTCGTTGACGGGGATTTTAAAAGAATTAATCAGTACTTAGATAAAATACCTAAAAAATATAAGGGTTCTATTACTTATGATTTATCTTTAAATTATTGTGACCACATTATTAAAAATATCTTTGATTATTTAGAAAAATACAAGTTATTAGATAATACATCGGTTGTCATAACTGCTGATCATGGTTTTTCATATTATTTTTCGCCCGTAAGAGAAAAATATGTGATTTCTAATTATCGTGAGAATTATAATGTACCATTTATTATATATAATAAGGATATTAAACCTAGAATGATTGAGGGATATCTTCAGACAAAAGACATTCCGGCAACACTTTTAGCTCTTGGTAATATAAGTCAAGATACCAAATATAAAGGAAATAATTTATTAAATTATCAAGGAGGCGATTATAGTTTGCTTGAATATATGGGTGGTGGTTGCCCAGATGTAAAACGGAGACCAATTATATTAGGGGTTAGAGATGATAATTACTCTGTCAATATCAAGATTAGTATTAACAATGATTTTAAAGATTATTCTTTAGAGGAAGTATATGATTTAAAAAAAGACCCATTTGAGCATAATAATTTAAATAATAAAAAAAGTATTAAAGGTAAGATTAATAAAGAAATGTCTATATTAGAAAAAAGATTTAACGAAATAAAAAAGCAATATTAAATAGGAGTATATATGATTAAAATAAGTATAATAGTTCCCGTATGGAATGTTTATGATTACATCGGTGCATGCTTAGAAAGTTTAATAAATCAAAGTGAAAAAAATCTTGAGGTAATAGTAGTCAATGATGGTTCACCTGATAATTCTCAAGAGATTATCGATAAATATGTAGAAAAGTATCCTAATAAGGTAAAATCGTTTATAAAAGAAAATGGTGGGCAAGGTTCCGCAAGAAATCTTGGTATTAAACATGCAAAGGGTAAATATTTAAGTTTTGTCGATAGTGATGATTTTATTGATAAAGACTTTATTAAAAAGATGGTAGGATTAGCTGAAAAGGATAATGCCGATGTCGTTGTCTGTGATATGGTTGATTTGTATAAAGATAAGAAGATTTATCATGATTGTACGCATTTTGATAGTATTCTTAAAACTACGCCATCTGTATGTAACAAGATTTTTAAAAGAGAATTATTCGAGGGTATAGAGTTTAAAAATAAAATATGGTATGAAGATTTAAATGTTATGTTAAAACTAGTAAGTAAAATTAAAAAAATATCAGTTATTCATGAGGGTTATTATATATGTAATTGTCGGGAAACCTCTACGATGAAGAACAATAATTCCGAAAAGAATTTGGATATTATAACCGCAATCGAAGATTCTAAGAATTACTTAAAAGATAAAAATGATTATAATTATGTTGTATTCAATCATGTTTTAATTGAGACGATTAATCGTGTTTCTTTGCAAAAAAACTCACAAAAAAAAGAAGTAATAAAGAAAATAACAAAGTATTGTCACGAGAATATTCCTGATTATTGTAATTTCCCTTTTTATAAGAACGTTTCTAAGAATCGCAAGATAATTGCTTGGCTTAATTATCACTATTTATCATCATTTTCTAAGCTCATTCTTGGCATTAAAAACGTTATTAAGAAAGGATAAAAATGATTAAAGTAAGTATTATAATTCCCGTATACAACGTCGAAAAATATTTGCCAAAATGTCTTGATAGCTTAGTAAATCAAACATTAAAGGATATCGAGATTATTCTTGTTAACGATGGATCGCCAGATAATAGTCAAAAGATTATTGATGATTATGCAAAAAAATATCCTAAAATAGTAAAATCATATATAAAAGAAAATGGTGGGCAGGGTTCTGCAAGAAATTACGGATTAGAAAAAGCAACAGGGGAGTATATTGGCTATGTCGATAGTGATGATTATGTCGAATTAGACATGTATGAAAAACTATATAATAAAGCCAAAAAGGAAGATTTAGATATTGCTATATGTGAAAACTATGTGGTATATGAAGACAATGACAAGAAACTTACTGAAAAGACTATTCACGTTTTAGAGGATAAAGTTAAAAATGCTTTTTTTGGCAAAATGGCAGTTTGGAATAAAATCTACAAAAAATCACTAGTTGACGATTTAAAATTTCGTAGTAAGCTATGGTACGAAGATTTAGATTTTAGTGTAAAAGTTTTATCTAATGCTAAAAAAATTGGCTATGTCGATGAGCCGCTATATGACTATTTACTTCGCGAAGGCTCGACGATGAATAATGATAATGTAAAAAGAAATCTAGAGATTCTTCAGGCATTCGATGAACTTAAAGATTGTAGCGATAGGGAAATGGTAGAATTGTTAGCTATTTCACATATTTATATTGCTGCTATTGTTAGAGTTATTAATGCTAAAGCAGACGGCAAAAAAGAAATTATTAATACACTAAGGGACTATGTTCAAAAGGAATTTCCTAATTATAAGAATAATAAATATTTAAAATTTCTTGATAGAAATAAAAAAATTATTTATAATTTAATTACTGCCAAACAATATTGGCTTGTAAAATTTATTTTTTTAGTAAAATCAATATTAAAATAGAGGGTTGTGTATGAATACAAAACAAAAAATAATATATATTTATTTTTTGATGCTTCCATTTGTTGATCTTGCAACATCACTAATTACAAGAATGACAAATTTTAGTATATCATTAGGAACAATTGTTAAAGGTTTAACAATCATTTTTAGTGTTTGTTATATCCTTTTTTTTAGTAAGTCAAAAATGCGAAAAAAGTCGATATATTATATAATTATTTTGGCTGTTTTTGCATTATTTTATTTTCTATTTAAAAGAGAAATATGGACTGTTTCAAACCTAATATCGGAAACAATAACAGCTTCTAGATATTTATATTATCCAATAATGATATTAGGAGTATATAACATTTTTGATGATTGTAAAATAGATAGTAAATTTATTAAAAAAATATTAGTTTTTAATTGCCTTACATATATAGCTCTAATACTAATACCTTATTTTACAAATACAAGTTTTAATTCTTATAAAGAAGAGGGCGTATACGGCGTAAGCGGTTGGTTTTATTCTGCGAATGAAATAAGCATATTAATAATCATCTTAACATCTAGTATCTATTATTTTATGGATTCTAAAAAGCCTTATAAAATTGTTGTTACTTTTCCTATTATTTATGCTATTACTCGTATTGGAACAAAAGTAAGCTATTTTGGCTTAATAATATCTTTAATAATAGTTTCTTTATACTACATTGTTAAAAACAAAAGAGTATTATTACCAATTATTTTAGCAATTTTTTTAATTATATCTTCGAGTGATACACCAACTATTGTAAATTTTCAGGAAGCAATTAATCGTGTATTTATTAGTAATAAAACAAATACTAACACAACGAATACTATAAATACAACCATTATAGATAATACTACTGATGATAAAACGTTACCTGAAGAGGAAATACCAATAAAAATTATAGTTAAACCAATCGAGAAACCTGAACCGGAACCTCAAAAAATCATTACTGTAGTTCTTAATGGGCGTTCTGATTTTTTTAGAGTAAACTATAGCGTTTATAAGAATAGTGGCATTATTAACCAATTATTTGGGTTAGGATGGAGCAATCGTCCCTCAATTAGATATACGATTGATGCTAAGCTTATTGAAATAGATTATTTAGATATTGTTATTCATTATGGAATAATCGGTATGATTATTTATTTTATTCCTTTTCTATACTTTGTATATAAAAGTTTGATTAGAATAAGACAATTTAATCTAAAGGTAATTTATTATTATTTGTATTTAGGCTTAGGTTTTTCTGTAGCCCTTTTTGCTGGTCATGTTTTGTCTGCTCCTGCTGTCTCAATTTATATTATCTTACTAATGTATATTATTTCTGATGAGCTAAAGAAAAACGTTAAACTAAAAGAAAAAGAAATAACCATCATGGCTCTTCATTTAAATTATGGTGGTATTGAAAAGTATATTTCTTCACTTTGCAAAATGTTAGATAAAGATTATAAGATTAATATTATCGTAACTTATAAGTCGAAACCGGCATTTGAATTCAGCGATAGAGTTAATATTAAATATTTAATAAATGCTATGCCAAATAAGGAAGAATTTATCTCTGCATTAAAAAATAAACAACTATTTAGAATTATTAAAGAGGGATTTAAAGCTGTCTGGTTATTAATCCTTAAAAAACAAAAAAATATTAAAGCAATTATGGGGATTCGAAGTGAATATATTATAACAACAAGAGATTTTCATAGTAAATTAGTAGGAAAATATGCTAACGAAAATATTATAAAGATAGCTACCGAACATAATCATCATAATGATGATGAAGTATATATTGAAAAACTAATTAATTCTATAAGGGGTTTTGATTATTTTGTTGTCGTTTCAAAAGATTTAGAGAATTACTATAAAAATATGGTAGGTAATACTAAATGTATATATATTCCTAATACATTAGATAGTTTACCTAAGGTATCATCTAATCTAAAAGAGAATAATATTATTAATGTTGGCAGATTAGAAACTGTAAAAGGTCAAAAAGACTTAATCGATGTAGTAAAAATAGTAAAAGAAAAAATTGGCGATTTAAAGTTATTTTTGATTGGCGATGGTTCTCTAAAAGGGGAACTAAAAGAATATATTCATCAAAATAATCTCGATGATACTGTTGTGATGACTGGCTTTTTAAAACCAAAAGAAATGGAAAAATATTTGAAAAAATCGAAATTATTTGTCATGACCTCTTTAAGTGAATCATTTGGTTTAGTTCTTATCGAAGCAATGAGTTACAAAATTCCATGTATTGCTTTTGATTCAGCGCAAGGCGCTAAGGAGTTATTAAAAGGTGATATTGGTATTCTTGTTAAAAAACGAAATGTTGATAAAATGGCCGAAGAAATAATAAAATTAATGAAAGATGATAAAAAACTATTAGAGTATTCAAAAAAGTCTTATGATAAATGTCAAGAGTTTTTACTAGAAAACGTTCGAGATAAATGGATTAATTTATTAGAAAAAGGAAGTATTAAATGAAAAAGAAAAGAGTTTTGTTTATTGCATCCACGGGTGGACATTTAAATGAATTAATGCAGTTAAAACCGATGTTTAATGATTATAATTATCATGTCATAACAGAAAAGACTAAGTCGACAAAATCATTAAAAAATGAGTATGGAAAAAAGATAAATTTTTTAGTATATGGTACAAAGGATAAAAAATTAAGTTATCCATTTAAATTCATTTATAATGTTATTAAATCCTTATTTTTATTTATTAAAATCAGGCCAAAATATATTGTAACAACCGGAACGCATACAGCAGTTCCAATTTGTTATATAGGAAAGCTTTTTGGTTCAAAGATTATATTTATAGAAACATATGCTAATAGTAAAACGAAAACATTGTCTGGAAAATTAATATATCCAATAGCTAATTTATTTATAGTTCAATGGGAAAGCATGTTAGAGTTATATCCAAAAGCAGTATATGGAGGTTGGATTTATTAATGATATTAGTTACGTTAGGAACACAAGACAAGAGTTTTAAAAGATTACTTGTTGCAATAGATGATTTGATTGAAAAGAAGATAATTAAAGACAAAGTAGTTGTTCAAGCTGGATGTACCAAGTTTGATAGTCAAAATATGGAGATTTTTGATCTAATTCCTTACGACAAATTTGATAGTTATATTAAAGATTGTGATTTATTAATTACCCATGGTGGAGTGGGATCAATTATTACAGGATTAAAAAAAGGTAAAAAGGTTATTGCTTGTCCAAGACTAAAAGAGTTTAAGGAACATACAAATAATCATCAAAAGGAAATCATTGAAATTCTTTCCAAACAAGGTTATATTCTCGCTTTAGATAATCCCAATGATTTAGAGAATGTTTTAAAGAAAGCTAAAAACTTTAAACCAAAATCTTTTAAAAGTAATACTAATCATATGATTAAAATAGTGAAGGATTATATCAATAATAATTAGATATTTTTAGTAAGAGCGGTAAAACAAAATTTGTTTTTTAAAAAAAGTGATTTTTAAGCAAATCATTTTTTTGTAATGAAATATTGATTTTATAAGATTGATCACGATAATTTGTAAAAAAATGAAGATTTATAATCACCCAAAGACTTAAGCATAATGCTGAAAATATACAGCATTAACATATTGTTTTATTTAAATTAATAAAGGTTGACTATGTTCAAAAAATAAGATATTATTATAATTGTGAACATTTGAAGGAGGAAGAGAATGAAAAAATATAAGTTGTTTGCAATACTATTGATGGGGGTATTATTATTGACAACAGGTTGTTCAAAAAAAGACGATACTGTTATCATTTATAGTTGTATGGAAGATAATCGAAATCAAGAACTAAAGAAAATGCTTAAAGATGAATTTAAAGACATCGATGTTAAAGTTCAAGCTATTTCAACCGGAAATAGTGCTGCTAAAATCAAAACAGAGGGTACAAAAATTGAAGCAGATATTATTCTAGATTTAGAAACCTCTCATATGGAGAATCTAAAAGAAAATTTTGCTGATATTTCATCATTTGATGATAGTATTTATCTAGAAGGAGTAAACACCAGTGATTATTATTTAACTTGGGTTAAATATACAATGAATTTAATCGTTGATACTAATTATTTGAACAGTCACAACTTAGCAATTCCACAAACATATGAGGATTTATTAAAACCTGAGTATAAGAATTTAATTGCAATGCCTGATCCAAAAACTTCCGGAACAGGTTATGGATATTTCTTAAATGCAGTTAATGTCATGGGTGAAGATGAAGCTGTAAATTACTTTAAACAATTAAAGAATAATCTTAGAGAATTTACTGCATCAGGTTCAGGCCCAACTAATTTATTAAAACAAGGTGAAATTGCAATTGCTCTAGGAATGACTAGTCAAGGTTCTGAAGCTATTACCGAAGGATACAATTTCCAAATAGTAGAATTATCTACAGGATCTCCTTATAATACGACTTCAGCTGGTATTATTAAAGGAAGAGAAAAAAACAAAGACGTTATGAAAGTATTTGAATGGTTAATTAATGATTTCGGAGTATATGATAAAGAAAACTATATGCCTGATAAAGTATTAAAGGATCAAAAGGTAAATGTAAAAAACTATCCATTAGATTTGACAGATGCTGATATGACAGGTGTAGATAGTATAGCTACAAAGGAAAAATTAATGGAAAGATGGAGCGAAATTAATGGCTAATTTGTTTATCAAAAACTTGACAAAAGTGTATGATAACAGAACAGTCTTAAATAATATTTCTTTTGATGTTAAAGATGGAGAATTTTTATCAATCCTTGGCCCAAGTGGCTGTGGTAAAACTACTTTGTTAAAAATTCTTATTGGTATCGAAGATGCAACTACTGGTAAAATTTTTAAAGAGGATTTAGATGTAACAAATTTAGATTCATCTAAAAGAGGAATGGGCATAGTTTTTCAAAACTATGCTTTATTTCCCAATATGACTGTTTTAAAAAATGTTATGTATGCACTTAATTTAAAAATTAAGAATAAAGAACAAGCTAAGAAGGATGCGTTAAAAATGCTAAAGCTTGTTAATATGGAAGACCATATTCATAAATATCCGCATGAGCTTTCTGGTGGTCAACAACAAAGAGTGGCTATTGCTAGAACTTTGGTTCTAGAACCGGACATTGTGCTTTTTGACGAGCCAATGAGTGCTCTTGATGCTGATAATAGACTTGCTTTAAGAAGAGAAATAAAAGAAATTCAAAAAAAATTAAAAACTACAATTATTTATATAACTCATGATCAGGAAGAAGCTTTTTCATTATCTGATCGGGTAATGGTTATGAAAGATGGCAATATAGTTCAAATTGATACTCCTAATAGAATATATAATCATCCAAAAAATGAATATGTTAGAAATTTTGTAGTTAGCCATTTAATTGAAAAAGTTTCATCAATTGAAAAATGTACAGGAATTGATTTGTAATGAAAAAGATTAGTAAATCAAAACTATTTGTTTGTATATTTCTATTAATATTTGTGGTATATCCTTTGATAGAAATGTTATTGCAAGTAAGTTGGGGTGGTTTTGGTAAGCTTGTCACTTCTGATAATTTTATCGAGGCACTAACAAATTCTTTAAAAGTTACAACTGCTTCGACAATCGTATCGATATTACTTGGCTATTTTTTGGCATATACATTAAATAGAACTAATATTAAACATAGAGCTGTTTTGAAGGTATTATTAACATTACCAATGCTCATTCCATCAATATCACACGGATTAGGACTTATTAATTTATTTGGTGTTAATGGTATCATTTCCAAAAAGTTTGGATTTAATATTATCGGTCCCGTAGGTATAATGATGGGGTCTGTATTATATTCATTTCCTATTGCCTTTTTAATGATTGATGATGGTTTTCATTATATAAATCCATCGATGTATGACAATGCTAAAGTATTAGGTTTAAGTAAATGGCAATCGTTTAAAACAGTTACACTTTGTTATTTAAAAAAGCCATTATTATCCGCTATCTTTTCAGTTTTTACCATGGCCTTCACTGATTATGGAGTTCCATTAGCAGTCGGTGGTAAATTCTTAACATTACCAGTATTTCTATATAAAGAGGTAATAGGACTACTTGATTTTTCAAGGGGAACGATGATAGGCTTATTCTTATTAATACCGGCATTTATTTCTTTCTTGTTTGATAATTTTACGAGGGATTATACAAGTTCAAATGGTGAAAAAGAAATGATTATTAAAAATAGTAAATTTAAAGATACTATTTTAACTATTTGTACTTATATTGTTTTAATAATCATTTTTGTTATTATTGGTTCTTTTGTTTATTACTCATTTATTGACAACTTTGTTTTAAATAAAGCTTTTTCTTTGAAACATTTTGATTATGTAATTGGCGACGGTTTATTTGAATATATATTTAATTCATTATTAATAGCCATAGTTGTTTCAATCGTGGGATGTATTATAGCTTATACAACAGCATATATTACGGCTAGAAAAAAAGGGAAACTATCAAAACTAATACATATTTTTACAATTTTGTCATTAGCTATTCCCGGGGTCGTATTAGGTTTATCTTATACCATATCATTTAATAATTTCTTTATTTATAATACTTACATTATATTGATAATTGTAAATATAATCCATTTTATAGCCTCACCATATTTAATGGCATATAATGCTTTACAAAAGGTTAATAGTAATTTCGAAGCTGTTGCTAAAACTTGTAATATTAGTATTTTCAAATTAATAATTGATGTCATTGTACCTTGTACTAAAAAAACTATTAGGGAAATGTTTTCATATTTCTTTGTTAATTCAATGGTAACAATATCTGCAGTGGCATTTTTATTTAATGTTGAAACCATGCCATTATCGCTTTTAATTAATAATTATGAGGGCACAATGATGCTTGGCGAAGCCGCAATCGTTTCTTTAATAATTTTAATTATTAATATGTTTGTAAAAGGAATTATTTATATAATTAATAGAATAGAGCATAATAGGAGTATGTATGGAGTTAACTAAAAAACAATTTGAAGTTCTTGTTGCTATCGAGGGCAATACTAGAGAAAAGTATTCTCAAAGAGATATTGCAATTGATACTAATTTTTCTATAGGATTGGTTAATAAAATAGTGACATCTCTACTAGATATGGAACTTATTGATTTAAAAAATAGAATTACGGAAAAGGGAAAGCAAAGTCTTGAACCATATCGAGTTAAAAGAGCAATTTTTTTAGCGGCTGGTTTCGGTTCAAGAATGGTTCCTATCACTTTAAATACACCAAAACCACTTGTTAAGGTCCATGGCAAAAGAATTATTGAATCTTTACTTGATGCAGTAGTTGCTGTAGGAATAAAAGAAATTATTATTGTAAGAGGATATTTAGGAGAGCAGTTTGAAGTACTACTTCACAAATATCCAAATATAAAATTTGTTGATAATGAAAAATATAATGAAGCAAATAACATATCTTCAGCGTATCTGGTTAAAGACATGTTAGAAAATGCTTATGTATTAGAATCAGATTTACTATTATCAAATCCTAATTTAATTCGTAAATATGAATATTCAAGTAATTTTTTAGGAGTACCAGTTGATAGAACTGATGACTGGTGTTTTGAAGTTAAAAATGGCATAATAACGAAGCAAAGAATCGGTGGCATTAATTGTTATCAAATGATAGGTATATCTTACTACACTAGTAAAGATGGTAAACAATTAAGTAAAGATTTAGAAGAAGTTTATTTGTCACCAGGTGGTAAAGAAAAGTATTGGGATCAAGTTCCACTTGAAATAAAAAAACAGAATTATGAAATGAATGTTAGAGAATGCAAAAGTGAAGATATAATTGAAATCGATACTTTTAATGAATTAAAAGCCATCGATAAAACATATGATGTATAATTTCAAAAAAGATTTATTTTAAAAATAGATCTTTTTTTATCGTTAAATTTTAACCTTTTATTTTATTATTAACTAATGTATAATAGACTCAGGAGTAATAAAATGAATTTTATTGTTAATAATCATAATGTTGTCGAGATTATTTTGATGACATTTTTAATAAGTTTTTTCTTGGTTTTTATTACAAAAAAAGTCGCTCATCATATCGGGGCTCTTGATATGCCAAATGAACGTAAGGTCCATAAAGTACCTATGCCAAGGCTTGGAGGGCTTGCAATTTTTGGTGGCTTTTTATTCGGCTATATTGCCTATGGCAGTATAGAAACAAGAATGATTTCTATATTAATTGGTTCGTTTATTATTGTGATGCTTGGCTTACTTGATGATATAAAACCAATTAGTGCTAAATATAAATTTCTAGTGCAAATAGTAGCAGCATGTATCGTTGTTTTTTATGGAAAATTATTTTTTGATGAAATAACTCTTTTAGGATTAAAATTTGTTTTTCCAGATATGGTTAATAAGTTATTATCAGTATTTTTTATAGTTGGGGCTATTAATGCTATTAACTTAATTGATGGACTTGATGGACTTTGTGCTGGAATAAGTTCGATATATTTTGTTACAATAGCTATTATAGCCTTTGTTTTAAATAAACTTGAAGGATTAGATGTTATATTATGTTTAATAATGCTTGGTTCGACACTTGGCTTTTTAGTTCATAATTTTCCACCGGCAAAATTATTTATGGGTGATTGTGGAAGTACCTTTTTAGGATTTATGATAGCGGTCATTGCTTTATTAGGTTTTAAAGTTGCTACAATTACTTCGCTTGCTATACCAATTCTAATATTAGCTGTGCCAATATTTGATACAGCCTTTGCGATATTAAGGCGTGTTATTCATCATCGTAGTATTGGTGAACCTGATAAACAACACTTTCATCATCAACTTTTAAAAATGAAGTTTAGCACAAAAAAAACTGTGTTAGTTATTTACATAATTAACATTTTATTCTCAGTTGTTTCTATTTTCTATGTACTTGGAAATAATAAGGTCGCAATAGGTATATATGTTATTTTAATGCTCTTACTACTATTTGTTGTGGCTAAAACAGATATATTATTTGAACATAAAAAGAAATAAATATATTTTTTATTTAGGGAGGATTTATGGATAAAATTGCAGTATTAATACCATGTTATAACGAAGCAAAAACTATTGAAAAGGTGGTAAAAGATTATAAAAAGGCTTTACCTGAAGCAACTATTTATGTTTATGATAATAATTCTTCGGATAACACAGATAAGATTGCTAAGAAAGCAGGAGCGGTTGTTAGATATGAATATAAACAAGGTAAAGGTAATGTTGTAAGAAGCATGTTTAGGCAAATTGATGCCGAGTGTTATATAATGATTGATGGCGATGATACATATCCTGCAGAGCATGCTAGGCAGATGTGTGATTTAATTTTGGAGGGTAAAGCAGATATGGTAATCGGTGATAGATTATCATCTACTTATTTTACTGAAAACAAAAGACCATTTCATAATTTCGGCAACAAAATGGTTAGATTCTTTATTAACAAGTTATTTAAAAACAATGTAAAAGATATTATGACTGGTTATCGGGCTTTTAATTACGAATTTGTTAAAGGTTTTCCAGTTTTATCAAAGGGTTTTGAAATTGAAACGGAAATGACAATACACGCTGTTGATAAAAACTATCATCTGGTGGAAATCCCCGTTAACTATAAAGATCGCCCGGAAGGCAGTGAATCAAAGTTAAATACATTTAAGGATGGTTTTAAAGTTTTAAAAACAATTGCTATTTTATTTAAAGAATACAAACCATCTGCCTTTTTTAATATTTTTTCTGTGATTTTCTTAGTTCTTGCCTTGGGTTTCGGTGTTCCTGTCGTTGTCGAGTATTATAAGACCGGTCTTGTACCAAGATTTCCAACTTTAATAGTAGCTTGTATATTTTTAATTATTTCTCTTCTTTTGTGGATAACCGGTGTAATACTACAGGTAATTGTAAAAAAACATAAGCAATTATATGAAATACTAATGAATATGATGGATAAGCATAATGAATAAACTTTTTAAACAACTATTTCGTTTTGGTATAGTGGGTGGTATAGCTTTTTTAATTGATTTTGGTATTTTTGCCTTATTAACTCATTTGGGAATGCATTATTTAATAGCTCAAATTATTTCCTTTAGTATTTCGCTTGCATTTAATTATGTTGCTAGTATAAAATGGGTATTTGATGCTAAAAAGCAGACTCCAAAAGAAATAATAATTTTTGTTTCATTAAGTGTTGTAGGCCTTGGCATCAATGAGTTGTTATTATTTATTGGAATTGATAAATTACATTTCCATGAACTTATTGTAAAATTGTTTGCTACTGCTGTGGTAATGGTATTTAATTTTGTTACTAGAAAATTAATTATCGAAAAAAAATAACGCCTATTGGCGTTTTTTTAGTGTTCGAGAAAGCATTACTCTTTCTTTATGAAGTTCGCGAGAATTGGCATTTGGAAATAAACCTAAATTACCGAGTTCTCTAGTATACCTTACATCATCTTCATATTCCATCATAATAAATTTTTTTAAAGTATTTAATGCTTTTTCTCGATTTCCTTTATATAAGTAATAAAACTCTATAGCAAATATATAGTCAAGTGTTGGAACAATTGGGGTGTCATCAAGTACGCTATCTAAATTAGTTATTCCACATTCTGTTGCTCTTCTTCTTAAATCCCGATTACACTTAAAACAACCAAGTTCAGATTCTACTTCATATAAACTCATTAAGTGAGACATATTATGTGCATCATCACAAAACTTTTTATGCAGTGCTACTTTTAAAGCGTCCATTTTATGATCTTTAAAAACACCTTCAAAATAGTCACAAGCAAGAAGCTCTACCAAAGTGGAATCTATTTCGGAATAGGGTTCTTTACTATACAAAAAGTGTTCTGCATTAATTAAAAAACTAGTTGCATGCATATATTCGTGAGCTGTTGTTATTAAATCATCATACGTAAACTCTCTTTTTACTTTTAGAAAAGACTCTTTGGTTGTATTAATGCTAAAAGATTCTTCTTTAAGACCTGGCGTATTTGCTGGTTCAAAAAGAATATGATCTCTGCGGCGATAAAAGCTTTTCATAAAATTACCAAAGAAAAAATGATCAAAACAATGTTTATAAAAATCATGGGTAAGATCTAGCAAATCCTTTCTAGATAAACTACATGTTTTAATAGGTACTGTAGCAAAATCTTCTTTAGTGCAAATAGAAAAATCACGGATTTCACCCCATAAATAATCTATATCTTCAAGTTGCTCAGTTTTTCCATGGTATCTTTCAAGTAAACTTGCATCGTGGCATTCTAAACATTTATCTTCTAACATGCTTTTTAAAAGTGCCAAATCTTCGATTAATTTTTGTCTTTGTTCTTCGTTATTTATTTTATTTTCTGAATAGAGATGACATAAATAGCTATATCTATCTCTTATTTGATCAATTGTCCAATTAAAGTGTACCATATAAACTCCCTTATAGTTAAAGTCTATCACAAATACCGGTATTTGTTAATAATATTTGTCAGAAAATAAGCATATATGTTATAATCATGCATAGAAAAAGGAAGTGAAATTATGGGTAGAGCTTATGAAGTTAGAAAAGCAAGTATTCAAAAAACTGGTGCTGCCAAGGGCAAGATTTATACTACATATGCCAAAGAAATATATCTTGCGGCTAAAAAAGGAGTTCCTGACCCGGATAGTAATGTCATATTAAAAAGACTCGTAGATAAAGCTAAAAAATTACAAGTTCCAAGCGACATTATTCAAAGGGCAATTGATAAGGCTAAAGGCGCTGGTGGCGAGGATTATACTGAAGTTGTTTATGAGGGCTTTGGACCTGGTGCTTCAACTCTAATAATTAAAACTCTTACTGATAATGTTAACAGAACGGTTGGTATGGTAAGAGCGGCTTTTAATAAGGTTCATAAGAATTTAGGGGTTTCCAATAGTGTTTCTTATAATTATGATTATTTAGGTGTTGTATCATTTAAATGTGATAACGAGGAAGCTATTTTAGATAAGCTTATCGAAGAGGGTATTGAACCAATTGATTTTGAATGTGAAGATGGCATATTAACCATTTCTGTTAATCCTTCGGATGAAAACAAATTAAAAGATGCTATTGAAAGTATTATACCTGATGTCGAATATCTATTTGATGAAGTAGGCATGTTTGCCAAAGAAAAAATAACATTGGAAGGTGAAGATAAAGAACTTTTTGAGCGACTTCTTTCTTTACTCGAAGATATCGAAGATGTTTCAAATATTTATCATAATGTGGAATTGTAATTATGTCATTATTTAGTAAGATAAAAGAAAAATTTACGAAACAAAAAATAGATGAACCTAAAGAAAAAGAGATTTTAGAAACTTATGATAAGGGTTTGGAAAAAACTAGAGATGAATTTGTTTCTAAGCTTAATTTACTTGGAATCAAGTATACAAAAGTAAGTGATGAATATTTCGAAGAGCTTGAAAATCTTTTGATAATGGCGGATATTGGTGTTAATACTGTGTTTTCCTTTATGGATAGAATAAAAGATCGGGTAAAAAAAGAAAATATTATTGATACTAAATACCTAAATGAAGTTATTGTCGATGAGTTATTTATCATTTACGTTAATAATCAAAGCCTAACAGATAAAATAAATTTTGCTGAGGATGGCCCAACTGTTATTTTAGTAGTAGGAGTTAATGGAGTTGGTAAAACAACTACTATTGCTAAACTTGCTTATAAATATAAAGAAATGGGTAAAAGTGTCATGATGATTGCGGGCGATACTTTTAGAGCAGGTGCTGTTTCCCAATTAAAGTTATGGAGTGAAAGAGTTGGTACTGACTTTTATGGTAAAGACGAAAGTGATCCAGCTGGGGTAATATTTGATGGCTTACATAAAGCTATCGATAATAAGAATGATATTGTTCTTATTGATACCGCTGGTAGGCTTCAAAATAAAGTCAATCTTATGGCTGAACTTGAAAAAATTAACAAAGTAATAGGTAGAATTATTCCCGATGCTCCTCATGAGACACTTTTAATTATTGATGCTACAACTGGCCAAAATGGAATAATGCAAGCAAAAAGTTTCAAAGAAATTACTAATATTACAGGCATCGTACTGACAAAACTAGATAGTACGGCTAAAGGTGGAATTGTTTTAGCTATTAAAGAAGAAGTTAATATTCCAGTTAAATTTGTAGGTTTGGGAGAAAAGATGACTGATTTAGAAACCTTCGATATTGAAAATTATATCTATGGTTTATTTAAGGATTTAATGTAATGAATGAATTTGTATATTATTCTGATCTTTATAATATTTATGGCTTTTTACTAACTAAAAATCAACAAGAAATTTTTAGCCTATATTACGAAGATGATTTATCTTTTAGTGAAATAGCTGGGTTTAAAAAAGTTTCTAAAAGCTATATAGGAAAAATAATTTTACAAACGAAGAAAAAATTAGATTATTATGAAGCTAATTTACATCATTACGAATTATTAAAAAAGATCGAAGAAAAAAGAAGCTAATTATTTTTAACTTCTTTTTCTTTGGCTTCAGCTTTTGCTTTTTCAAGTGCGTCAGAGTAGGAATCTATTACTTGTTGTCTAGTTTCTGCATCAAAAACATCGTTACGAACAAATACCATATATTGTTTTTCTGAATCATCGTATAGTACAAAATACTTTGTACTTTCTTGCATTGTTGCTTTAAGGGCATCGCTATAACCTACAAGCATAAAATCAAATTTATATTTATCAACAAATTCCTCACGATTTAAAATATTGTGTTGTAAATCGTAGTATTCTTTGAAAAGGTCTTCTTTTTTATTATTCTTTTTTAAATAAAGTTCAGCTCTAGGATCCATATATGGTTTATATCCCCGGAATTCAACATAACCGCCATCATTAAATGAAGAATAAATAGTATGTTTATTTTTATCAGCATATTGGCTTATTACATCTATAGCTACTTCGGCATTATGCGTTAATTTTACAGTAATAATTTTATAAACAAATAATGCTGAAGTTCCGGCAATAATTAACACACCCACAATACAATAAAATATATTTAATGCTTTTCTTAATTCAGGAAAAATATCATTGAACGATTTGGGAAATAAATCTTTAAAAAAGTAGGCAAGAGGGAATGTACTTACTAATACAAAATGACTAAATCCCTTGATAGACATAAGCCCTAAAATCATTGTTCCACAGTATAAACAAATATATCTTACTCTAATATTTCCTTCTCTGAAGAATACATAAATTAAAGATGTTATTAATATTAAAAGGAACATATGATTTGCTAGATTGTTCGAAGAAAATGTAAAGGGCAAAAGTTCATTAATATATGAGTGCATATATTTATCGCCATAACTAGTAAAAATAAATGTAATAGCTTTATAACCATATGGATTAATAAAACCAACTAAAAGAGCAACAATAATTGCTATAAAAAGTGGCTTTTTTCGGTAACCTTGAGTTCTTAAAAAATTATTTTTAAATGAGTCAATGACATATGGTAGAATAAATAAGAATATCATCCACCATAATGAAGCGTGTATATTTATTTCTATAAATGAAAAAATAGGAATCCATATTAAGTACTTTCCATTATCAGTTTTAATATACAATTCTAAGACGTATAAGAGAGCCAGCAAAATAATAAAACTCAGTATTTGGGGTCTAGTAACAATATAATGAGATGATAATGTTATTGAGGTGGCAAACATTAATAGCATAGAGAGAATTTTGTTATCATCACTAATTGTCAAGCATAATTTATAAGCAAAAAAACAAATAAAAAAATTACAGATAAGAACCAAAACTATCATTCCAGGTTCTTTAAAAAGATTATAAATAATCCAAAAAAGTGAAGCAGATGCCCAGTTTTGAACTGTTACATGAAGACCCTTATGCATTGAAAGAGGATCGATTTTATAAATTCCATTTTGGACAATATAACGTCCCTCACTTAATAAATACCATAAATCATTATCTAAATTTCTAATTACTAATAAAGTAAAAAATAAAGGTAATGTAAAAAATATAACATATATCCATTTACTTGGTTTATATTCTTTGATCTTCTTGACCATTTTATCACTCCATTCCTAAGAAAATTATATCAAACTATTATTGTGTTTGTCATTTTTTTTGCATAAAATAATACATTTTATAAGAGGTGTCATATGAAAAAAATTTTTTTAATCATATTAATGCTTATTTTTATTATTCCAAATGTTAATGCTTTAGATATGGAGGTCAGTGCCAAAAGTGCAATTTTGATTGATCAAAATACAGGAACAATTTTATATAAGAAAAACGAAAATGAAAGACTTCCTATGGCTTCTATGACCAAAATAATGAGCCTAATTTTAATAATGGAACAAATAAATGAAGGAAATCTATCCTATGATACTAAAGTAGAAATATCCTCGGAAGCTTCTTCGATGGGTGGATCTCAAATATTTTTACAGACGGGAGATGTTTATAAAGTTGGCGAACTTTTAAAAAGTATTGCTATGGCTTCAGCTAATGATGCAGTTGTAGCTCTTGCCGAAAAAACATATGGCTCTAAAGAGGAATTTATTAATAAAATGAATGAAAAAGCTAAAAAAATGGGCCTTAAAAATACAAACTTTGTCAATGTTCATGGCCTTGATGAGGAAAATCATTATTCCTCTGCTTATGATATGGCTTACATGGCAAAAGAACTATTAAAGTATGATGAAATTTTAAAATTTACTTCTGTATATGAAGAGTATTTACAAAAAAGTGATGGATCTAAAATATGGCTTGTTAACACTAACAAACTTGTAAGATTTTATCCAGGTGTTGATGGACTTAAAACTGGTTATACGCAAAATGCAGGTTATTGTCTTACTGCTACTGCTAAAAAGAATAATCTTCGCCTTATAAGTGTCGTTATGGGTGAGGATTCAATTGAAAAAAGAAGTCAAGATACGGTTAAACTTTTAAACTATGGTTTTAATAGTTATAAAGTTAATCTCATTAAAAGTAAAGATGAAGTTTTAGGCAAAATAAAAGTTGAAGGAGGCAAAAAACAATATGTTGATGTTAGCCTTACTGATGATGCGATTGAACTTTTAAAAACAAATGATAAAATTAGTAAATATCAATTTAATTTAAAAATAGATAAAATTAAGGCTCCAGTAAAAAAAGGTGATATAGTAGGTAAGGTTGAAATATTAAACGATAATAACAAAAAAATGAATGAATACGATATAACAGTTAATGAAAATGTATTAAAAGCCAATTATTTTGATTATTTAAAAAGAAATTTAAAAAGTGTATTTTTATTTAGTTAATAGTTTTATTATTATTAAAAAAATATTATAATAATTATGTGAAAAGTTTTTATGATTATCTCAAAAAAAATAAGGATGTGACAATTAAAGAAAAACCATGGAATGCTATGGATGATCTTTTTTGCGCATGCATTTCTTATATTCCATTACTTCAAAACTTTGAATTTAAAACATTTGATGAGCTTTGTAGTGAAGTTATCAATTTTGATTATCCCTCAAAACCAGAATATGTTTCTTATACCGATAAAAAAATTTTTACTATTTTAAAAGATTCAAAGAGATATCATAATATGTGTTTCTTTAATTATGTCAAAATAATCGATAATAATACCCAATTTGGAGCTATAACAATTACACTTGGTAGTAAAAAAGTTATCAGTTTTCAAGGATCTGATGGTTCAATGATAGGCTGGATTGAAAACTTACGACTTATTTATGAATATCCGACGTATACTCAAAAATTAGCTATTGATTATTTAAAAGAAAATGTTCATATGTTTGATTATAATGTCGATGTTGTGGGCCACTCAAAAGGTGGAAATTTAGCCATAGTTGCAGCAATGGAAATGAAATGGTATAAAAAAATTAGAATAAAAAAAGTATATAATTTTGATGGCCCGGGATTAACGGAAACTGAGTATAATTCAAAAAGGTATCAACAAATTTTCCAAAAAATAGAGAATTATCTTCCTAATAAATCGTATGTAGGTACTCTTTTATATAGTGATAACAATGTTGTTGTTGATACAAACGCCATGTTTATTGGCGTGCATTATCCAACAAACTGGAAAATAAATGAAAATGATGATTTTGTTTTAAGCAATTTATCATCACTTAGTAAAAAAATTCATCAAATGACAACGAGCAATTTAAAAGACTTAGATAAAAAGTCTATAAAAAAAGTTTTAGAGGAAATATTTAAAGTTTTTGATGAGCGCAAAAAAGAACATTTCAGTATAACTTTAAGGGATATTCATAATATTATTAAAAAAATAGATAATGCCCCAACTAAGGAAAAAGAATATGTTTTAGCACTTATTAAATCAATGTTTGATCTTTCAAATAATAAAGAATAAAAAAGATTATGTTTTTTCATAGTCTTTTTTTATATATAGATATTAATCGGTAAATCAGATAAGGAGGTAATTTATGAATAATGATTTAGCATTAATTGTACTTGATAATTTTAAGGAAATGGGGGATAAAGTCAACAAAGTAATTAAAAAACTTAAGAAAAATGAGGATGATTATATCATTCCCATAAAACTCGATCGCTTTGCAAATGGGGAAGGAAAAGCAACAATTTTAGAAACAGTTCGGGATAAAGATGTCTACGTTCTAACTGATATCGGTAATCATAGTTTGACATATAAAATGCATGATTTTGATAATCATTATTCACCTGATGATCACTATCAAGATTTAAAAAGAATTATTCTTGCTATGTGTGGGCATGCTAAAAAAATTACTTTAATAATGCCGCTTTTATATGAATCAAGACAACATCGAAGAAAAGGTAGAGAATCACTTGATTGTGCATATGCCATGCAAGAACTTGCCAGTATGGGTGTTAAGGAAATAATAACGTTTGATGTTCATGATCCAAATCTATGTAATGCTGTACCTTTACTTGCATTTGAAAATTTTTATTCGACTGGTAATATTCTAGAACAATTTGCTAAAGATAATAAAGATATATTAAATGATATGCTAATTGTTAGCCCTGATTTTGGAGCTATGGAAAGGGCAAGATATTATGCTGAAATGCTTTCATGTGAAGTTGGAGTTTTTTATAAACGAAGGGATTTATCAAAAGTTGTCAATGGCAAAAATCCCATCATTGAACACGCTTATATGGGGGCTGATGTCAAAAATAAAAACATAATTGTTGTAGATGATATGATAGCTTCCGGAAATTCTATTTTAGAAGTCGCTCATGAATTAAAAAGGCGCTAATAAAGTGTTTTTATGCTCAACATTTTCCCTTTTTACCGAAGGCATAGAAAGATTTGAATTAGCTTATGAAGATAATACCTTTGATGGTCTTTATACAACTAATCTAACTTATATTAAAGATGAAGTAAAAAAGCAAAAATGGTTTAATAGTGTAGATTGTTCAGAAAAAATAGCAAAAGCAATTGTCACTTTAAATGATGGAAAATCAATATCACCACTTTTAAATGGAAAAGCCGATTTATATAAGAAAATGGAGAAAATACAAGGAAGTCATACTAAATAAGGTATGACTTTTTTGTCGAATTATATTCATATTTTAAAAAAACTGTTAAAACAATTGCTATCTTTTGTCGAATCTGTTTAAAACTGTTTCAAAAGTCTCTATATTATTTATAGAAAAGGTGATACCAGTGTTAAAAATGGATTTGAGATATGAAAAAAACATATTGTTTATTAACCTCGAAGGAACACTTAATCGAGGTACTTCATATAAAATAAATAATTTTTTGATTCCTTCGATTTTAAAACATCGTATAAAATATGGCATTTTAAATATAAAATCATTAAGAGAAATAGATGAAGATGGAATTGATTCATTATTGAATATTAAATCGTCTTTTAAAAACAATAAGGGTTTATTATTACTACATGAAACAAATGATGAAATAATCAAAAGTATTAATAAACTTCATTTAAAAAAAGTTAAATCATTAGATAAAATGGGTGTTTAAAATGCAAATTGAAAAGTTAATCGAAGAAAACCAGAAACTTATTTATAAAATTGCTTCCAGCTTTTATAATGTCGATAAAGATGATCTTTATCAAGCGGGTGTTTTAGGTTTGCTTAAAGCTATTAAAAAATATAAAAGAGGAAGTAACGCTAAGTTTTCTAGTTATGCTTATGAATATATATATGGAGAAATGTATGCCCTTGTAAATAATCGTAATATTAAAATAAGTAAAGATATTTTAAAATTATACAAGATGATTGAAAAAACAAGATATGCTTTATGTCAAAAAAATGGGTACATTCCTTCAGATGGGCAAATTGCCGACTTTTTAGAAATTGATGAAAAAAAGATTAATGAAGCTATTATGGCGGGAAAGGAAATTATGAGTCTTGATGTACATGAATTAATGCCTGTTTATGAGACAATTGCGTGTGAAGAAAAAACAAGTATAGATGATCAAATAATACTATCTGAAGGGTTAGAAAAATTATCTGATGATGAAAAACAAATAATAAAAGCCCGTTATTATGAGGACATGACACAAAGTGAAGTTGCCAAAAAACTTGCCATGACTCAAGTAATGGTTTCTAGATATGAGAAAAAAGGATTATCTAAAATGCAAGAATATATGCGACTTTATTAGTATATTATTATCATACTAAGTTAATAATATTATTATGAATAAAGAAGAGTATCAAAAATTAATTAAAGCTAAAAAGCCAAAGGAACCAAAGCTAAAAAATGCATTAATTGCTTTTTTTACCGGAGGATTTATGGGCTTTTTTTGTGAAATATTATCAAAATTATTAATTGTTTGGTTAGGCATACCAAAATCTTTTAGTTATGGAATTATTTGTTTTTTACTAATCCTTTGCGCATCATTTTTTACAGCGTTAGGTTTTTTTGATAACTTAATAGTTAAATATAAATGTGGTCTTATTATTCCTACGACTGGCTTTGCACATAGCGTTACATCATCAGCTTTAGAATATAAAAATGATGGTATGATAACTGGACTTGGTTCTAATTTTTTTAAATTAGCAGGATCTGTAATTTTGTATGGAATTGTTTCGGCATTCTTTTTATGCTTATTGAAGGTGATTTGTTATGCCTAGTTTAAAATTCAAAAATGTTTATTTAAAAGATTATTTTACAATTGTTGGACCTAAAGAGAAACAGAGTAAATTAAAAAAGTATGATTTAGATTTTGATGATTATTATTTTGAAACTAAAACTTTTGAAATGGCTGAAATAAAAATGCAAAAAATGGTTATCGATAATCTTTTGAAGAAAAATAATATTGATTATATCATAGGTGGAGATTTAATTAATCAGATTGCTATATCTTCATATGCCGCTAGAAATTGTGGTATTCCATTTGTTGGTATTTATTCCGCATGTTCTAGTTTCGTTGAAGCACTTTTACTAGCAAGTACCATAATAGATAGTGAAAATGCCCAAAATATTATATGTCTCACATCTTCTCACAATCTAACAGCAGAAAAACAATATCGTTATCCTACTGAGTATGGTAATACTAAACCTCATACAGCAACCACAACGGCTACGGGAGCAGTAGGGGCGGTTGTTTCCAAAGAAAAAAGTAGAATAATGATTAAAAATGGTACATTTGGCAAAATAATTGATTTAGGAGTAAACGATGCTAATCACATGGGAGCTGTTATGGCTCCAGCTTGTGCAGATACAATTCATAACCATTTAATTAATAATAAGAAAAAACCTGATGATTATGATTTGATATTAACGGGTGATTTAGGCAAAATAGGTATTAATATTTTAAAAGAATATTATAAAAATGCCTTCAATGAAACACTTAACAATGTTGTTGATAGTGGTAGTGAAATATATAAACAAAATCAAGATACCTATTCTGGTGGCAGCGGTCCTTGTTGTCTTCCGTTATATTTTTTTTGCAACATTTTAACAAAAGAAAAGTATCATAAAATTTTACTTGTTGGAACAGGATCATTACATACCCCGGTACTTGTCAATCAACACCAAACAATTCCGGCAATATCCCATGTTATAGAAATCGAGGTGCTTTAATGATTTATTTAAATGCTTTTTTACTTCCTGCGTTTACTTGCATGATTGGTCAAGTTATATTAGATAATACGAAACTTACAGCTGGCCATATAACATCGATTTTTACCGTTTTTGGAGCTATATTATCTTTTTTTGGCATTTATCCTATTTTAATTGAAAAAGCAGGGGCAGGCGCTACTATTTTAATATCCAATTTTGGCCACATGCTTTTTATAGGTGGGATGCAAGGATATAATGAGCAAGGTTTTTTAGGGATTTTTGCTGGACTTTTAAGCAAAAGTTCTCTTGCTATAACTTCAGCAGTAATAATTGCTTTTGTCTTTTCAATCCTTTTTAAACCAAAAAATTAATTATTTTAAATTTAGGACTATGAATATTTTGCTTTTTATGTCATAATATAATAGAGGTAGAATATTATGGAAGAGAATAAAACTATAGAAATGCCAGAAACAAATGAGGAAGCTAGCGTAAATGTTTCACCACTTTTAGCAGAATTTGCAGAGGAGCCAATTGTAGAGGCTCCAGTAGAAACTCAATCAGAGCCTACGATAGAACCTCCAGTAGTTGAAGAAACCCCAGAATCTGTAGAGCCTGCTGCACCAGTTATTGAATCGCCAGTTGTAACAGAAGAAACTCATGTAGAACCTGCACCTACAATTGAAAACCCTGTGGTATCTGAAACAAAGGAAGATGCTTATGTGGCTACTCCTGTTATTCCTGAAAAACCTGTAGAAACCGAAGCAACTGTAGTGCAAGATCCTATAGTTAGTGAGGAAAGCAATCAAACAGGGGTAGTATCTGTTTCTAAAGAAACTCCAGTGGTTAATGAAGAACCAATCGCTACGCCAGCTGTTTCAGGTGAGCCTGTTGTTGTAGAAACTCCAGCAGCTACAACTACACAAGTAGAAGCTCCAGTTCAAAAAGCTGAAGGCGAAGTTGCATTAGTTGTTGATGAGAGTACAATTGCTGAAAAACCACAAGAAGTTGAAACAGAAAAGAAAAAAGAACCAAGTAAAGTTGCTCAAATAATTGGTACAGCTGTGGTTTTATTAATTACGGCAGGTCTAGCATATTTAATAATAAGAAATTTTTTAGCGCTTTAATTTATTTTTAAAATTTGTTCAAAGATTAAGATTTGATTATTAAAATAGATTTTATGAAATGTAGGATCTATTTTTTTAATGGTACCCGTTTTTTGAACAATTTTATCAGCATAAAAATATTCAATACAAATTATTCTTTGCTCATAGAAAGCTTCGATTAATTTACTTTCAATGTTTTGTTTTTGTTCATCGGAAAAAATGGGCATTTTAAATTTGTTTCTTTCCTGTTGAACGCTATGAACCACTTCTTTGCTAGAAATAACGGAGTTAAAGGGAGCCCATTTAATCATCCCTCGATCAATACTAGGCATGATGACCTCCAATTTTTTTATTTCTTTCAATAGCAGTAGAATCTTCGAGTAAGCATGATGCTTTTAAAAGACTATTTTTACCAAATCTTTGCTTAATTCTATCAATAGCTTCGTTGATATCTTCCTCATCTTTAATATCTTTATAGCTTGTAAACAAACTTAATTGAACTCCGACTTTTTCACAAAGTCCACCGCAACAAATGGAAACTTTGCGAATAGGTAATTCTTCATAAAATTTATCAAAAATAATTTCACATGTATTTAAAATTTCTTTATTAGTATCAGTCGGAGCATCTAATTTTATCGTATGATAAAAACCACCACCAACATTTTTAGAGTAGCCAATTCCAAACCCAATAATCGTGCATTGTTTACTGCCTTTACGTAGTCGAGCAGTTAAAACTTCGACCATTTCGGAAATAATAATTTTAATATTTTGCGCATTATAATCCTTAAATAAAACTTGGGAATGTGAAAATGATTTATCTTTGGGCATTACTTTATAATCGGAAATAACTGATAAATCAATTCCATTAGCGTGATTCCAAAGTTCAAGACCCATAACACCATATTTATCTTTTAAAATACCTCTTGGCGTTTTAGCTAAATCCTCAAGAGAGTAGATACCTATTTTATTTAAATTTTTTTCCATTCTAGAGCCAATTCCCCACATTTCACTAAGGGGACTAATCTTCCACAATTTTGTAGGAATGTCATCATAAGTCCATTTAGCAATGCAATCAGCATTATGTTTGGCTTCAATATCCATAGATACTTTAGCAAGAAGCATATTAGGTCCAATGCCACATGTAGCAGTAAGGCCAGTTTTTTCTTTTATTTTATCTAATATTTCTAAAGCAAGTTCATAATCAGTTTTTTTATACATTTTTAAATAATGAGTGACATCTAAAAAACATTCGTCAATAGAGTAGATATGCAGGTCTTCTTCGGAAATATAATCAAGATATACCCCAATAACTTCTTTACTTTTTTTTATATATAAACTCATTCTTGGCATGGCAATATCATATTTTATGCCTTTAGGTATTTCAAAAAGTCTTCCACGTGATTTAACTCCTTGTTTTTTTAAAAAAGGAGTTACCGCAAGAGTCATAGCACCATTTCCTTGATTTTTATTAGCTACCACCAAAGGATAAGAAAAAGGATCAAGACCACGCTCTACACATTCACATGATGCAAAGAAACTTTTTAAATCAATACATAAGATATTTCGGTTAATATAGATATTTTCCATAATTATTCCTCACAAACAAATGTTCTATAAAAATTATATATCAGGAATAAAAATATAGCAATTGGAAATTTTTATCATTTTAAAAAAATATAGTTTTTCCCTTGTTTAATCGTAATTTAAGTATTATAATTGTTTATATAAATTGTTGACGAAAGACTAGTAATATAATTGATTTTTTAAAGAGAGTTCTTGGTTGGTGGGAAAGAATAAAAATAATTATACGAATCTCCTTTCTAGAGAGTTTAATAAACTACGGGTAATTCCGTTATCAAAAATCAAGTTAAATAAAGGATGGTACCGTCTTAAGACTCCTTAATAGTGCCATCTTTTTTTATTAGGAGGACATGATGGAAAGAATTGTTAAAGCAGGTCAAAAATATAGACATTTTAAAGGTTATATTTGTGAAGTTTTATTACTTGCTAAGGATAGTGAAACAACGGAAGATGTCGTTGTTTATAATCATGATGGTCAAAATTGGGTAAGACCACTTGCGATGTTTCTCTCGGAAGTTGACCATGAAAAATATCCAGATGTTAAACAAAAATATCGTTTTGAATTAATAAAGGAGGAAGAAAAATGATAGATATAAATTTAATAAGAGAAAATAGAGATTTAGTAAAAGAAAATATTAAAAAGAAATTTCAAGATGAAAAATTACCACTTGTTGATGAAGTATATGAAAAAGATATCAAATATCGGGAAATAAAAGTTAAAGCCGATGATCTTCGAGCTGAAAGAAATAAAGTAAGTGATAATATTGGCTTATATGTACGTAATAAAGAAATGGATAAAGTAGAGGAAGCTAAAAAGCGTGTTAACGAAATAAATACGGAAATTTCTGAAATTGAAGTCGAAGAAGAAAGACTTGCTGCTCAAATAAAAGAAATTATGTTTACAATTCCCAATATTGTGGCACCCGATGTTCCAGTAGGGAAGGATGATAGCGAAAATGTCGAAGAAAAAGTCTTTGGTAATCCAAAGAAAGTAGATTATGAAATACCTTATCATGCTGATATTATGGCTTCTTTTAATGGACTTGATAAAGATGCAGCTGGAAGAGTAACTGGTAATGGTTTTTATTATTTAATGGGTGATATAGCTCGCCTTCATTCAGCGGTTCTTGCTTATGCTAGAGACTTTATGATTGATAAAGGATTTACATACTGCATTCCACCATACATGATTAGAAGTGACGCAGTTGATGGGGTTATGTCTTTTACGGAAAAAGAAAACATGATGTATAAAATCGAAGGTGAAGATTTATATCTAATTGGTACATCAGAACACTCAATGATTGCTAAATTTAAAGATCAAATTTTAAAAGAAAGTGATTTACCGATAACCATGACTTCATATTCACCTTGCTTTAGAAAAGAAGTGGGTGCTCATGGCATCGAAGAAAAAGGTGTATATCGAATTCACCAATTTGAAAAACAAGAAATGATTGTTGTATGTAAACCTGAAGATAGTGAAAAATGGTATGATAAGATGTGGAATTTTTCAGTGGAATTATTCTTATCGTTAAATATTCCCGTTCGTAAACTTGTTTGCTGTACTGGCGACCTTGCTGATTTAAAATATCGTTCATGTGATATAGAGGCATGGAGTCCAAGACAAAATAAATTCTTTGAGGTTTGTTCTTGTTCCAACTTAACTGATGCTCAAGCAAGAAGATTAGGCATTCGTTATAAGGATGAAAATGGCAATAAAGTATTTGCTCATACATTAAATAATACAGTAATAGCTCCACCTAGAATGTTAATTGCTTTCTTAGAAAACAATTACAATGAAGATGGCTCTGTTGATATACCCGAGGTTTTAAGACCATATATGGGTGGGAAAAACAAGTTAGAACCAATAAAATAGAATGTATAAAGGTGCTTTTTACGCATCTTTTTTATTGCTATATTGAAAAAATGAAAGTTTCAAACAAAAAAAATGGTATAATTATTCATGATAGAGGTAAAGTAATATGAAATTAAAACCATTTTTAATATTTTTAGTTATTTTTACAATTTGTTATATTATCTTTTTCATTGTGTATGATTTTTTAGTATCATTTATTACCACAAAAAGAGAGTTAAAACAAGCAAATAAATTAATAAATGATAATGATTTTCAAAAATTTGCTAACTTTTATGGTATTCAATCTTCTGTTACAAAGGATGTAATCAAACAAATATATAAATATTATAATGATGAAAAAGATCATAGGATATCAAGCGAAGCTGCCTATTATAATGTAAGTAATATGGAATATGTTATAATCATATTATATTTAGAATATTTAGATTTATTATTTGAGGAATCAGTTTACTTAAAAAGTGACATGATTAGTACTCCTTCACTTCAAGAAGATGCACTTAGAAAAAAATATGTTGTTTATTTACACGAAAAAAAAGATTTAGAAACAATAACGTCTCTTTTAGGAGATACTGCTAGAAATGATCTTGCATTTTTAGATAGTATTTTTATAATACCTGGAGTTAGATTTATTAATTCTAAACTTTATTATTATGGTGATTTATGAAAAAGAAAAGAGTAGTTTTTTATTTTGCTTTAATTATCTTTATGACCATTTTTAATTTCTATCTTAGACCAGTAAAAGGAAATCCTTTGATAGATAATGATTATAAAAATAGCTCTAGTTATATTAATAATTTATATAAAAGTGATGAATATTTTAAAAATAAATTATTAAAAGAAAGTGATTATCATATATATGATGAAATTATTGAAAATTCAGTTAATGACGAATATGAAGTTACAATCGAGTGTAATAAGGAATGTGGAGATGTTTTTTCAAATGCTTATAAAGCAGTTTATTTAGACCATCCAGAATTACTAAGCTTTTTAGGCATAAGCAGTTATCGTAAAGAGGGAACTAAGATAGTTTATAAAAATTATGAAAGCTTAGGTAAAATTAAAAGCCTACTTGGCACAATGAGGATTGAAAGAGTAATTGATAATGTTCGTAGTGATACTATGAATATGTCAGATAAAGAGAAAATATTATATGTTTATAATTATGTAGCATCCCATAAATATGATAATTTTTTTAAACTATCTGGAGTAAACCAATCTATATATAGTTTTTTTACAAAAGGTAGCTCTGTATGCGCCGGTTTTGCTAAAGTATCGCAAATTCTTTTTCAAAATATCGGTATTAATTCATATTTAGTTTTGTCGTCAAATCATATGTGGAATTATGTTGAATATGAAGGAAAATATTACATATTTGATGCCACGATGGGAGCATCTTTAGCAAATAATCATGCAATGTTTTATGATGGACTTGGTAGAACAACTACTGGAGCACAAAAGGGATTATTTAGTGAATATTATCCAAAAATAGAAACTAAAACAACCTTAAAGGAAATTTTTGGAATATAACTAGCGTTTTTTGACAAATATTTAAATTAAGTATATAATTTTTATGTATCAATTAAGAGGTTATATGAAAAAATTTTTAAATATTATTAAAAGTCTTATATTGGTTTTAGTAGTATTTTTAAGTACTACAAGCAATGGTAATTTTGAGTCAAAAGTAAAAAACGATAATTTAAATAAAACAGTTAATTTATCTAAAATGGCTTTAAAAGTATCAGAATTTAATTATGATTTATTATATAGCGCCAAGGATACTTATACTGGTGATTTAACTGGTTATGCATATAACTGCCCTTTATGTAATGGTCATTTAGCATGTTTAAGTAGATATAATATAATGGATGGAACTACAACTTATCAAGATGCAGATTATGGTATTGTTAATATTGTAGCCTCTAGTGCCAATTTGCCATGTGGATCAATAATTAGATTTAATTCTGAAAGAATTTCTTCAACGCCAGTATATGCAATTGTTTTAGACCGCGGTGTTTTAGGCAATGCAATAGATTTACTATCGGAAAGTGAAGAGTATGCTTCAAAATATATAGGCAGATCATCAATTACTTATGATGTTTTAAGAAGTGGATGGGAAACACCATCATATGCAAGCTAAAAAATCTTTAGGTCAAAACTTTTTAAAAAATGATACTATTATTCAAAAAATAGTATCTTTATTTATGCCTAAAGAAAATGATTTAATTATTGAAATAGGCCCAGGAAGAGGGGCGTTAACTAAAAAGCTTTGTAATCTTCCTAGCAAACTTATCTGTATTGAAATTGATGAAGATATGCATGAATATTTAGATAGGTTTGAATCGGATAACTGCCATATTATTTATGATGATATTTTAAATAATAATTTAAATGATGCATTAAAAGACTACAGTTATGATAATTTATATGTTATTGGGAATTTGCCATACTATATTACAAGCCCTATTATAACTCATTTGATTAATAGTGGTGTTAATATTAAAGAAATGGTGTTTATGGTTCAAAATGAGGTAGCTAATCGCTTTTGTTCGACACCGGGAAATAGAGAATATGGATATGTTACGCTTTTTATAAACTATTATTATGATGTAAAAAAAGAATTATTTGTCTCTAAAGATAATTTTAATCCCGTTCCTAAAGTTGATAGCGCTGTTATTAAACTGACTAAAAAAAATATTAATTATGATATTGATGAATCAAAATACTTTAATTTTTTAAAAAAAGCTTTTCAACACAAAAGAAAGACTTTAAAAAATAATTTAACTGGATATGACTTTAATGTAATAAAAAACGTTTTATTAACTAACAATCTTGATGAAAGAGCAAGACCTGAAGATATATCACAGGAAATATTTTTAGAAATATTTAAGTCTATTTTTTAAATTTATTTGATATAATATTATCTCGTTAGGGGATACGTCAATGTTTATCGATATTATACCGGAAAATACAGATGTTTTATATTCTACAGATTACGCTATAAATGGCTGTAATCTTTATTTGTATTTTGCCAAAATGAAAACTTCTGGTAAATATAACTATTTTTTTAAAGTTTACAAAAAAGAAAATGGCATTGATATATGCCTAGGATATATATATTTTACAATTAGCAAGGAAGAACATAATAGCAATTTTATTGGACTTTATATAAAACCCGAATATCGTTCTTTAGGTATTTCTTCTTTTTTAGTATCACAATGGATTCATTTTTGCTTTAATGAAGGTCTTGATTTTCTTGGAACAGTAAAAAAGCAAAGAAAACCTTTCTTAGTTTATTTAGTTAAAACTTTTGGATTTGAAATACTTGATCTTTCTTGTTACGAAAAATATGATGATACAATTTATATTTGCCGTAAAACTGGTGATAATCGTAAATTATTATTATTCCAAAATGATGATAAGAAAAACGCGTTTATGAGTAGTAATATTGCTACTTCAGATAGTTATGCTGTAGTAAATCCGGAAGATGATTATGAAGTTCTTGATAGAGTAATGCTAATGCGCAAACTCCAAATGAAAGAACGTATTACTGCAGAAAATAAAGTAAATATAGTTTTAAAAAGAAGCAAAAAATAACTAGTTTTGTCGCTATTTGTCGAAAGCCTTGATTAGGCTTTTTTTATGTGTATAATTACTTTTTGAAAGCGGGTTTTGGGGAATTATCAACACAATAGTCCTATTTTAATTATATTATTCATACACTGTATACCCTTATTATTTTTTATTACTCCTTATAAAGGAATGAGCCTCAAAACCCCTTTCAATTTATTTGATGATTTGCTATAATACGGCATGGAAGTGGTTTTGTGAAATTACCAAATTATAATGATGCCAAAAATAGAGAAAAAGTCGATGTTAAATATTTAGATATAAATATCAAATATGATGCCATTTATCAAGGCAAAAAGTATTTCTTAAGAACATATGGTTGTCAAATGAATGTGCATGATAGTGAGCAAATAAAAGCATATATGCAAATGCTTGGAATGACAAACGTTGAAAAGCTGGAAGAAGCAGATGTTGTAATTTTAAATACTTGTGCTATTAGAGAAAATGCTCATGATAAAGTATTTGGATATTTGGGTAGGTGTAAGCATCTTAAAAAAGAAAAACCAAATTTAATCATTGCCATTACTGGTTGTATGGCTGGTCAAGAGGATGTCATCGAAGATATTCAAAAAAATCATAAATATGTTGATATAATTGTTGGTACCAATAATTTATATGATTTGCCTAAATTACTTATTGAAAAAAGTTCAAAACAAAATATTGAAGTATACTCAAATAGTGATATTGTTCCTGAGAATATCAATTATGAAAGGGATTCTAAAATATGTGCTTGGGTAAATATCATGTATGGATGTGATAAGTTTTGTACTTATTGTATAGTTCCTTTTACAAGGGGTAGAGAACGTAGTCGCAAAATGGAAGAAGTATTAGAAGAATGTAAATGTTTAGTGGATAATAATTATCAAGAAATCACTTTACTTGGCCAAAATGTTAACGCATATGGAAATGATTTGCATCTTGATTATGATTTTGCTGATTTACTTGAAAATGTTGCTAAACTAGGTATACCTAGACTACGCTTTGTTACATCTCATCCGTGGAATTTTACTGATAAAATGATTGATGTTATAGCTAAATATGATAATATCATGCCTTATATTCATTTACCTATACAGTCAGGTAGTGACAAAATACTTAAGAAAATGAATCGAAGATATACTGCAAAAGAGTACATGGATTTATTTAATAAAATGAAAGAAAAAATACCAAATGTGGCGATAACAACTGATATAATAGTTGGCTTTCCTGGTGAAACAGAAGAAGATTTTCAAAAAACAATTGATATGGTTAATTTTTGTAAATATGATGGAGCATATACTTTTATTTATTCGGAAAGAAAGGGTACTGCTTCCTCTTATATGAAAGATGACGTAACTAGTGAAGAAAAAGAGGAACGTTTACACCGTTTAAATGAAGTTGTTAATAAATATTCAAAAGAAAGTAATATGAAACTCTTAAATAAAATAGTTAAAGTATTAGTTATTGGAAAATCAGTTAAGGATGATAATAAAGTATATGGCTATACTGATACAATGAAACTTGTCAATATCGATGCAAGTGATGATGTTATTGGCAAAATAGTAGATGTAAAAATAACTGATGCTAAAAGTTTTAGTATTGATGGTGTAATTACGGAAAAATAAAAACCTTCGCATTAATAAGCGAAGGCTTTTTTATCTAGTTAGTTTTTCCTCTTGCAAAGATCTTTGATATTTTTCTTCAATTGTGTCAGCTTGGCATCGTAAATAACAAGCAGTTTGCCTATAGCCATCTTGACATTGCCCAGTTTTTTCTTCAAGTTCATTTGCTAAAGCTTCTAATTTTTCTCCTCTTTCGAAGAAATATAATGCTCTAAGGGAAGTAAAACCACGCATATTACGATTTTGACGCATAGCCTCTTCAAGATACCCTTTAATATAATCTGGTCTTGAAATTTGTTCGGTATGAACACCATTAGCTAACATTTCCGGTACTTTAATATTTAACAAAATCTCAAACCAAGCTGCTACAATGTGTCTATGAGAAAATTCAGTACTTGGTTCATCACTAAGCAAAATAGAGTAGTCTATTTCCCTATAGATACTTTCGGGATCTAATCCGGATAGGACTTGTTTCCAATATTCGCGAACATAAAAACGTTCATTTTCTTCTGCAGGTATTATACCTTTATTATTGCGATATTTTTCTTCAAAAGACTTTTTAGGAAATAACTCAAAAATGCAGTTTCCTTGATTATGCTCAGTTTTTAAGTGTTCTCCTGAGATAGAGTAGGTTTTATAAAAACTAGATTGCCAACCCCTGCGACTACTTGTGCCAATCATTTTTTCCTCCCAATATTATCCCACTTTTTATCAACTATTATTATAACATGATAGTTAGAATTTGCAAAAAAAAACTCGAAATTAATTCGAGTATTTTTTATTGGTATCCTCGATTGGATTCGAACCAACGACCGACCGCTTAGAAGGCGGTTGCTCTATCCAGCTGAGCTACGAGGACATCACGCTTAAGATTATATAATAAAACGGCTAAAATATCAAGTTTTTTAATTAAGCGTTATCGTGATATCCTCAATGTTATACGTATCCCTTAAGGATAGCGATATGGTATATTTTACTTTTTCTTCGATATCTTTTTCATCTAAATTGGCAAGTAATAGATTATTGAAAGATAAATGGATAGCATTTTCCATGATTTGATAGTCTTTTAATTCATAAGAGGCATTTAAATAGCTAATTAAATTAGCTTCATAAATAGGCACACTTTTTAATTCGCTTACTATCACTTCAACAGCTTCTTTCGAGGTATTTGATATTTTAGTAATAGGAACATAGTAATAATTATCATTATTTTTACTCAGATAATAGATTGTTGTTTTATTTGTACCCTTAATGTCATCGATATCATACGTTTTATTAATTCCATATTTTTTATCTAAAACCTCAGGAATATTATTAATAATTTGATTTTCTACAAAAAGCATTATTTTATCGACATTTTCAAGCTCGCAAAGAGAAAATATAAGACTTTCAACAGCTTTTTCAAATTTTTCTTGCTCAAGAGTTAATAATTCTTTTGAAAAATTGAGTTTTAATAATCCATCCTTTAACTCATACGATAATAATTTGGTGTTTTCCGGTATAATTCCCATAAAACCAATAGGTAAGTTAATGGAACTTACTGAATTAATAGTCAAAATGTCAATAATGTATTTGATATCCTCGAGTTTTTCATTTTTAATAGCCATAGTCCTTGCTACATAACCATTTTTATCCATGACATATATTGGCATTGATGGTTCATTTATATAGATGACTTCTTCGGGGATTTGATAATCATTTTTAGGAAAAATGCATAATAGCAGTAGAATAAAAAGTGCAATAGTAGTCTTTATTATTTTTTGAAATGCATGTCTTTTTAACATATTATTCACCTTATTAAAATATATTTATAAAATATTAATATATTCAAAAAAAGCCTATTAATAGGCTCAGTTAATTGAAATTGCTTGTAGTTTTAAAAGTTCAATGATGGCGTTACATCTTCCTTTAACGCCGAGTTTTTGCATGGTATTTGAAATATGGTTACGAACTGTTTTTTCACTGATACCTAATTCTTTGGCAATTTCTTTGGTGGTTTTATTTAAAACTAAAAGTTCAAATATTTCTTGTTCCCTTTTAGTAAGTATTTTATTTTCCATAATACTTCCTTTCTTAATATATAAATCTTTTTCATTGTATTTTATGAAAAAAAGCATATTAAGTGCGGGAATTAGTAATAATTATTGAAATTTAACAGTTATATACATCTGACTATCATATAGTTTTTGAACTCGAGATATTATACTATTTGCTGTTTTAATGTCATCGTTTTTACTTGATATTGTAATATTAATTTTATTGCCTTCGATTTTAACACAAGATTCAAAATTAAATTCATTTTTGATAATTCTTTCAATTTCAAGTGTTTTGCCTTTCTGAGAATTTAATAGTTGCAAAGTCTTATATGCATCATTCTTGTCATCGGCAGTGGCTGTTTCATCTAAAAGAACTTTTTGAGCTTCATCCATTTGTGATAATATTTTTTCTTCTTCTTCGACTTTCATGGCAATAATAATATCTGACTCTGTAACCTCGATAGCGCTTGAGGTATCTGTGGTGTTACCCGAAAAAACGGTGAGTGCATCACTTGGCATTGATACATAATAAATTCCTAAAATGATAATCAATGAAAAAAGGGTTATAAACCATAAACTTTGTTTGTTAATCATTTCTTTCCTCCTATAACTGTTAAATTATATTTAATAGATTGTAAAAATATGCTTGTAAATTATTTGCCCATTAAATGTTAATTTTTCGTAAAAATTTTGTTTTTTTCACTCAAAAAAAAGGAAATGAGAAAGAAACTCGGTATATGTATAGGTGAAGGGAGGAAAAATGAAACAAAAATTAGTAGTAGTAAAACAAAGTGATATAAAAGACTGTGGACCTTGCTGTCTTCAGTCAATTATTCGCTACTATGGTGGGTATGTTTCTTTAGAAAAGATTAGAGAAGATTGTAGTACCTCGCTGAGAGGAACAACAGTTTATCATTTAGTTAAAAGTGCCCGTAAGTATGGTTTTGATGCATTGGCCAAAAAATATCTAGATAAAAACATCGACCAAATAAAACTTCCAGCAATAATTCATGTCCATTATGATAGTGGCTTAGATCACTTCATGTGTCTTTATGAAATAAAAAATGATAAACTCATTTTGATGAATCCTGCTAAAGGGAAAGTTGTTATGAACATTAATGATTTTTATCAAATCTTTACGGGTGTAACCATTGAACTTAGCCCTAAAAATGAAATTATTTATATTTCAAAAAGCGCAAGTCTTTCAAGTTTGTTTTTAAAGATTATTATTCAAAATAAAGTACTAGTTTTTAAATTGTTGCTAAGCAGTATGTTATTAATAATATCGACAATTATTTATAGCTTTTATTTTAAATTTAATTATGAGCTATTAACATCTGCAGGTAATATAAGACTTACTATTATGATATTATTTCTATTAATAGTATCTTTTAGAATAATAGTGGCTTATTTAAAAACATTTTTTGAAAATGTTTTAAATAAAAATATTGATATATCACTATTAAATCAATTTTTGAATCACATTTTTAGCCTCCCTTTAAGGGTTATTAACAATAAATCAACAGGTGAAATAATAACTAGAATTAATGAATTATATAACCTTAAAGATTTATTCTCACAAATATTTATTAACTTATTTGTTGAATTCATTCTTGCTCTAGGTGCTTTTGTAATACTAATATTCATAAACCCTAGATTAACATTGATTGTAATAATAATGCTATTGTTATATTTACTATTTGCCGTAATTATTAGTTCTTATCTTTATCAAAGAATTAATCAAAATATCGATATACAAACAGAATTTAATGCAAAACTAATTGATAATATCAACATGATTAATTCCTATAAGAATTTAAATTTGGAAAAGAAGGCAAAAAGCAGTAATAGCAAAAATATCAATAAGTTAATATGTGATAATTATGATTTAAATAATAAAATGAATGCTATTAACTTGATAAAAAATAGTATTTTGGAAATAGGTATTTTTATTTTAAACACTTATGGTTTTTATTTAATATGGCAAGGAAGATTTACTTTTATTGATTTAGTTTTAATTAATAACGTTATTAATTATCTGATTGAACCAATTCAAAATGCGGTTAATATCTTACCAAAAATAAATTTTTTACGAGCTAGTTATTTAAAAATATGTGATTTTATTGATATTAATGAAGAAGAGTTGGGAAAAAATGAAAGTTTTATTAATGGCGATATCGAATTTAATAATGTGTCATTTTCTTATAATAACTATGTTGATAACTTAAAAAATGTTAGTTTTAAAATAAATCAATGTGAAAAAGTCTTACTTAATGGTAAAAGCGGCTGTGGAAAGAGTACTATTTGTGCTCTTTTAGATAAGATTTATGATCCAAAATCGGGAACAATTTCAATTGCTGGCAAAAATATTTTAGACTACAATATAGGTACTATACGTCAAAATATTACATATGTAAGTCAAAAAGAAGCCATAGTTACTGGCACAATTAAAGATAATATTCTTTTTACTGGAGGTAATTCCAAGAATTTTGATTTAGTAAACAAGATTTGCTTAATCGAAGACATTGTTAGCAAGAAAAAATTTCGTTATGAAAGTGGTATAGATGGCAACTATAGTGATCTTTCAGGGGGCGAAAAACAAAGAATTATTTTGGCAAGAGCTCTTTTGAAAAATAGTAAGATTCTTTTATTAGATGAAGCTTTAAGTGAAGTTGATAATGAAACTGAAGAAAAGATTATATGCAATATATATAAGTATTTTCCTCATAAAACCATTATCTACATATCTCATAAAAATCATGATAGATTATTTGATAGGGTAATAAATCTTGAAAGTGTTAGTAATACATAAACATAAACTCTGACGCAGTATTCTTTAGTTATTATTACTTGTTAACCCTTAAAAATAAAAGTATCTCAAATACTTTAGAAAGGAGCAAAGTGGAAATTTTACGTGAAGATGAATGTCTAGAATATAGTGGTGGAGCCAAATTTAGCATTGCCTTGGGTGCTGCTTTATCAGCATTAGGTGCTTTTATTCTAGGTGTTATCGATGGGCAAATCAAGCTCAAATGACAAAAACTCAAAAATACCGAATTTATAAGGAATTCAAAAGGAAAACTTTTGATACAAATCCAATAAAAAGATGTAATTATGTTCATCAAATTGTTAGATTTAATGCTTACTTAATCATTGAATAATGATTGGAGGTGCATTATGAATCTAGAAAGAATAAAGTTATCAGATATAGATAATTTTAAGAATCATCCATATAAAGTTGAGAATGATGAATCGTTAGAAGAATTAAAAGAGAGCATCAAAACAAGTGGTTTATTAAATCCTATAATTGTGCGACCAAAAGAAAATGGTAGATATGAAATGATATCAGGTCATAGGAGAAAACTCGCATTAGAATTATTAGGTGAAAAAGAAGTTAATGCTACAGTCAAAGAACTTTCGGATGATGAAGCAACTATATTAATGGTGGATTCAAATATATCGAGAGAAAGAATATTACCTAGTGAAAAAGCAAAAGCATATAAAATGAAATATGATGCAATGAAGCAACAAGGTAAAAAAGTATCTGGACCCGAGGTCCAAAATTCAGAAATTGAATCTGATAGGAATATAAGAAGATATATTAGGTTAACTAATCTAATTCCAGAATTACTTGAACTTGTTGATAACTCAGTTACACATGATAAAAGAACATTCTTAACTATGGGAATTAAACCTGCTGTAGAGTTATCTTATTTAAATAAAGATGAACAAGAACTTGTTTATGCTAGTATTACTTATAATGATTTAACTCCTAGTCATGGACAAGCTATTCAAATTAGAGAATTGAGTAAAAATAAAAAACTGGATTATGATTCTTTAGAAAATATATTAACCCAGAATAAGGGAAATCAAAATGAAAAAATATCCTTCAATAAGGAAAAGATAGAATCAGTATTACCTCTAGATTTATTAAAGAGAGATAAACGATACATTGAAAAATATATTATCAATGCAATTGTTAAGTATAAAGAATTAAATCTTAAAGAAAAAGATTTAATTGATCTTAAAGGGGGTGATACAAATGATTTAGATTTGTAGCATCCTAGTATAGTTATTAAATATACATTAAAATTATAGTAAGAGGTGAAATAGAATGAAAAAAGTACTATTAACTCTTTCATCAATGATTCTACTAATTGGAGCTTTATTATTTCTTTTGTATCCAAAAAGCAAGTATAAAGAAGCAATTAACTATGAAGTTACAGAAAAAATAATTGAAGAAATTAAGGAGGATAAAGAAGATGAAAATATTACAGAAATTAATGAAATTGACAATAACAATGTTGAAAATGACATTTCTAGCATTCATAACTCTAATAAGAATGATTTGGAGAGCAATAATGCTAGTAACTCTAATGTCATAAAAAACAAGAATAAAACAGTAAAGGAAGTAAAAACAGAAACCAGTATTAATAATACAAATCAAGAACTTAAGGAAGAAATAAAAGAGCCAGAAGTTCCTCAAAAGCAAGAAGAGGTTGAACCTCCAAAAGTAAAAGAGGAAGTTCGTGATGATTTTGTAGATACGAATAGTTGGTTTTATTCAATACATCATGGTAAGATTGAAACATCTACTCAAAGTAAATGTTTATCTGCAGGGGAGGAAATAGCTTTTATTGATACTGTAGATATTAATTACTATAGATGTTATGAAGTTACTTCAACAACAGGAAAAGTACTAGGATATTATTTAAATATCTTTTGCAACTCGGACAATTGTAATAGATATAAAAATCAAATAGATATGTCCAAATATAAATAAATAAATATTTAAAATGCACCTTAATAGGTGTTTTTTTAATGGAAAAATTTAGGGAGGAATTATGAAAAATAAGATTAAATATTTATTGTTTATTGTAGCAATAGCTTTGTGTGGTTTCGTAACTGCACCAGATGTTCATGCTGCAACTTTACATCAAGAAAATACAAATTATTATTATGATCGATATTATCCAGATGGAAGTGAACATTCATGGTATTTTAAACACTACACAATGGATAATGAAGTCGCTTATTGTATAGAGCCAGGAGTAGTTGAAGGTGTAAATTATCCTCAAACCAATTATTCAGCTACAGGATTACCAAATTCAATTAAAGAAAGATTATTATTAATTGGATATTATGGTTATACATACCCTGGTCATAATACAGAAAAGTATCGTATGGCAACTCAAGGAATGCTTTGGGATACCATTATAGGAATTGGGGATAACACAAAGTTTTCTACTGCTCGTTATGGAAAAGGTACAGTAGTAGATATTTCAACTGAAAAAGCAGAAATAGAAAGATTGATTGCTCATCATTATGATAAACCATCATTTAATGGTGGCGAATATACATTACAAGTAGGAGAAACTATTACACTTACAGATACTAATGATTTATTGCAAAATTATAATGTATCAGTAACTGGTGCAAATTATTCAATTGATGGTAACAATTTAACGATAACTCCTACAGTTAATGGAAATATAACAGTTAAATTAACAAAGCAAATGCCTTATAGTGGTGAATATAAAATATTTACAATTGAAGGTAAACAAAATATGATGGTTCCAGGTACAGTAGATCCAGTAGTAGCTAGTTTCAAAATCAATTCTTATCTTGGATCACTTGAAATGACAAAAGCAGATAGAGATACAGAAATAGCACAAGGACAAGCAACTTTAAAAGGTGCTGTATATGGAATATATAGAACTGATGGAACAGAAGTTACAAGAATTACTACTGATGAGAATGGTTATGCTAAAAGTGGTAATGTATTAAGTTATGGAACATATTATTTAAAAGAAATAACACCATCAAATGGATATTATTTAGATGAAAGCAAATATGACTTTGATTCAAAAGGTCAAGCTAATGTTTCAATGAATGTTACCGAAGAAGTTGTAACTAACTATGTTAGTATTTTAAAACAATATGAGTACATTAATGGTAATACAGAGTTCTTAACTGCAGAAAAAGATATTCAATTTGAAATCAGTTATCCAGATAATACAGTTTTAACAACTATTACTACTGATAAGAACGGATATGCAACTTTTGATCTTCCATTTGGTGTATGGAAATTTCATCAAGTAAATACATCACCAAATTATGAAAAGATTTATGATTTCTATGTAACAGTAGATTATGAATCTGAAAAAGAACAATACTATAATATATTAAATAATAAGTTAGCTGCTTATGTTGAAATAGTTAAGAAAGATGCAGAAACTGGTAAAGTTATTAAATTAGCAGATACATCTTTCAAAATACTAAATACAGATACAAACCAATATGTATCACAATATGTTGGAGGTAAAGTATTAGATACTTTTAAAACTGATGAATCAGGTAAAACTCAAACATATTTAAAACTAGAAGCAGGTAATTATAAAATAGTTGAAATTAAAACTCCAAAAGGGTATCTAAGAAATAATGAAGGAGTTGTATTCTCAATTGGCGATGAATCAAATTATAAATATACAAGTTATGGATTAATCGTAACTGTAGATTTTGTAGATCAAGCAATTAAAGGACAGATTGAAATTAATAAAAAAGGCGAGAAAGCTGTAATTGAAAATAATTCTATTACATATGAAGAAATACCTTTAAATAAAGTTAAATTTGAAA